>JAIBCD010000007.1 GCA_019694335.1 Rhodospirillaceae bacterium | reverse complement strand
CCGCGCCGCTCTGCCTGACTTGGCGCGGCTAAGGCACTGCGCGCGGGCTGAAATCCGCCGTGCCCGAGCTGGCGCGCATCATCGGCGACGATGGCTCCTGGTCGCTGAACGGGGAAACCGCCGGACAAACATTCACCGTCACCTCGTTCGCGATCGACGCCGGCGACATCACGGCCACGATCTCCGGCGCCGCGGCCGCCGGAGCCTTGAGCAATATTACCGGCGCTTTCTCCGTGCGCAGGATCGGTCGCCTGCTCGGCATGCCGGACGCCGCCTCATCCACCAGGATCGATCTCGCGCTCGACCGCCTGACTTTCATGCCTTTCGCGGCGGCTGGACGCATTACGGCGGACATGAACAACATGCCGCCGGGGATGTCGCTGGCGCCGGTGGCGGCGGGCAGGATGCATTTCACATCCCCCGCGATCTATGAGAATGGCCGCTTGGTGTTCTCCGCCGTGACGGGGTCGTTCGGCAAAACCACCTTCCGGGGCGCCACCACCTGGAGTCGCGGCGCACGCGGGCTTGACCACCACACCACTACACTGGCCGCCGATGTATCACCGGAGGCCTTCGCCGGCGCTTCCGCGCCGCTTCGTGTGGAAGGGCGCCTCGCGGGCGGGCGCGATGCGTTGAAAGCGGACTTCACCGCCACCGCCTCCAGCATCGCCCTGGCCGGAGCTCCGGTCACGGACGTCAAAGCCGCCATCGCGGCCGCACGCGATCATGGCTTGTGGCGGGGTAACGCGACCTTGGAATCGGTATGGCGCGGGCAGCCGCTGACGGTGGCGACCGACTTCACGCAGGACACCCAAACCGCGCTCGCGCTTTCCAACAGCCGCGCCACCGCCCTGGCGGCGGCGCTCGCGGGATCGCTCAAGATCAATACCGGCGCCGGCACCGTCACCGGCGCGCTCGCGGGGAGGGCACCCGATCTCGCGCCGTTGGCCGCGGCCCTGGGCGTGCCCACCACCGGCGGTGGCGATCTCGCGATAACCTTCACGGACAACAAGGCGCAACGCATCGCGCTCAGTCTCGCCACCGCGCGCGTGCACGGCGATACGTTCACCGCGGACAGTCTGTCGGCCCAGGCCGTGATCGATGACGCCTGGGGCAAACCAAAGCTCGCCTTGCGCGTGAAAGCCACCGACGGCGTCGTGCTCGGCCGCCCGCTGGCGCAACTCACTGTCGCCGCCGATGGCGCGTTCTCCGCGCTCGCGGTCCAGGTTCGAGCCACTGGCGCGGGGTCACGCAAATTCGCACTGGATACGGCCGGCACCCTGACTCTCGGCAACGGTGTCGCGGCCGACCTCAGCCGCCTTGCACTCCAAGACGGCCGAATCGCGGCCAAATTGCTGGCGCCAACGCACTTCGCCTATTCCGCCACGGCTGTGTCATTGGCCCCGACGCGCATCGCCGTCAGCGGCGGCGAAGCCACCGCACAGTTCACCCTCGACCGCCGCGCCGACCGGATTTCCGGCGAAGTCGCAGCGGCGAAGGTCGTGCTTGGCGACAGCCCGGAATTACCGGGCGCGGCGCGCACCGTCATCGACGGCACGCTCAAGCTTTCAGGCACCGCCTCGGCCGCCGATGCCGATTTCGCGCTCGCGGCGCATTACATCGCGAAGGATGCCGGCGCCGACATCCAAAGCAAGATCACCGCGGCCCTGCACCAAGGCCGCGCGACCATCAACGGATCGGCGAACGGCCTATCGGACGAGGACGCGGTACTGAAAGCCGAACTTCCCGCGCGTCTGGATTTGACCGCACCGCGTCTGGCTTTCGATATGAACGCACCGATCACCGGTGCGCTCACCTGGCACGGCGAGATCAAGCCGCTGTGGCAGATCCTCGCGTTGGATCAGCACCTGATGGAGGGCCACGCCGATGTCGATATCAACGCCACCGGAACCTTGGAACAGCCGGCCGTCAAAGGCGGCGTGAAGCTCTCGAAGGGGCGGTACGAAAACCTCGCGTCCGGCACTGCGCTGCAAGGCCTGGAAGCCGAATTCACCGCGATGAACGGCTACGCCATGGCGATAAAGCTCTCGGCGACGGATACCGGAAACGGGCGCATCGCCGCGCAGGGCACCATGACCCTGGACCGCGAACAGGGCCGCTGGTCGGTGGACGCCAGCGGCGACCTGACGGCGTTCCACATCCTGCGCCGGGACGACGTGACCGCCGCCGCCACCGGGCATGTCACTTATAAAGGCCCGGCACTTGCCGGCACCCTTGCCGGCCGGCTTCAGGTGGTGCGCTCGGAGATGCGCATCGGTGCGAGCTATGTGCCCGAAGTCCCGCTCTTGCGCGCCAGGGCCGTGGGCCCGCCGCCGGCGCCAGGCCAACCCTCCACAGTGCAGCTCGATATTACGCTGGCGATCGACGACGTATTGCGGATCGAGGGCAAGGGGCTGGAGGCTTTCTGGCGCGGCAGCCTCAGGGCCAGAGGCGGCCTGGACCACCCCGACCTCTCGGGCACGCTCACCCTCGCGCGCGGCAGCTTCACCTTCCTGGGGCGGTCCTTCGATCTCGATACCGGTTCGATCACCTTCACCGGCGGCGGCAAGGTCGACCCGGAACTGGCCTTGAGCGCCTCGCGCCAATCGGGCGACGTCACCGCCACGGTGGCGATCTCAGGCCGTGCCTCGCAGCCGCAAATCACCTTGTCCTCGGTGCCGGTCCTGCCCCAGGACGAAGTGCTCGCCCAGCTCCTGTTCAGTAAGGGCGCCACACAGTTGGGGCCGCTGGAATCCTTGCAGCTCGCCAGTGCCGCCGCCGACCTCGCCGGCCTTTCGCAGGGCGGGCTGTCCGGCATGTTGCGGCGGACCTTCGGCCTGGACATCGTCGGCTTCGGCGGCAAAAGCGGTGACGCCGTGGTGCTGGGCCACCAATTTACCAGCGCGCTTTATGTCGGCGTGGAGCAAAGCGTCGGCACCACCAACCAGCACCTGATCGTGGTGGAATGGCGCCTCAGCCGGTCGCTGGCGGTGCAATCCACCACCACGCCCCAGACCGGCGCGGACCTGGGCCTGATCTGGCGCAAGAACTACTAAGCATCCTGCCGGAAAGTGGTCGCCGACCGCCGGCTGGAGGCCGGCTAATCCAAAGATGGCGCGCTTGGCGCGCCGCGGCAAAAACGATGCGACAACAATTTGAGTGCATGCTATCGCCTATATATGTTGAAAATCTCAGGTACCGCACAGGACGCGGTTGACGCCGCCTTGCGCCTGGCCGACCAGCCGGCGGCCCGGAATGTGTTCACCTCGCGCGCCGATGCGCGCGCGCGGGCCGAAGCCGCGGCAGCCGACGCCACCGCCGAACGCCCGCCGTACCGGGGCGTGCCCACTTGCATCAAGGACAATGTCGATATCGTTGGCGAGGTGACGACGGCCGGGACAAAGATCCTGGCCAAGAATCCGCCCGCCGCCAAAGACGCACCCATCGCCGCGCGGCTCAAGCGCGCCGGTTTCATCAATCTCGGCCGCACCAATATGACCGAGTTCGCCTTCGCGGCGGTCGGCACCAATCCGCATTACGGCACGCCGCGCAATCCGGCGTTCATCGACGACCGCATTCCCGGCGGATCGTCGTCGGGCGCCGCGGTGGCGGTGGCGCTCGGGATCGTGCCCGCGGCCATCGGCAGCGACACCGGCGGCTCGGTGCGTATTCCCGCCGCGCTATGCGGCATCACAGGTTTCAAGCCGACCTTCGGCACGATCACCAACCAAGGCACATATCCCCTGGCAGCCAGTGTCGATACCCTTGGCGTGCTCGCGCGCTCCGTGGCCGATTGCGCGGCGATGTTCGATGTCATCCGCGACCAGCCCGGCGCCGGACGCCCCCAAGTTCCATCCCGCGCACGCCTTGCCGTCATCGGCAATTATGTGCGCAAAGGCCTGGACGGCGCGGTCGCGGCCGCGGTCGATGCCGCGTGTGCTCTATTGAGCGATGCCGGCCTGGAACTCGTGCCGCTGGACCTGCCGGAAATCGACGAGATCCCGGAGCTGCACAAGAACGGTACCATGGTGATGTTCGAGGGTTACCAGGCCCTGAAAGACATCGTGCCCGGCCACGAGGCGGAGTGCGACCCGCGCATCGTCGCGCGCATCCTCGCCGGCGGCAAAATCACACAGGACACATACGCCGCGATCATGCGCCGCCGCGCCGAACTCCAGGCCTCGGTCGCGCAGCGCTTGGCGAACTATGACGCCTACCTGATGCCGGCCACCGCCATCACGGCGCCGCTTATCGCATCGGTTCAGGACCAGGACGCATTCCTCGCCACCAACGCGCTGCTGTTGCGCAACGCCACGGTGGGGAATTTCATGGGCCACTGCGCCATCTCGCTGCCGTGCCAGCCGCGCGGCGGCGCGCCGGTCGGCCTGTCACTATCCATGACCGGCGGCAAGGACGATGCGCTGCTGGCCCTGGCCGAGAGCGCCGAGCGGATTCTAGAACGCCGGAAGTAAGCCTGGGACCAAGGTGGCGACGCCGAGGGCGATGAAGATCGCCGCGGCGACATAGCGCACCCACGAGCCTTTGGCCTGTTCCGAGAACAGGTGCCCCAGGAACACCGCCGGCACGTCGGCGATCAACATGCCCAGGGTCGTACCCGCCACCACCTGTACCACCGCGGCGAAGCGCGCCGCCAAGGCCGCCGTAGCCAACTGGGTCTTGTCGCCCATCTCGGCCAGGAAGAACGCCACGGTCGTGATCCAGAAAATCCCGACGGTGGTGGCCGCCTCGTTCACCTTGGCGTCGTCGAGAGTATCGGGGACCAGCGCCCACAAGCCCATGCCGATGAACAGCGCTCCCAGACCCCAGCGCAGGTAGTCCGGATTGACAGCAGCGCCGAGCCAGGCGCCGAGCGCACCCGCGATCGTGTGGTTAAAAAGCGTTGCGACGATGATGCCCGCGACGATCGGCAACGGGCGCTTGAACCGGGCGGCCAGCAGCAAAGCCAGCAACTGGGTCTTGTCGCCGATCTCGGAGACCGCGACGACGCCGGTGGAAACCAGAAAAGCCTGCATGGACGTATATAAGGTAGGTGAACCGGGGCGGCGGTTTAGCTATCAGCTTTGCCCAAGATGGCAAACATCTCATCCGACAGGGGTGGCAAGGCCTTGATGCAGGCCACAAATACCGCCCGCAATTGACTGTTTGACCGCCTTCCCGCACAAGGTCGCCTTATGACCGCCGTCCAGGCCCAAACCCGCGAGGCTCAGGCACCGCCCCCCAAGGGATTGTTTTCCCATCGCAAATATTGGGCGCAGCGCTTTGGCACCGCCCCCTTCCTGCCGATGAGCCGCGCCGAGATGGACGCGCTGGGCTGGGATGCCTGCGACATCATCCTGGTGACCGGCGACGCTTATGTCGACCATCCCAGCTTCGGCATGGCGATCATCGGCCGCTTGCTGGAGGCGCAAGGTTTCCGCGTCGGCATCATCGCCCAACCCGACTGGCAGAGCGCCGACGCCTTTGCCGCCTTGGGGAAGCCGACGCTGTTCTTCGGCATCACCGGCGGCAACATGGATTCGATGGTCAACCGTTACACCTCGGACCGCCGCCTGCGCCACAACGACAGCTACACGCCGGGCGGTGAAGGCGGCAAACGCCCCGACCGCGCGGTGATTGTTTACGCCCAACGCTGCCGCGAAGCCTTCAAGGATGTGCCCATCGTGCTCGGCGGCATCGAAAGCTCGCTGCGGCGCATCGCGCATTATGACTACTGGTCGGATAAGGTGCGCCGCTCGATCCTGGTGGACGCCAAGGCCGACATCCTGCTCTACGGCAACGCCGAGCGCGCGGTGGTGGACGTCGCCCACCGCATGGCCAAGGGCGCAAGGCCCGAGGAGCTGGACGACCTGCGCGGCGTGGCGCTGATCAAGACCACGCCCGAAGGCTGGACCGAGGTTATCGCGGGCGACATCGAAGCCAGCGACGAAGGCGCGCGCGCCTCGGGCGCCAACAGCGTTGTGCGCCTGCCGCCGTTCGAACAGGTCGAGTCCGACCCGGAATCCTACGCCCGCGCCAGCCGCGTCCTGCATCGGGAAAGCAATCCCGGCAACGCGCGGCCCTTGGTGCAACGCCACGGCGACCGCGATGTCTGGCTGACGCCGCCGCCGATCCCGCTGACCACGCCCGAAATGGATCAGGTCTACGACCTGCCTTACGCCCGCGCGCCGCATCCCTCCTACGGCGACGCCAAGATCCCGGCCTGGGACATGATCCGGTTCTCGGTCACCATCATGCGCGGCTGCTTCGGCGGCTGCTCCTTCTGCTCGATCACCGAACACGAAGGCCGCATCATCCAGAGCCGGTCGGAGGAATCGATCCTCAAGGAGATCGAGACCGTACGCGACAAGGTGCCCGGCTTCACGGGCATCATTTCGGACATCGGCGGCCCCACCGCCAACATGTACCGCATGGCGTGCAAGGACAAACAGACCGAGAGCTTGTGCCGCAAGCCGTCCTGCGTGTTCCCGGATATCTGCCCCAACCTGAACACCAGCCATGAGTCGCTGATCCAGCTCTATCGCAAGGCGCGCGCCCTGCCCGGGATCAAGAAAATCATGGTGGCCTCGGGCGTGCGATACGACCTCGCCGTGAAGAGTCCGGCTTACGTGAAGGAGCTGGTGACCCATCACGTCGGTGGTTACCTCAAGATCGCGCCCGAACACACCGAGGCCGGACCGCTGTCCAAGATGATGAAACCCGGCATCGGCGCCTACGACCGTTTCAAGCAATTGTTCGACCAGGCGGCGCGCGAGGCCGGGAAGGAATACTTCCTGATCCCATACTTCATTGCCGCCCATCCCGGCACCACCGACGAGGACATGATGAACCTCGCCTTGTGGCTGAAGAAGAACCGCTACCGCGCCGATCAGGTGCAGACCTTCCTGCCCTCACCCATGGCGATCTCGACCGCCATGTACCATTCGGGCGTGAATCCGCTGCGGCCAATCCGCCGCGGCACGTCCGAGCGCGTCGGCGCCATCAAAGGCCTCAAGCAGCGGCGCTTGCACAAAGCCTTCTTGCGCTATCACGATGCCGAGAACTGGCCCGTATTGCGCGAAGCCCTGAAACGGATGGGCCGCGCCGACCTGATCGGCCCCGGCAAACACCAACTGGTGCCGTCATGGCAGCCGGCGGGAACCGGCGGCACCGGCGGCGAAGGCAAACGCTTCGGCCGCAAACACAAAACCCAGAAGTTCACCACCAAAGGTGTTGGATTCGGCAAACCGCTCAAGAAGTAGTGCCGAAAAACGGCCACACTCACACTCTAGATTGGCCACAATTACACGTTAGATTTTAGACTGCCGCAGGAACGGCCCCCATCAGGCGTCTGCTCTTATAAATGCGCTGGCGCGGACTGTTCGCGCGCCAGCGCATTCAAACACCAACGGTGATGTCATGAAGACCTTGAAGAATACAGCGGCCATGATCGCGGCCGGTGCGGCTTTCGCAGGACTCGCGGCCTGCGCGCCCACCAGCGGTGTCGGCGTGGCGAGCACGCCCTCCGGCGACCTGCGCGCCACCATGACCTGGCAGTCGGGCGGCGGACGCTCGGGCGTCATGACCGCGCAGCTCAGCAACGGCGAAACCTATAGCGGGCGCTATTTCCAGATCTCGCACGAAACCCAGGTAGCGGACCTCGATCCCCTGTGGGTCGGTTGGGGTCCGCCGTGGGCCGGCCCGCGTTGGGGCGGTGGATTCGGCGTCGGCTATGGCTGGCGTCATCGCGGATTCGGCGGCTGGGGCGCGTGGGGCGGTTGGAACTCCTGGGGCCCGCAGACCGCCTTCGTCACGGTATACAGCGGCCGCGTGGTCGCCAACCTCGAAGGCCCCAACAACACCCACATGCGCTGCACCTTCGACCTGAGGAACCCGAGTTACGGCATGCCCGGCGGCGGCATGGGCGGCTGCCAGTTGCCCAGCGGCCAGACCATCGACGCGACGTTCGAACGGACTTCGTCGTAACGCCATCAGCGGGCCACCCGGCCCGCGCGCAAGAGGTCGCCCGTGCGTGCGGAATTCCACTGTCGTTGGACGGGGAATTCGGCGCCGCGGGCGCCCGCGCATCTGCGCCTCACGCGTCCAGGCCCGGCCACCTCCGGTCTGACTCCGCGCAAGGGATCGCATAAGCTCATCTCATGACGATCAAACGCCTTCGCGTGGGAGTGCGGCGGATATGGCGGCGGCGCGGCATGGCGCCGGGCCTGCTGTTGTCCCTGACCGGGCACGGCATCGCCATCGCGCTGCTGCTGTCATGGCCGGGGCTGGAGAACGTGAAGGCGCCGCAGACGCTCGCACTGGTCGTGAGTCTGGTCGCGGACAATTCCCCCGGAAGCAGCGTCCCGGATGCTCCGGCCGGCGCCGCGCACGCCGCCCCGGTTGCCCCGGTCGCGCAAACGCCCGTCGGCGCGGATGGCGCGACACCCGGCACGCCGGCCAGGAAAGGCAACGAGACACCGCCCGCGCCATCCGTGGCGGGCCCCGACGCCACTGGCGCGGTCGGCGACCTTTTCGACGGTGAAGAAGCTGCGCACGGCGGCGCGGCGCCGCGCGCGGCGGACGGCGCGGGCGGCGTGCTCGATGCGGCGGACGCCGGCGGCACCGGCACCGCCAGTCTGGAAGACTTCATTCGCGTGCAGATCACGCGGCGCTGGCAGATCGGCCCCGACGCCCCCGATGCCCATGTGAGCTTGCGTATCCGGATTGGGCGCGACGGCATCGTCCTGGCGGCGGTGCCGGTGAACGATGGCGGCGAGGACAAGGTTTTGCACGCGCTGGCCATCGCCGCGCGCAACGCCGCGTTGCTATCCTCGCCTTTGCAATTCCCGCGCGGCACCTTCGCCATCACCGGGGAAATGGTCGTCGACCTCAACACCCGCGACGCAAGGCGCTAAAGGCTCTTCGCCAGGCGGAAGCCGACGTAACCCGAGTAGTCGAAGTCCGCGCCGCCGGCGTCGCTGCGGCTGCGGGCGGCGGAGCGAATGAAGGTGGGCAGGTTGCTCCACGATCCGCCGCGCATCACGCGCCGCGTGCAATCGCCCGCAAGCCAAGCGCTGCCGTCGGCGGGGGCGCCGCCGTAGTTCTCGTTCCAGCAATCCGCCAGCCACTCCCAGGTGTTGCCCAGCATGTCGTAGAGGCCGAAGGCGTTGGCCCGGAAACTGCCGACCGGCGCGATCAGGGTGTTGTCCCACTGGCTGCCGCAGCCCTGGCAGTTGGCGTTGCCAATACCCAAGGCCTCGCCCCACCAGCGCGCGGTGGCAGTGCCGGCGCGCGCCGCGTATTCCCATTCCGCTTCGCTGGGCAGGCGGTAGAGATCCGCGCCGGCCGGAACGGTCTTGTTGAACCAGGCGATATAGGCCTGAACGTCGTTCCAGTTCACGCACACCGCCGGCTGGCGCGGGAGATCCGCCTGCCCCGGCGGAAACACCAGGCCGTTTCCCGGCGAGCGCCAGGTTTTGTCGAGCAGGGGATTGCACGGCGCGGGCTGATAGGCGGTGGCGGCGAGAAACGTAGTGAACTCTTCTTCCGTCACCGGATATTTCCCGAGCGCGAAGGCGTGCAAGGACACCTGATGTTGCGGCCCTTCAGAATCGAAACGCCCGGCCTCTTGAACAGGGCTGCCCATGGTGAAGCGCCCTGCCGGCACCACCACCATTTCGGGACATTTAGGGCAGTCACGGAACTCCGTGCCCGGGATACGATGCTGTTCTTCCGCCGGCGGCCGCTGTCGCAGGGCCGTGATGAGCGAGCGCACTTGCACGCGGTCGCGGGCGTCTGGCGCCGCCTGCAGATACAGGTCGAACGCGCGGGCGGCGGCGGCATGGAGATTGGCCTTGGCGAGATAACCGCCGCGCTTGAAGTGATACTCGGCAACCCACGGCGCGGCTCGCGCCGCCAGCCCCATCGTGCGGGCGGCGGCGGCGAAATCGGCCGGCTGCCTGGCGCCGAGCGCTGCGGTTTCCGCCGCCGTGGCGTTTGCCACCGCGTCCTGCGGCGCGGGTGGCGGCGCCTTGCGCGCGGCAATGATGGCGTCGCGCATCGCGCGCGCTTCGGCCTCGGTATCAGGCTGGCTCGCGGTCACCGCCCCCAGGGCGGCAGCGAGAGCGCCATCGGCGGCTTGCGCCGCGATCGGGCAGAACAGCAACCACGCCAGCAGTACGACCTTCATGCCACGACCACCGAAACACATCCGCCGTGCTTGCCTAAGAAACACCGACATTAACCCAATTGAATGCGGCGGTTAATATCGGGGGTTAGCTTCCTTCCAGGAGATCCGGACGCGGTTCATCCGGTGTGCGCCCGTTCGCGCACGCCGGGCTGCAATGTGCCTATCCCGCAGGTGGTTGCCTGCGTTGCCAGGGCACGCACTGTGCCTAACGCCAGCGCGCGCGATTCGAACAGCGCACGAAGACCGGCCGCCAAGCCATCCCCCGACGCTCTTCGGAATGTCCGCAAGGTGATGCTGGAGCAGGACGACCGGTCGTACTTGTTCCTGTCCGGGCTCGTCTGCCGCCCGCGGGCGAGGCATGACGCTTTTTGCCGTGCGCAGGTCAAAGCCGCCCCGACGGTGAGGTGTCGGCAGGGCCTTGCGGGAAGCTCGCGCTTCATTAACCTGGATCAAACACCGCCCAATAGTGCAGACTCCAGGTACACATACCGGAAAGCAACTCTACATGGCTCCTACTCCCACGCTCGACCTGGGCACGGATTCGCCTCTGCCCGGCACGCCCGTCGTCGGCACCGCCGAACTCGTCGCCGCCCGCGTGACGCCGCGCGGCAGCCTCGAGAATCTCTCGCACGAAGAGGTCGCCAAACTGCTGGACCGTGGCCAGGGCGGGCTCTACCCGCTGCTACGCCGCTGCGCACTGGCGGTACTGAATTCCGGCAGCTACAGCGACGAACCCACGGAGCTGTTCGACAAGTTCAAGGATTTCGACCTGCGCATCGTCCAGGACGCGCGCGGCGTGAAGCTCGAAGTCGACAACGCACCCGCCATAGCGTTTGTGGATGGCGAGATGATCCAGGGCGTGAAGGAACACCTGTTCGCGGTATTGCGCGACATCGTCTATATCGCCAACGAAGTGGTCGAGAGCAACCGTTTCGACCTCACCGATCCCGAGGGCATCACCAACGCGGTGTTCTGTATCCTGCGCAACGCACGCGTGCTCAAGAACCTGTCCGGCCCCGACATGGTGGTGTGCTGGGGCGGCCATTCCATCAGCCGCGAGGAATACGACTACTCCAAGCTGGTGGGATATGAGCTCGGCTTACGCGGCCTGAATGTCTGCACCGGCTGCGGCCCGGGCGCGATGAAGGGGCCCATGAAGGGCGCCACCATCGCCCACGCCAAGCAGCGCATCTACAACGGCCGCTACATCGGCCTGACCGAACCCAGCATCGTCGCCGCCGAGCCGCCCAACCCGATCGTCAACCACCTCGTCATCCTGCCGGACATCGAGAAACGCCTGGAGGCGTTCGTGCGCCTCGGCCACGGCATCATCATCTTCCCGGGCGGGGTCGGCACCACCGAGGAAATTCTGTATCTGCTTGGCTTACTGCTTGACCCCGGCAACGCCGACCAGCCGATGCCGGTGGTGCTGACCGGGCCCAAGGCGGCGGCCAATTACTTCAAGCAGGTCGACGCCTTCATCGGCCTCACCCTTGGCCCTGCCGCCCAGGCGCGCTACCGCATCATCGTCGACGATCCGGCGGAAGTGGCGCGCGTCATTGCCGGCGGCCTGAAGGCGGTGAAGGCGCATCGCCAGTCCACGGGCGATGCCTATAATTTCAACTGGACGCTCGCGATTCCGCGCGGATTCCAATTGCCGTTCCAGGTCACACACGAGAGCGTCGCGGCCTTGCACGCGAATTTCGATCAACCGGTGCACGACCGCGCGGTGGATTTGCGGCGTATGTTCTCGGCGATCGTCGCCGGCAACATCAAGGAAGGCGGCGTGCGCCAAATCGCCGAGAAGGGCCCCTTCAAGATCCACGCCGATCCCAAAATCATGCAGTCCCTGGACGCACTGCTGAAGCAGTTTGTCGCCGATCGGCGCATGAAGCTCTCGGGCGAATACAAGCCGGTGTATCGGCTGGTCTCTTGAACGGGTGATCGCGGCCATAAAGCTGTTGCTTCAGGGGCCTTGAGGCACATTCTGCCGCCTGGGAATCTTGCCGTTGACCTCGCGTGGCGCTTAGAAGTTCCCACTGCGGAAGGTGGCTAGAATTCAAAATCGAGTTCTTCCATTTCCTCGGGCTCTTCCTTCGCCGCCGCGATCCATTCCTTCATCGGCGCCCAACTCATGATCGTGCGGCAATAGGAACTGGCGGGGCCCGACATCGCCACGCCATAGGTGACGAAACGCGTGCACACCGGCGCGTACATGGCGTCGGCGATGGTCGGCGGCCCGAACAGAAACGGCCCGCCGTATTTTTGCAGGCACTCCGCCCAGATAGTATTGATGCGGTCGATGTCGGCTTGCGCGCCGGCGAACACCTTGAAAGCGGTGTGGCGCGCCTTGAGGTTCATGGGCAGCGCCGAGCGCAGGTTATGAAACCCTGAGTGGATTTCACCAGAGATCGAACGGCAGTGGGCACGCGCCAGGCGGTCGGCCGGCAGCAGGCCGGCATTGGGGAACACCTCGGCGAGATACTCCGCGATCGCCAGGGTGTCCCACACGCTAGCGCCGTCATGATTGAGGCGCGGTACCAGCACCGAGGGCGCCAGCAGCAGCAGTTCGGCGCGATTATCCTCGATGGAGACCCTCTTCTCCTCCACTTCCAGGCCCGCCATTTGGCACAGGAGCCAGCCGCGCAACGACCAGGATGAATAGTTTTTGCTGGAAATCGTCAGTACCGCGCGGGCCATGGGTTTCCTTTAAACCTGAAAGTTATAGCGCACCTGCGAGATATGATATTGCGGCGCAGCATAAAAAGCACTAGCGTTTATTAACACCGTCGCGTTCAGTACGCGGGGGATTTGGAATTCGTATGCTTTATCAGGCCTATCACGCCACCACGGCGGCCCTTGAACCTTTGCGCATGGCCGCGAGATTCGCTCTCACCGGCGGCAATACCTTCAAGACCTTCGACGCCAGCTGCCTGGGACAAACCACCGCCGCCATGCTGGAAGTCGCGGTGCGCTCCACGGTCACGCACGAACGCCCGGCTTACGGCATCGACCATGTCGAGGTCGGCGGCAAGAGCGTGGCGGTGTGGGAGGAGGTCGCGCTCTCGCTCCCTTTTTGCGATCTCCTGCATTTCGCCAAGAACCACGCGGCGCCCCAACCTAAATTGCTTTTGATCGCGCCGCTGTCGGGCCACTTCTCCACCATCCTGCGGCACACGGTGGAGACCGCGCTGGCCGATCACGACGTCTATCTCACCGACTGGAAGAACGCCCGTGACGTTCCCATGTCGGCGGGCGCGTTCGGTTTCGACAATTTCGTCGACTACGTCCTGCGGTTCATCCGCGCCATCGGGCCTGGCGGCCATGTGCTCGCGGTGTGTCAGCCATGCGTGCAGGCGCTCGCGGCGGTCTCGCTGCTCGCCGAGGATAAGGATCCCGCCACGCCCAAGAGCCTGACCCTCATGGCCGGGCCGGTGGACGTGCGCATCAATCCCACCTCGGTCAACATCTTCGCCTCCGATCACGATATCGACTGGTTCGAGGGCAACCTGATCCATCCGGTTCCTCTCGGCCTCGCGGGCCAGGGCCGGCGTGTGTACCCGGGTTTCCTGCAGTTGTTCTCGTTCATGTCCATGAACATGGAGCGCCACGCCAAGGCGCACCGCGAGATGTACGACCACCTCGCCCACGGCCGCCGCGGCGATGCTCAACCGATCATGACGTTCTATGACGAGTACTTCGCGGTGATCGACCTCGCGGGCGAGTTCTTCCTGGAGACCGTCGAGCGCGTGTTCAAGACGCCGGAACTGGCGCTGGGCGAACTCACGTACCGCGGGCGCAAGGTCGATCCCGGCGCCATCCGCCGCACGGCTTTGCTGACCATCGAAGGCGAGCGTGACGACATCTGCGCGGTCGGTCAAACAGCCGCGGCCCACGACCTGTGCCGCAACCTGCGTCCCCACCTCAAGCAGCACCACCTGCAGGCCGGCGCGGGACATTACGGGGTGTTCAGCGGCAAGAAGTGGCACAACCAGATCTACCCGGTCGTGAAGAACCTGATTCTCGCCGCGCATTGAAGGGCCGCGAAGGGAGCAACCGTTGAGCATCAAGGTCGCCCTTCGCCACCACACGGAATACCGCTACCCACGCCTGATCGCCCTGGGCCCGCAGGTTATCCGTCTCCGGCCGGCGCCGCATTGCCGCACGCCGATCGAGGCCTACAGCCTTAAGATCGAACCCGCCGGACACTTCCTGAACTGGCAGCAGGATCCGCAAGGCAATTTCCTCGCCCGCGTGGTGGTGCCCGAAAGCACCAGGGTGTTCTCGGTCACGGTCGATCTGATCGCCGACATGGCGGTGATCAATCCGTTCGACTTCTTCCTGGAACCCAGCGCCGAGAGGTTCCCGTTCACCTACGACCCGAGCCTCGACGAGGAACTGGCGCCGTTCCGCAAACTCGCACCGCTCAGTCCCATCCTGGCAAAATACCTCGACCTGGTGCGGCCCACCCCCAAGGGCACGGTGGACGCGCTGGTCGAGTTGAATCAGAAACTGCAGCAGGACATCGGCTACGTCATCCGCATGGAAGCCGGCGTGCAGACGCCGGAGGAAACCCTCACGTCGCGCAAAGGTTCGTGCCGCGACACCAGTTGGCTGCTGGTGCACATCCTGCGCCACCTCGGTTTCGCGGCGCGCTTCGTCTCGGGCTACCTGATCCAGCTGGTGCCGGACCAGAAGCCGCTGGACGGCCCCGCTGGCGTTCCGGCCGACTTCACCGACCTGCACGCCTGGTGCGAAGTCTACCTGCCGGGCGCGGGCTGGATCGGCCTCGATCCCACGTCGGGCCTGCTGACCGGCGAGGGCCACATCCCGCTGGCGGCGTCGCCCGAACCGCAGAGCGCCGCGGCCATCTCGGGCTTCGCGGAAAAGGTCGAGACCAGATTTCATTTCGAGATGAACGTGCGGCGCCTGCCGGAAGCGCCGCGCGTCACGCACCCTTACAGCGATGAGGCCTGGGCCGCGGTCAACGCGCTCGGTGAACGGGTCGACGCCGATCTCAAACGCCTGGATGTGCGCCTGACCATGGGCGGCGAGCCCACCTTCGTCGCGGCGGACGATCCCCACGGCGGCGAATGGAACACCCAGGCCCTCGGCCCCACCAAGCGCCGTTACGCCGGCGGCCTGCTGCGCCGCCTCGCCGGGCGCTTCGCCTCGGGCTATCTGCTGCATTACGGCCAAGGCAAATGGTATCCGGGCGAACAATTGCCGCGCTGGGCACTTACCTGCCTGTGGCGCAAGGACGGCCAACCTGTCTGGCGCGATCCCGCCTTGTTCGCGGCGGACGAAAGCCGGAACACCGCGCTCACACCCGACGATGCCGGCGGCTTCGCCCGTGATCTCGCGGCGCGTCTCGGCGTCGACCCGGCTTACGCCGCCGCCGCTCATGAAGACGTCTGGTACTATATGTGGCGCGAACGGCGCCTGCCGGTGAATGTTGACCCCCTCAAGAGCCAGCTGAAAGACCCCCTGGAACGGGCGCGTTTCGCCCGCCTGTTCGACCAGGGCCTGGAGAAAGTGGCCGGCTACGCCCTGCCGCTGCGAACGATATATGTGGACGATAACCGGGTTTGGAAAAGCGGCCCGTGGTTCCTGCGCCGGGAAGCCATGTACCTGCATCCCGGCGACTCACCCATGGGTTACCGCCTGCCTCTGGACTCCTTGCCCTGGGCCGCGCCCGGCGATCACACTTATCCCACGCCACCCGATCCCATGTCCGAGTTGCCGCCGCTCGCGCGGTCCGCCGCGCGCCTGAAGATGCAGGATCCGCGCGAGCCGGAACCGCCGAGGCCCGGCGTGTCGGATGCCAGCGTGGTGCGCACCGCCCTGTGCGTGGAGGTACGCGACGGGCTGATGCATATCTTCATGCCGCCCCTGGACAGCACCGAGGACTATCTCGACCTCGCGGCCGCCGTCGAGGATGTGGCCGCCGCGCGCAACCAACCGGTGATGCTCGAAGGCTACCTGCCGCCCAACGATCCGCGTCTGCGGAAATTCTCCGTCACGCCCGACCCCGGCGTGATCGAGGTCAACATCCATCCGTCGGGCTCCTGGCGCGACCTCGCCGCCGCGACCGACATCATCTATGAAGAGGCGCGCGCCGAACGCCTGGTCGCGGAAAAATTCATGCTCGACGGCCGGCATGTCGGCACCGGCGGGGGCAACCACATCGTCCTGGGTGGCCCGACGCCGTCCGACTCACCGCTGCTGCGCCGCCCCGACCTGGTGAAGAGCCTGGTGGGCTACTGGCACAATCACCCGTCGCTGTCCTACCTGTTTTCGGGCCTGTTCCTCGGCCCCACCAGCCAGCATCCCCGCGTGGACGAAGCGCGTGACGATTCCACTTATGAGCTGGGTCTCGCCTTCGATGCGTTGCGCCGCGCACCGGCCTCACCGCCGTGGCTCGTGGATCGGATTTTCCGCGACGTGCTGGTGGACGTGACCGGCAACACCCACCGCACCGAATTCTGCGTCGACAAGTTGTATTCGCCCGACGGCGCGGCGGGCCGGCTCGGCCTGCTCGAATTGCGCGCCTTCGAAATGCCGCCTCATGCGCGCATGAGCCTCGCCCAGCAACTGTTGCTGCGCGCATTGGTGGCCCTGTTCTGGCAGCAGCCCTATGACCGGCCGCTGGCCCGCTACGGCACGCGCCTGCATGACGAATTCATGCTGCCGTATTTCTGCGCGGGCGACTTCGCCGACGTGCTGGACGATCTATCCCGCGCGGGCTACGGCTTCGATCCGCAGTGGTTCCACGCCCATCACGCGTTCCGGTTCCCGCTGATCGGCGAAATCGCGGCGCGTGGCGTCGGCCTGGAACTGCGCCAGGCCCTGGAGCCCTGGCACGTACTGGGCGAGGATTCCGCGCCCGGTGGAACCTCGCGCGCCGTGGACAGTTCTCTCGAACGGCTCCAGGTGAAACTGGAAGGCTTTACGGACGAACGCCATGCCCTGGTCTGCAACGGCCGTCGGGTGCCGTTGCGCGCCACCGGCAAAAAAGGCGAATATGTCGCCGGTATCCGCTTCCGGGCCTGGCAGCCGCCGCGCGCCCTGCATCCGACCCTGCCGGTGAACACGCCTTTGACCTTCGACATCTACGACTCCTGGGCCGGACGCTCCATCGCCGGCTGCACCTATCACGTCAGCCACCCGGGCGGACGCAACTTCGAGCGCTTCCCGGTCAACGCCAATGAGGCCGAAACCCGCCGCCGCGCCCGCTTCTACCCGTTCGGCCACAGCATCGGCGAATTCACGCCGCTGCCGGGGATCCAGGCCGGCGAGCACCCCGTGACTTTAGACCTTCGCGCCAATCCGTAAGCGATGACGGCGGAACATCTCCCCACGGCCCTTGTCGCCTACGACGAGATGGTGTCGGGCAGGCGGGCGTTGCGTCCGCACTGGCGCGACCTCATGGCGCTGGTCTGGGGCATGCCGCCGGAGATGCTGCGCGAGAAGCAGGCGCGCGCGGCCGGCCATCTCGCCGCCGCCGACAACCTGTTTACCGAGGGCGCGGAGCCCACGCCCCACTGGGGCATGGACCTCCTGCCGCTCATCATCCCCGACGCGGAGTGGCAAGGGATCGCGGCGGGCATGGCACAGCGCGCCAAGCTCCTGAACCTGGTTCTCGAGGATATCTACGGGCCGCAGACGCTGATCCGCGACAAACTGCTGCCGCCGTTCCTGGTGTTCAACAATCCCGCATTCCTGCGCCCGGTGCGCTTCGTCACCAGCCCGCTCGCGCCGCCCCTGCATTTCTACGCCGCCGACCTGGTGCGCATGCCCGACGGTGGTTGGCGTGTCCTGGCGGACCGCACCCAGGCGCCGGGCGCGGTCGGGTATGCGCTGCGCCACCGCAGCGTCGCCGCGCGCAGTTTCCCGGAAGCCTTCCGAAACGCGGCCGTCCGCCGCCTCCAACCCGCCGTCGATGAATGGCAGGCGAGCCTGCAGGCGATCGGGGGCAAGCTCGACGACAACCCGCGCATCGTCCTTCTGACGCCCGGCCCGCACAACGCTTCCTATCCCGAGCATGTGCTGCTCGCCCAGGAACTCGGCATCACGCTGGCGCAGGGCTCCGACCTTACGGTGCGCGAGGGTCTGGTGTACCTGCGCACCCTCGATGGCCTGGCGCGCGTGCATGTGATCTACCGCCGCGTCGACGGCGAATATTGCGATCCGCTGGAATTGCGCGCCGATTCCGCGCTGGGCGTCGCCGGCCTGGTGGCGGCGGTCCGCGCGGGCAACGTGGTGCTGCTCAACCTGCCGGGCACGGCGGTGGCGGAGACCCCCGGCCTCGCGCCCTTCCTGCCCGCCATCGCCCGCAAACTGCTGGGCGAGGAACTGACCCTGCCTGCCGTCACCACATGGTGGTGCGGCCAGAAGGCGCCGCTGGAGGAAGTCCTCAACACGCCCGAGAAATTCGTTCTGCAGCAGGCGTTCCATCCCGAGATCGCGCCGCTCGACCTCGCGCGCAGCACCGACCAAGAGTTGGCGGGACACCTGGCCGCGTTGCGCGCCGCCCCGGGTCAATATGTGGCGGTGGAGCGCGTCATGCACAGCCGCGTACCCGCCTTCTCCGAGAACGGTCTGGAGCCGCGCCCGGTGGTGTTGCGGGTCGGCGCGTTCTCGGCGGGCGACACCTGGCGCCCGGTGCCCGGCGGCGTCGCGCGCATCGCCAACAGCGACGACCAGCGCCAGGCGCTGCACCTCGGCGGCATCGTGAAAGATGTCTGGATTTTGAAGGACGAGCCTGCCGAGGAAGGCAGCCACGCCGAAAGCCTGGTGGAACTGCGCAAGACCCACAAAGTGCCCGACGCCGTCGGCAGCCGCGTCGCCGACGACCTGTTCTGGCTGGGCCGGTATGCCGAGCGCCTGGATGCGGGCGCGCGCCAGCTTCGGTCCACGGTCACGCGCCTGGTGCGCGGGAACCCGAGCCCGCGGGAAACGGCCGAACTACAGTTGCTGGCCCACCTGCTCCATAACGGCGGATGGATCGGTGCCGACGATTCCAGGGCGCCGGTGGACGGCGCGGTGTTCACCATGAGCGTGGTCACCAGCATGACGCCCAACGGCAGCGTCGCGCGTTACCAGGGCTCGCTGCGTCAGATCGCCGTTTCCCTGCGCGACCGCCTGTCCCAGGACATGTGGCGCATCGTCAGCGTGCTGACGCGGCCGCTCGCCCATACCGCCGGCGACGACTTCGATTCCCTGCTGGGGTCCGTCGACGCCATGCTGATGGCGCTGAGCGCCTTCAACGGCACGGCGGCCGAGAACATGACCCGGGGCATGGGCTGGCGCTTCCTGGAAATCGGCCGGCGCATCGAGCGCGGCATCCAGATCTGCAATGCGGTCGACACCATGTTCGGCGGACACCCGGCGCGGGTGGAGGCCAGCGTGCGCCTGTTGCTCGAGCTGTGCGACTCGGTGATGACCCACCGCAAGCGGTTCCCGATGGACTCCTACTCGCTGGCGGCCACCGACATCGTCCTCACCGAAGCCCGGAACCCGCGCGGCCTCGCTTACCAGCTCGAGGCCCTGCGCAAGGAACTCGACGGCCTGATAGGCCACGACCCGCTGGCCGAGGAAAAGCAGCTGGTCGACCGGCTGCTGGAATCCTTGCGGGCGCCCACGCCGCTCGCCGACCTGTCCCCTGATCGGTTCGACGCGCTCACCGAAGGGCTCGGCGTGGGCGCGCGCACCTGCCGCAGCGAGCTGATCTCCCTTTCGGACATGCTGACCCGCAGCTTCTTCACCCATATCAAGATCGCCCGCAGCGTGGTGTTCGCCGCGCGCGATGGCGACGAGGACCGGGCTGCGTCATGAAGCGCTACGCTGTCCGCCACGAGACCCGCTATACCTACAGCCTGCCGGTCGATATCGGCATGCATATCGCGCGCCTGTCGCCGGTCAACAACGCGTTGCAGCGGCGGATCGAACATTCCCTCGATGTCACGCCGACGCCGGCCTGGGCGATGGCGTTCAGCGATCACTTCGGCAACGGCCTGCATCACTTCTCGATCGAGACCGCCCATACCGAATTCGCCGTCGTTCAGAAGACGCTGGTGGAGGTCACCGCACCGACCTGGACGCCGGAGTCCGCCGCCCCCGCGTGGGAGACCGTGCGCGACGGCCTGCGGGCGGACGCCTTCCCGGAATACCCGGAGGCGGCGGAGTTCATTTACGCATCGCCCCTGGTGCCGATCGATCCGGCCGCCACCGCCTATGCCGCCGGGAGTTTCGCGCCCGGCGCCACCATGATCGCCGCCGCCTTCGACCTGGCCAAACGCATCAAACAGGATTTCGCCTATGCGCCCGGCTCGACCACCATCACCACGCCGGTGTCCGAGATCATGGAAAGACGCCACGGCGTTTGTCAGGACTTCACCCACGCCATGCTGTCGGGCCTGCGCGGCCTCGGCCTGCCGGCGCGCTATGTTTCGGGTTATCTGAAAACCCACGCCGCGCAACCGCAGCCGGACGCCAAGCCCGACGAGAAGCTCGTCGGCGCCGACGCCAGCCACGCCTGGGTTTCGGTCTGGTGCGGGCCCGAGATCGGCTGGCTGGAGTTCGACCCAACCAATGCGTTGATGGTGGCCGAGGAGCATATCGCGGTCGCCTATGGGCGGGATTTCACCGACGTGACGCCCTTGCGCGGCCTGATCACCGGCGGCGGCGGGCACACCCTGACGGTGGCGGTGAAAGTCGAGGCACTGAACTAAGCGCCGCCTCTTCGTCGTCCGCGATTGCCTGGCGAGGGCCCGGCACATCCCGGACTTTCTCTCCGGCAACGCGCCGGCGGGATCGGACGACAAGGCCCGTTCTTTTCCCCTATTGGTCGGCAGACACCATCATGAACGCCGTATAAAACACCGCGATGACCACCGCCTACGATTTCGAACTGACGACCTTGTCCGGCAAGCCCATGCCGCTGGCCGCCTGGCGCGGAAGGCCTTTGGTGATCGTCAACACCGCCTCGGCCTGCGCGCTTACGCCCCAATACGCCGGCCTCGAGGCGCTGTGGCGGGAGTACAAGGACCGGGGTCTGGTGGTGATCGGCGTGCCCTGCAACGACTTCGGCGAACAGGAGCAAGACGACGCCGACAGCATCGCCGCCTTCTGCCAGCACAACTATGGCATCGACTTTCCCATGGCCGCAAAGCATCACGTGCGTGGCCGAGACGCCGATCCTTTGTTCCGCTGGCTGGCGCAGGAAGGCGGACTGCTCGCACGGCCGCTGTGGAACTTCCACAAATACCTGATCGCGCGCGACGGCGGCCTGGCCGGCTGGTTCTCCAGCCTGACGCCGGCGAGCGCCGGGCGCTTCCGGCGCAAGGTGCGGCGCCTCCTGGATACATGAGCGCCTTCGTTTATGTGCTGGGCAGTTTCGCGGGAAAAACCTGCCGCACCTATGTCGGCTGGACCGACGACCTCGACAAACGCCTGACCGCCCACAACAACGGCAGCGGCGCCAAATCGACGCGCGGGCGGATATGGTTCCTGCTCTACGCCGAGAAGCATGCCGGCCGCGGCGCCGCCATGAGCCGGGAGTGGCACCTGAAGCGCGACCGCGCCTTCCGCAAGCAACTGGCCGCGACCACGCTTGGCCGCTAGCGCTTCGTGCCCACGAATTCGTCGATGAAGTCTTCCACGCGCTCCACGCAGGTGCGGTCGCGCGTATAGGTGAAGTAGCGCCCGAACAGGTCGAGCCGCTCATCCATGTTCAATACCGGGGGGGCATCCGCCGTGATCAGGTGCGTGAGCGTTTGCTTCATCTCCTCGCGGCTCTCCACGAACCGCATGTGGCCGCGCAGGGCCGAATCTGCCGGCGACGGCGCCTGCACGTCGGGTGACACCGTTCCCGCCTCGCCCCATCGCGGAATGAGGATGGGCACGGGCGCCAGCAGGCATTCGAACAGGACCGCGGAATTGAGGCCGACCACCGCGCGCGCCGTGGCGACCAGGGACGGCAGGTTCAGCACGTCCATGACCGTGATGTTGAGCTTTTGCCGGGTCACGTATTCCTGAAGCTGCTCCTGCTCTTGCCAGTGTTTCGCCTTGAGGACCATCGGCGTGCCGGGGAACTCGTCCTGCAGTTCGGACGCCAGCGGCAGAAGCACGTCGAGGAAATGCTGGGTGGCGCCATAACCCTTGAGGTACGACATGAACACCACTGGCGGGCGTTCGGTCACCGGGCTTACCGGCCGTCGCCACACGTCATGGCGCGGCCATCCGGTATTGCGGATCTTGGTCATGTCGAACCAGCCGCATTCAGCCATGAGATCCGTGGTCATCGGACCGGCCGTCGCCATTCCGGTGAACGCCGGGATGCGCTCCATCTTACCCCAGCTGATATCGGCGTTGTGGCGCCGGATATTGGTGAGATCGTGTTCGCGCATCAGCACCAGGTACGGCAGGTCCATTTTCTGGCAGGCGAGTCTCAGGCCTTCTTCCTGCCAGTAGTCGAAGTTGCCGCACATCACGCCGACGACATTGGCGCCCTGCATGCGGTGGAAGGCGATGGCTTCGTACCCCAGGGCTTTCGACTTGGCCCAGGCCTCATCGACGTCGGGACCGTGTTCGTTGACATAGAAACCCTGGATCTGAAGTTTCTCTGGCACCCAGGCCCGCTGCGTGTCGGTCAGGAATTTGTTGGATATGAACTCGTATTTGTAGCGCGTCCCGTGCAGCCGCAGCGCTTCCACGTCGCGATTGAATTGCTCGCTGGTGACGCACAGGATGGTCGGGCGGTCGTCGGAGGTCATGATCCTCGGTCTTTTCGGTCTCTCTCCAGGGCGATACCACCCCCGGCGGCTGGAGCGCAACCGCCGCTTCCGCCGCCTCAGAGAAGCGATCGACGAACGGTTCGCGGCTAGCGGCCTGCCGGTCTCAGGCCACGCCGGGAGCGATGGGGTGGATGCGCTTCACGGCCACGACCCCCACGGCCACGAAGGCGATCAGCACCGCCACCTGGGCCACCAGGAACGGCGGCTCCGTCCCCGTGGGCGCGAGCGCGTTCAAGGCCGGCACCTTGAGGAACGCCTGCACCACCGCCGCGAAGGCGTTCAGGTAGAACGCGATGATGGCCCCCACGACGTAAACCTTACGCCAGAAACCGCGGCATTCGAAAAAGCCCATGGCGGCGCCCGCCACCGCGAGAACCAACAACGAGACGATCCCGGTGATATGCGACGGCAGCAGCTGCGTCGCGGGAAACAGGAAGCCCGTGACACTGGTGGCGGTGGTCAGGGCCAGGAACGACGAGGTGACATACTTATAGTCCCGGCTCTTGAGGAACCCCGCGACCAGCGGGAAACCCGCGACCAGGGCTGCCAGGCTGATGATCACATGAAACGCGGTGAAGACCGGCAACGACATACCAAGGATCATGGCGGGCCCCTTTTGGCGACGACGCGCTCAACCTTCGGCCCCGGCGGCGGAGGCGTCAAGGCATAGGAACGGGAATTGGAGGAAGGGAAATTTACCGGTGTGATACCATGCCGCGGGAACGAGGAGCGGAAACATGGTCAATATCGTCGGAATTTCGGGCAGCCTGCGCAAAGGCTCGTTCAACACATCCCTGCTGCGCGCAGCCGTCGGGCTGATGCCGGAAGGTGCCACGCTGGCGGCACACACTATCCACGGCATTCCGCTCTATGACGGCGATGAGGATGCCGCGCACGGCCTCCCGGCCGCAGTGCTGGCGCTCAAGGACGCCATCGCCAGCGCCGACGGGTTGCTGCTGGTCACGCCCGAGTACAACAATTCGATCCCGGGTGTGTTCAAGAACGCCATCGATTGGTTGTCGCGGCCGCCCGCCGATATCGCCCGGGTATTCGGCGGCAAGCCGGTGGCGGTGATCGGCGCATCGCCGGGCGGCTTCGGCACCATCCTAAGTCAAAATGCCTGGCTCCCGGTGCTGCGGACTCTCGGCGCGCACCTGTGGAGCGACGGACGCTTGATGGTGTCGCGCGCGGGATCGGTGTTCGATGCTTCGGGCGCGCTGGTCGACGACAAGACCCGCGAGGCCTTGCGCGAATACCTGGCGGGCTTCGCCGCCTACGCCACGAAATAAAAACGGCCGGTGCGTTATTCGCACCGGCCGGTTCAAATACTCCCGGACTATTTCTTGAAGACTACTTCTTGGTGCGGAACACCATGATGTAGTCGCCCGGATCGGAGCTGACCTTCACCGTCACCGGGCCGGGCAGCACCGTGCCGTCGGCGCCGATCGTCATCTGGTGGGCGAAGGCTTCCAGCTTGCCGAGCACCTGGCCGGTCTTCGGGTTGAACTTGAAGATGAAGCTGTCCTTGTCATAGCCGATGCCCTTGGCGTGGGTGCCGACATAGATCATGCCGTCCGGTCCCACCGCGGCGCTGAACAGCTGTCCGCCGAAGTGCTTTTTGCCGAGGAACTTGCCTTCGGTGTCGAACCACTGCACGCGGCCGCTTTCGCGGTCGGCGACATACAGGATGTTATCGGCGGACAGCGAAATGTCGTGGACCAGGTTGAACTCGCCGTCGCCTTTGCCCTTCGAGCCCCACTGACGGACTTTCTTGCCGGCGGCGTCATACTCGATGTAGCGGCCGTTGCAGTAACCGTCGGACGCATAAATGTGGCCGTTGGGGGCGAAAGTCACGTCGGTGGCGCCGCAGAACGGGCGGGTCGCATCGGGGATATCGCCGACGTCGATCTGCAGCAGTTTCTTACCGTCCGGCGAGAATTTCACGATCATCGATTTGTTGGCGTCGATGGTCCACACGTTGCCTTGCGGGTCGATGCGGATGCCGTGCGGGATGGTGAAGATGCCCTTGCCGAACGAGCGGATGTATTTGCCCTTCGGGTCCAGCACCACCACCGGGTCGATGTTGCGGTCTTCGGGGCGGTGGAAGAGATAGATGTTGCCGGCCTTATCCTGGGCCATGGCCGAAACCGGCGAGATGGCGAAGGGTGCGTCGACCTTGATCAGCACCTTCTCCATGGGCAGGGCCGGGGTCATTTTCGCCAGGGCGCGCAGGCCGTCGGAATCCGCCTGCTCGTCGGGCGGAAGCTTGCGCTCCTGCATGACGGCGCGGGATCCGGCGGTTACAGGGTCGGCGGCGGCAGCAGGGGCCGCGGGGGCGGCCTGGGCAAAGGCCGACGGGGCGAAGGCTGGGGCCGCCGACAAGGCAGCAAGCATGACAAAAGCGGAAAGCCGCACGGCACGCATGAATGTTCCCTCCTCAATTTAACGTTGAGGCGGTCACTATAGCTGGTTCCCTCCCCCCGCCCAGGGGCCAAACAGACCCCCCCAAACCGCCCGGAAGCCGCTCTTGCGAGCCCTGGCGGGCCGCGCGAAACGCCCGGACGGACACCCCGGAGGCCCGAGTCGCTGCCACAATTAAGCCTTTGATTTGCAATTGATTAGCCACGCGATGACGGTTACATGACTGATCCGTTGCGCTAACATGAAATTTCTCGGGGAGGAGTCTGGCTGTGAGTTATTCGGGAGCACTCGCGATGTTGCGCGCCGGCGTTGGCCGTTCCGGCAGGCAGATCGCGGAACTTTCCTCTCTCATCGCCTCCGCCGCCAGCATCGGCGCCGTGTGCGAGTCCTCGCAGTGGCTCGCGCGCCGCATGAAGAACGCCATCGCCGACACGTCGCTACCGGTCGTGGAGCTGGGCGCGGGCTATGGTTCCGTCACGCGTGTGCTGCCTGCGTCCACCGTCAGCATCGAACGGGATGAGAAGCGCTTCCATGCCCTGCGCGCCGCATTCCCCGACCGCACCATCCTCGACAGCTGCGCGATCCCCGTGCTGACCCAATTGAGCACGCCGACGGTGGTGGTGAGCAGCATCCCGAGCGTCAACAATCCGCAGTTCGACCGCCTGCGCGGCGCCATCGTCCGCGCGCACAAGGCGGGCATGATCCGTGAACTGGTCACCTACACTTATTTTCCGCACGATCCCCTCGCCGGGATTTTCCCGAACAGCGAGATGGCCGGGCTCGAATTCCTGAACATCCCGCCGGCTTTCGTGTGGAGATATTCGTGCTGACAAGCCCGGTGGGCCCGGCGCGCACATTGGACGCCGGGCGTGCCGTTGCGGTCTTCGCGATCAGCGCCGCCGTCACCTACTCCCTTGTCTTCCGCGACCCCAACGTCTGCCTGCTCGCGTTCCCGTTCCTGCTGCTGGGCTGCGGGCGCGGTAAACGGCCGCTGACACTCCTAGCTTTGTCGCTACTGCCCGCGCTCCTTCTGCTGCTGGTCAGCGTGGTCAAGTTCCGCCTGGTCGGCATGCCGCTGGTGGCCTACGACCACCTGTTCCTGCGCTCCAACGTCCTGATGCTGGCCTACAACGACTGGCGCATCGCTTCGGGCCTGGTGCTGTTCGCGGTCCTGACCGTGCTTTATCTGCGTGCGCTCCTGCGCGGCCGCGGCCCCTTCACCGGGTTCGAGCGGGCCGCCGCGGTCGGGATGACCGCGGTGGCGATCTATGGCATGGCGACGCTGTTCACCGGGCGCCAAAGCGTCGATATGTGGGATCCCGCCAACAGCGACCCGACCCTGGTGACGTTGCTGCGCTCCACCCAGGTACCGCCGCCGAGCCTGCAAGTGGCGGAAACGCCGGCGCCGGCGCCGGCGCCGGTCGCCGATTCGGGATTCGGTGCGCCCGCAGGCGGACTTCCCGACCTGTTCCTGGTGCTGCAGGAATCGACCTTCAATCCGGCGCGCCTGCGCCCCGGTTACGCGCCCAAGGCCCTGTTCGCCAAGGACAGCGACATGGGCGGCGCGTTCCGTGTGCACACCTTTGCCGGCGGCACATGGCGCACGGAATTCTCGGTCGCGATCCAGATGCGCCCGCAGGAATTCGGCAGCGACGGGCTGTACGTGTTCCAGCAGCTGCCCGGCCGCATCAAACGTTCGATTTTCACCGAGCTCAAGAAGCTGGGCTACCGCGTCATGGTGTTCTATCCGGTGCCCGGGTCGTTCATCAACGCGCAGCCGTTCTATGCTTCGATCGGCGCCGACGAGTTCTACGATCCGGTATCCCTGGGCGTGAGCAACGGCTGGAACTGGAAATCGCCCGATTCCCGGCTCTATCAGGCGATGCTGGACAAGCTCAAGGCCCTGAATCCCGGCCCGTTCGTCGCGGTCATGCTGACCATCAACCAGCACGGTCCGCACGACGTGAAGGATCCGCTCTCCGATTACCTCGGGCGCTTCGAGGACAGCGACCGCGCCTATCAGGACTTCCTCGGTAAGGTCGCCGCGCGCGGGCGCAAGGCTGGGGTCGTCGCCTTCGGCGACCATCATCCCGAGTTCACCGCGCGGTTCCTGCCCGAAGGCCTGCCGCGTTTCCTGGCGGACTACGACCTGCGCTGCATCAACTTCACCTGCGCCGGCCCAGCCGGACATATGGAACGCCCGCTCGACGCGGTGATGCTGATGCCGGCGGCGCTGGAGCGGTTCGGGTTCACCCTCGATCAGTTCTCGCTGCGCCAGCGCGAGGTGTTCCAGGGCTGCGAGGACGACATCGACCGCTGCGGCGACGCAGCGCGGCTCAAGTTCAACGCCGCGTTCCTGCCGTTCTTCGACTAAGCACAATAAAAAAGCCCGGGATCCGAAGACCCCGGGCTTTTCGGGAACGGCGCGGTTAGCGCTTGGCGCTGTCTTTTTCGATCGCGGCCATGCCCTTCCGGGCGACCTGCTTGGCGCGCTCCGGGTGCGACAGGACATAAGGATCGTCCACCGCCACGAGCGGGTTCTGGTTGAGCTTGAGAACCTGCTGGTAGATCCCGGCCGCTTCCGTCTGCTTGCCCTGGTTCTGCAGGACGAAAGCCAGATTGAGCAGCCGGCTGGGATCGTTCGGGTTCTGCGCCAGCGCCTGGCGGAGCAAGGTTTCGGCCTGGCCCCACTGGCCCTTGGTCATCGCGTCATAGGCCACGCCTTCGGCGGCAAGCGCGGGAGCGCTCAGCGCGGCGGCCAGAGCGCAGGTCAGCACAAACGTCTTCATCGAGAACCTCCCAGTTGGAAAACTTGTGGGAGTGATGATGCGCTTCATGGTGCGGATTAACAATGAAACTATTATGTGCGTTATATGAATCAATTATGACATTTTCAGAATCGAAATCGCGCCGCTTCAAGCATTTATAGCGCGTGCCCCAACAGCACCTTCATCGTCACTGTCATAATTCGCGGCACTTCTGATTTAGACCGCGCGCTTCCCGCTTCCTGCGATTCGCGACGCGACGCCCGGGAAAACCTCCGCACGCGGTCTCTGCCGCATCGTGACCACTCCCTGTGTCCGGCCTGCAACGAGCCGAGGAGAAGCCGCTCAGTGCGTGCGTTGTCATGGAGCTGAAACCTAACTGACGCCGATCTGTAGCCGATAGCCACTATCAGTTGCCCCCGACGCAGCCGCGGCCTTTCACAAGCTGCACTGCGGTCCAAAGCATCAATCCCCAGGGGGTAAAATGATCCATAAGCAGCTGAAGAAGCTCCTGCTTGTCGCTAGCGCGCCGATTGCACTCACCACTTTCACGCAGAGCCAGGCCTGCGCGGCGGACCAGACCGCTGCGGCCGCCGCATCCGCGGCACCGGCCGGCGGAATCGAGGAAATCGTCGTCACCGCGACCAAGCAGGAAACCAACCTGCAGGAAACCCCGATCGCGATCTCGGTGATGAGCCCCACCGCCCTGCAGGACCGCCATGTGCAGAGCCTGCTCAACCTCGCCGACGGCATGCCTTCACTGCGCGTTGCCACCTTCGAAGCCCGCCAGTCGGCGCTGACCGTCGGCATCCGCGGCATCGTTCCCTTCGACGCCAACCAGACCGCCCGTGACCAGGGCGTCGGCGTCTATATCGACGGCATCTACCTCGGCCGCCAGCAGGGCCTGAACGCCGCGCTGTTCGACGTCGAACGCATCGAAGTGCTGCGTGGCCCGCAGGGCACGCTGTTCGGCCGCAACACCGAAGGCGGCGCGGTCAGCATCGTCACCAAGGGCCCGAGCGGCGAATTCGGCGGCCGGGTCAGCGCCAGCTACGGCAACTACGGCGCCTATGACAGCCAGCTGCACCTCGACCTGCCGGCGTTCGGCAAATTCGCGGTCAAGCTCGACGGCGTGATCCAGCACCAGAAGGCCACCGTCTACAACCCGCTGCCGGGCGAATACGGCTGGGGCTACTACCACCGCGTCGGCGGCCGCATCAGCGGCAAGTGGGATCCGACCGACGACCTGTCGATCCTGTTCACACACGATGCGTCGAAGGACGAGAACACCCCGTTCTTCAGCCAGCTGATCGACTACAACCCGCTGGGCCGCGTCGTCGGCGCCTATAACGGCACCACGCTGGTCACGCCGGGCACCACCACCGCTTGCCCGACCTGCATCGCGCCGCTGTCGCCGCTGGTCAAAGTGTTCGGCCATACCCGCCAGAAGGTCGCCGAAGTAGGCATTCCGCAGCAGCCCAGCACCGACGAAACCGACGGCTCCTCGATCACCGCGAAGTACAATGCCGCCGATTGGATCGAACTGCGTTCGATGACCGCCTGGCGCAGCGTGACCACCGCCCAGTGGGACGGCTCGGCCACCGCCCACCGCGCCGCCTTCGTTCCCAACGGCCGGTTCGGCCGCTACAGCCTTTCGGACCTACACCAGACCCAGTTCAGCCAGGAGTTCCAGGCTGTCGGCTCGATCGATAGCGTCGATTACGCGGCCGGCCTTTACTACTTCACCGAACGCGCCTGGGAATCGGCGGCGACCCCGAACCCGCTGCAGTGGGACGCCACCGGCGCCAACTACACGGTGGCGAGCCCGGTCGTGAATGGCGCCATCACCTCCGGCAACAACGGCTGGGCCTATGGCTACCGCTTCCTGCAGCGCGCCAGCTGGGCGAACGCCCATTCCTACGCCGCTTTCGCCAACACCACCTGGCACGCGACCGACGATCTGCACGTCACCCTCGGCGGCCGCATCACCAAGGATAAGCGGACCGGCAACCTCTATACGGTGTCGGGCGTGAAGACGAACTATCCGTTCAACTTCGACAAGAGCCGCTTCGACCCGAAGGCGACGATCGCCTATGATTTGACCGACGACATCAACGTCTACGCCACCTACTCGACCGGCTATCGCGCCGGCGGCGCCAACGCCCGTTCGAGCAACTTCGCGGCCTTCGGCCCCGAAACCGTCAACGCCTACGAAATCGGCGCCAAGACCGACCTGTTCGACCGCCGTGTCCGCCTGAACGTGGCCGGCTACATCATGCCCCGCAAAGGCACGCAGATCGACTTCGACCACGTCGACACCAATGCGACCCTGCCGGGCACGAATATCGCCAACCCGACCTTCAACCTGCATACCGAAGACACGGCCAACGCGCCGGGCACCTCCAAGATCCGCGGTCTCGAAGTGGATCTGACGACGCGCCCGATCACCGGCCTGACCCTCGGTGGCTCCTACGCCTACACCTACACCAACATCCCGCTGACGCCGAACCCGCAACTGCCGGGCAATCCGTTGACGCAGGTGTTCGTGGTGTTCACGCCGGAGAACGCGGTGTCGGGCTTCATCGACTATGAAGTGCCGGTCGACATCACCGACTCCGGCGTGCTGCGCTTCCACATCGACGCCAACTACTCCGACCCGATGTACAGCTTCCAGAGCGAGAACGTGCTGACCGACTCCGGATTCACGGTCAACGCCAACATCGCGCTGGCCGGCATCCAGCTGAACAGCCTCGGCCAGGAGCTGAAGATCTCGCTCTGGAGCCGTAACCTGTTCAACGAAGCTCACGTTTATCGCCGCTCGAACGCCAACAACGCGATCCTCGGCGCCTATGGCAACTTGAACCCGCCGCGCACCGTCGGGCTTGAGGCCAGCGTGAAGTTCTAAGACCCACGTCTAAAGACCGCGAAGTGACCGCCCGGGCAGCCCCGCTGCCCGGGCGGTTTGCTTTTGAGCGCGCGGCGTCTACAAAGACAATGAATTAACTCATTGTAATTACTTCATAAATTATGCGATTGCGAATGACTCGCACAATATGGTTATCTGAGGCGTTCGCTCCATGGAGAGCGGCTTTTGGCCGGGACCGGCGACGACGATGTACGTGTGTTTGTGCAATGGGCTGACCGACAGCGACATCCGCCGCGCCAGCGATCAAGGTCACCGCACGGTCGCGAGCGCATATCGCTCCCTCGGCGCCGAGGTCTGCTGCGGCCGTTGCGTGCCCATGGCGCGCGAGCTGATTAACAAGCAGGCGCGACTCAGCGCCAACATCCCTGCGGAAGCGGCGGAGTAGTTTGGCTGAGAACGCCTAGCTCTCGCCGGGCTTGCTCTGCATCTGGATGTAGTTCGGAAGACCCACCCGCTCGATCATGTCGAGCTGGGTTTCGAGGAAATCAACGTGTTCTTCCTCTGATTCGAGGATGTCCTCGAACAGTTCGCGGCTGACGTAGTCCGCGACCTTCTCGCAGTGCGCGATCGCCGCGCGCAAGGGCGGCATCGCCAGGCGCTCCAGCTCGAGATCGCAGCTGAGGATCTCCTTCACGTTCTCGCCAATCATCAGCTTGCCGAGGTCTTGCAGATTGGGCAGGCCTTCCAGAAACAGGATGCGCGCGATCAGCATGTCGGCGTGTTTCATCTCGTCGATGGATTCCTTGTATTCATATTCGGCGAGGCGGCTGATGCCCCAATCCTTCAGCATCCGGGAATGCAGAAAGTACTGGTTGATCGCCGTCAGCTCATTCTTGAGCGCGGCGTTGAGGTGCTTGATAACCAGCTTGTCGCCCTTCATGGAGCCCTCTCGTCCGGAGTATGCCGCTATTGCCGCACAAGCAGCGCAGTATGTCCAGGCCTAAGCTCCGGAAGAAGGCTTGTGGAAGCGCAACTTAGTCTCACGCGCCGCGAATACGGCAAATGCGAAACGCTCCAGGTCGCGCATTAAACAGGCCGCCCGTCAAATACGCGCCGTGGTTCTCGAGCCGCAAAGGCAGGATCGCGCCCGGCATGGGCGAAGCGAAGGCCACCGCCGCCGGCGCCGCCGCCGAAAACCGTGGTCATGCCGGCCGCCGCATCCTTCGCCCGGTTGCGGTCTTGCGGCCTGCTGCTGGCGGTTATTTCCCGTAAGTTTATTGTATGATCCCGGCGGGGACAGGTTCAATCCGGGGGTCGATGACATGTCTGAAGCCGTTGCCGTGGAGCAGACGCCGGAACTAGTCCGGTCCCTGAAACCCCGGCATATCGCGATGATCGCCCTGGGCGGCATCATCGGCGCAGGCCTGTTCGTCGGCAGTAGCGCCGGCATCGCCACCATCGGCCCGGGCATCCTGGCCAGCTATGTCATGGCTGGAACCATGATCCTGCTGGTCATGCGCATGCTCGGCGAGATGGCGGTGGCCTACCCCGGCCTTGGCGGGTTCACGGAATACGCCCGCGTCGGCCTCGGTTCCTGGGCCGGATTTGTCACCGGCTGGCTTTATTGGTTCTACTGGGTCGTGGTGGTGGCGGTGGAAGCCATCGCCGCCGGCAGCGTGCTCGAACCCATGATCGGCATTCCGGTCTGGCAATCGGGCCTGGTGCTCATGGTAGCGATGACCGCCACCAACCTGTGGTCCGCGCGCACCTACGGCGAGTTCGAATTCTGGTTCGCCTCCATCAAGGTCGCGGCGATCATCGCCTTCATCTTCACGGGCGCAGCCTATCTGGTGAACGCACCCATCGAGGGCGGCGCCTTCGCCAATGTCACGGCCCACGGTGGCTTCGCACCCCTCGGTTGGGGCGCGGTGTTCGCGGGCGTGACCACCGTTATCTTCTCCTTGAGCGGCGCCGAGGCCGCCACCATCGCCGCGGCGGAAGCGGAAAATCCGGGCAAGGTGGTGGCGCGCATGACCACGCAATTGATGGTGCGCGTCACCCTGTTCTACCTGCTGTCCATCTTCCTCATCGTCTGCATCGTGCCGTGGAACAAGATCGTGCCTGGCCAGTCGCCATTCGTCGCGGCCCTGGAGGTCGTCGGCATTCCGGGCGCCGCCATGATGATGAACTTCCTGGTGCTGACCGCGGTGTTGTCCTGCCTGAATTCCGGCATTTACGTCACCTCGCGCACCTTGTTCACCCTCGCGTCCCAGGGCGACGCACCCAAGGCGCTGGTGACGCTCAACGCCCGGCGTGTTCCCGCGCGTTCGATCCTGCTCGGCACTGTCTTCGGCTATCTCGGCGTGATCGCCTCGGTGATCTCGCCGCAGGTGGTGTTCGCTTTCCTGATCAACGCCTCGGGCGCGGTGATGCTGTTCATCTACCTGTTCATCGCCTTCGCCCAGATCAGGAACCGCCGCAGGCTGGAGCAAACCGAGCCCCACCTCCTGCAGGTCAAGATGTGGCTGTTCCCCTGGGCGAGCTATGCCGCCATCGCCGCCATCGTCAGCGTGCTCGTCGCCATGGCGCTGACTCCCAGCCTCGCCAGCCAATTGTTCCTGAGCCTGCTGGCCTTCGCGATTGTCGTGGCCGCCTATTTCATCCGCGCTCGAGCTTGAGGAGGCGGGCCTTCGCGGCAAGTCCGCCGGCAAAGCCGGTCAATGCGCCGTTCGTGCCCACAACACGATGGCACGGGGCGACGATCGAGACCGGGTTGCGGCCGTTCGCGGCGCCTACCGCGCGTGACGCCGTGGGACGGCCGATGGCACGGGCAATTTCGGCATAGCTACGGGTTTCGCCAAAGGGAATCGTGAGCAAGGCGTTCCAGACTCTCTTCTGAAAAACGGTCCCCTGCATGTTCAGCTTGAGCTTGAACACCCGCCGCTTGCCCGCGAAATACTCCGCAAGCTGCTTTGCGGCTTCCCGAAGCACCGGATGGCCGCCGTCTTCGCGCGCGGACGTCAGGCGCACGCGCCCCGGCTTGTCATTGGGCCACAGCACCGCCGCCAGGCCGTCATCGTTGCCGATCAACGTCAACCGGCCGACCGGGGATGCCATGACCTTATGGACATAGGGAATAGCCGGGGGCTTGCTCATGGCATGGAACATAAGCCTTGTCGCTGTTTCGCATAATCCCCTAGGGTCGTTCCGTGACCGACAACACCCCACAATTGCTCGCGCGCGCCGCCGCGGCCCGCGCCGACCGGAATCTCGCGGAAAGCGACCGGCTTTACCGGGAGATCCTGGCACGCGATGAACGCCATCATGAAAGCTGGCACGGCCTCGCCCTGAACGGCCTTGCGCGTGACCGCTATGACATCGCCGTGGCCATGGCCGACAAAGCCATCGCCATCGAGAGTGCCATCGCGGCCTATCACAACACGCGTGGCGCCGGCTTCGAGCGCATGGGGCGCCCGGAGTTGGCCGCGGCGAGCTACCGGCGCGCCCTCGCGATCACGCCCAACGACGCCGCGCTCCACGCCACGCTTGGCCTGCTCTATGGACAGCAGGGAAAACTGGCAGAAGCCGTGGCCGCTTTCACGCAATCGCTGGCCCTGGCGCCTGACGACAAGCACGTCCAATACAATCTTGGTTTCGCCAACGAAAAACTGGGCCGCTACGACGACGCCATCGCCGCTTACCAACGCACGCTCGCCCTGGAACCCAATTCCGCCGAAGCCTGGATGAGCCTGGGCAAGGTGCTGTTCGCGGTGAACCGGCTGGAAGAGTCGCTCACCGCCTCGGATCGCGCCCTGGCCCTGAAGCCCGGTCACGCCGATGCCTGGAACAACCGCGGCACCGCGCTGTTCCAACTCGACCGGCCGGCGGAGGCGCTGGAGAGCTACGATCGCGCCATGAGCCTAAGCCCCGCCAACGCGCTGAACCACGTCAACCGCGCCAACGCCCTGGTGCGGGTGGGCCGCCTTCCCGAGGCCCTGCCGATGTTCGCGCGCGCCCAGGCGCTGAACCCGGATTTCGCGGAAGCCCATTGGTCCGAGAGCCTGTGCCGGTTGCGCATGGGCGACATGCCAAAGGGCTGGGAAAAATACGAATGGCGCTGGCGGGTCAGGCCGGAAACCGCGCGCGCCTTCGCCAGCCATCTCTGGCTGGGCGATGAAATGATCGCCGGCAAATCCATCCTGATCCACGGCGAGCAAGGCTTCGGCGATTGCATACACTTCTGCCGCTATGTGCCGATGGTGGCGGAACGCGGGGCCAAAGTGGTTTTGGAAGTACCGCGCGAACTCACCAGGCTGATGGCCGGCCTCAAAGGCGTCTCCGAGATCCGCACCCAGGGCGAGCCGTTGCCGGAGACCGATTTCCACTGTCCGCTCGCCAGCCTGCCATTGGCTTTCCGGACCAGCCCCGACACCATTCCGGCGGCCGTCCCCTATCTCAAGGTGCCACCCCATGTGGCCGCGCACTGGCGCGACCGCCTGGCGAACCTGTCTCGGCCGCGTATCGGCCTCAACTGGGTCGCCGGCGCGCGGCACTGGGGCGAGTTGCACCGGTCCATCGCGCCCGAAACGCTGGCGCCGCTGCGCGATTGCGGTGCGACCCTGGTCAGCCTGCAACAGAACTACCGGCGCGAGGACAGCGCCTGGCTTGCCGCCAACCCGACGATCCACGATTTCGGCGCGGAGATCACCGATTTCGCCGACACGGCGGCCATCGCCCGCGAAATGGACCTGGTGATCAGCGTCGATACCGCCGTCGCCCACCTGGCCGGGGCGCTGGCTTTGCCGGTGTGGATTTTGTTGTCCTACATCGGCGACTGGCGCTGGCTGACGGAACGCAGTGACAGCCCGTGGTACCCTACCGCGAAACTCTATCGCCAAGCCGGAATCAACGACTGGGCCGGCGTCATCGCGCGCGTGACGGATGATGTGAAGAGGGGTTTACCCGAGAGCGTGAAGCGCTAGAACACCCTTCCCGTCCCACCAGTCATTCCCATGCCCATCGACGATCCGATCTTCTATCTCGCGGCGATTCCCGCCGTGATCCTGGTGGGCCTCGCCAAGGGCGGGTTCGCGGGCGTCGGCGTATTGGCGATGCCGCTGCTTGCCCTGGTGATGTCGCCGATCCGGGCGGCATCGATCATGCTGCCGCTGCTGATCGTGCAGGACGCCATCAGTGTGTGGTTCTACCGGCACACCTTCGACCGCCGCAACCTGGCGATCATGATCCCCGGCGCCTGTGTCGGGATCGCGCTGGGTTACGTGTTCGCGGCCCATGTGTCCGACGCCGCCATCGAATTCGCCGTCGGCGTGATCGCGGTGGTGTTCGCCGCGCGGCACCTTCTGCACGCGCGCAAGGCCGAAGCGCCGCCGTCACAAGGCCATCCGGTACTGGGTGTGTTCTGGGGCGGTGTCGCGGGCTTCGTCAGCATGATCGCCAACGCCGGTGCGCCGCCGTTCCAGGTCTATGTGCTGCCCCAGCGCCTGCCGCGGGATGTATTCGTCGGCACCGGCGTGTTTTTCTTCGCCGCCGTGAACTGGATCAAGATCCCGCCGTTCCTCGCCCTCGGCCTGTTCACCCGCGAGAATCTGGCCACCTCGATGGTGCTGTTGCCGCTGGCGGCGCTCGCGACCTGGCTCGGCGTCTGGCTGGTGCGCCGCGTCTCGGTCGAGCGCTTTTACAAGATCATCTACGCGACCATGGCCGGCGTCGGCCTGAAGCTGATCTGCGACGGTACGATCGGGCTGATGGCGGCCTAGCACCGGTGTCTACCGGGTCGGAATCCCCAGGCTCCGCCGCCGGCTGGGGGGTATGAAGAGTTCAGGGCGCGAAAGGGAGGGAATAGGCAGGGACAATTTATTCGGTCTTTGGGCCGGCGCCGCAAGCGGCTGGTGCACGCGCCATGCCGGGCAATCCGCTGTACTGGTGTACATCTCGTCGGCCGCCGCACAGAGCTCTTCGGCGGTATTAGCGGCATAGTCCCGAGGATCTGTCCCCCAATGCTGCAACAGGCCGGCGGCGAAAGCGTCATATCCCTGATACGGCTTTCCATCGAGAAAGCACTTTTGGGTGACGCTATAGTCGTGCGACCGATACACGCCGTCGGATCTGCGCTGATCGGTAATGACCGTGGGAACGTTGAATGCCGGACCGTAGCTGGTGGGCCCGGATGGATTGCCCAATATAAACCGCGAAACCCATACGGCATACAATTGCAGCCAATGAGAATTGGGAACCTGCGCTAGATCGACCAGTCCCTTAAGCTTTGGCAACACGGTCGGAGTCGGATGCCCCAGCTTGACCACCTGCCCACCGAGATCCTCGATAATGTGACGTATGGCGGCGATATAGGGCGCCGGGTCGGGCGACCGCCACGGTTCATCGGGGCGGAATTTGTAGGCCGCCTCCTTCCAGTAGACCGTGGCGATCCAGCGCCCGGGGTCCAGCCCCAGGTCCAACAGCGACTGGTTGCTGGGCCCGACCGTTTCCGGTGGCGGTGCGAGAGTGGCGAGAGGTATGGAGTTGAGCATGCCCTCGTTGAACATCGTGTGAGTCAAGATCAGATGCGCCCCCCTAACCGACTGGAGGTCTGGCGGAACATTGGGGCCACCCGATGCGGTATCGAAAACCTCAATGGGGAACATCCCCGCTGCGTTGGTGGGGTTCAGCACCCGCCTTGTGTTGCGGATGCAAGCGATAATGCCGGGCTTGTAAGGGCGATCATCGCGGTAATAGACGACCAGTTCGGAGTCATCGAACATCTCGGCGACCGAACTCACGAACCAGGCGAACGTGATTGAATCGCCGAGGGCGCGCGGCGATAGGTAAGCGAAGATTCTGTAAGGCATTCAGCGCGGATCCCGAATCGGCGAGGCGTCATGATTTACTGGAAGACCTAGTGAGGTCAATTCCGAAACCTTCACGCCTATGCGCAGACGCTCTCCGAGCCGGATACTGCGGGCACGACCGTGAGCCTTGGCATCCGTGGCCACGTCCAGCCTGCCGGATATCTGGCCGCGCCGCCGCGCACCGCACAGGCCGTGCCAACGTTTGTTCTCACGGCGGAAGCCTGAGACACGAGCGATCAGCTTACCGGAATCGCAAGGCGCTTATAACGCTCCACGTCGAGGCTGAAGGACCGCGTGCGGGCTTTCACAATCGCCTCTTTGATTTTTACCGGCGTCACCGGCTTGACCAGATAGCTGCTGACGTCGAGCTGCATGGCGGCACGGACGGTCGCCTCGTCCCCCGACATCGTCAGAAGCACGAATGGGACATCGGGCCTGACGTTGGGAACATTTCCGGTGCGCATGGCTTGGAGAAGCTGGAGTCCGTTGCCTTCCGCCATGGAGAAATCGCTGACGATGCAATCCACGACCGCGGGTTGGCCCCGGAAGAACTGATAAACCTCCAGCCCACTGGACGCACGCGTGATTTTACGCACACCGAACGCCTTCAATATCGCCTCGACGAAATCGAGAAACGAAGAGTCGTCGTCGACGAGAAGGATATGAAGCTCTTCCAGGCGTACGGCGGGAGATGAATGAGGCGTGGTCATTGGGCGGCCCCGATGATGGTCGTCAAATTCAGGTCGGCGATATAGCACTCAATCGCGCGCCGCGCGCCGGCCAAATCGCGCGCCAAGGCCTCGAGATCCGGCGAAATATCTTTCGTGCCCACCATTTCGGCTTCGAGCTTTCGCGCCGTCGCGGCCACGAGCACTGCGCCGCACTGGGATGCGGCGCCGGCGATTTTATGAGCGACGCGCCTGACCTCGGTTGGGTCGCCCCGCTCGGCCGCGACCCTCAACTCCTGGACGTTGGCGAAGAGAGATTCAACGGTGGTCGACAGCAGCCCCGCCAGGGTTTCGCCACCCAGCATCTCGCGCAGCTCCTCGAGCATCGCACGGTCGAGATTTGGATCGGCTGCTCCAGCTGAGAGCGGGGCGGCGGGCGCGGGCCGCCGCAATTCCCCAACCTTGTGCGCCGGAACCAGGCTCACGATCTGTTCCGCCAGCATCTTCCAATCGATCGGCTTGGTCGCGACCACCGTGCTCCCCGCCGCGAGATAGCGCGGGTGATTTTCCGTGATGGCGTCGGCGGTCAAGGCAATGATCGGCGCGCGCGCGGAAGGCCCGCTTCCGGCACGGATGGCGGCAACGGCCTGCGGCCCGTCCATCAGCGGCATCTGCATGTCCATAAGGATGATGTCCCAGGCCGCTTCATCCGCGGCGGCCACGGCCTCCAGGCCGTTGGCGACCGCGCGTACCTTGTGACCCCACCGGCCCAGCATGGTGACGATCAGGTGCTGGGTTGTCGGCGTGTCCTCGGCCACCAGAATGTTGAGCTGCGTGCCGCGCAGGAGGTCGCCGGCCATGCGAACCCCGTCCTCCGTGCGGCCGGCGATAGCGCGCGGATCGCCCTCCTCCAGGACGAGCCGGAGCGAGAATTTCGAACCCGCGCCCTTCTTGCTCTCGACGCCGATCGTTCCGCCCATCGCCTCGGCCAAGCGCCGGGAAATGCTGAGACCAAGGCCGGTGCCGCCGAACTGGCGCGTGGTGGAGGCGTCTTCCTGTTCGAACTCCCGGAACAGCCTGCCGATCGCCTCCTCCGAGATGCCGACGCCGGTATCCTCCACCTCAATCGTCACCGATATGCCGCCGCCGGATGCCGCCGCCTGGATCCGGCGTACCGTCACCTGGCCTTGCGACGTGAACTTGATCGCATTGCTGAGAAGGTTGAACAGGATTTGCTGAATTCTCTTGGGATCGCCCTTGAAAACGTCCGGCGTGGCGGGCGTGGCATCGATGACAAGCACGATACCCTTCTGGCTGGCGACCTGATCGAACATGGACTTCGCGTCTTCGAGAATTTGCGCAAGGCCGAAGTCGGCGTGTTCGAGCGTGAGCCGCCCGGCTTCGACCTTCGAGAAATCGAGAATATCGTTCAGCAATTTCAGCAGCGTCTGCGCGCTCATCGCCAGCATACGCGTGATCTGGCGATCTTCGGCGGATTGCTGGCCGGTCAGCAGCAGATCGCACATGCCCATGATGCCGGTCATGGGCGTGCGCAACTCGTGGCTCATGGTGGCGAGGAACGCGGACTTCGCCCGGTTGGCGGCATCGGCGGCCGCCCGCGCCTGCTGCTGCGCCCCCAGGACGAATTTGGCCTGGCGGAAGACGATGATTCCGACAATCAGCAGAAACAGGAGACCCGCCAGCTCCGTGAAACGCACGGCGGTGGTGATATTGTTGCGCCGCTCTATCTGCTGTTCGAGCAGAAGATTGTGGGTCGTGTTGATCTCGGCGATGGAGGCGCGGATTTCGTCCATGACCGCCTTCCCGCGACCGCGCTTCACGATCGCGAGCGCCTCCTCCTTCTGACCGCTGTCCGCCAATTCCAGCGTGCTGCGCAGCAACTCCAGACGTTCGGCCATGAGGGTCTGGAGTTCGTCGATATCTTCCGCCAACGCGGGATCGTTCTGGCGCATGTCGTTCAGATATGACGCCAGCCGCTCCAGCTTCGACAGGCTCGACCGATATGGCTCGAGATATTCTTCATCATCGGTGAGCAGATAGCCGCGTTGGCCGAGCTCGGCGTCCTGCAAGGCCGAAAGGATTTCGGTGGTTTCGAGCGCGCGCGATTTGGTATCGAGCGCGAGATCGGACGTCAGGCTGGTTTGCCGCTCGCCGAAGAAACTCGCCGACATGATCAGCAACAGAACCGCGAACATGACCGCGAGAAAGGCCGGGCTGAAGGGAAGTCGCTCCTTCGGTGGCTCCGTCGGCGAAATATGCGGCATGGCTACAAAATGAAATGGCCGCAGGGTCGGTGCGACCCCACGGCCAAGAACCCCTCGCTACTTCTTCTTCACCGGGCCGAACCCCGGTGGCGCCATGCGGTGTTTTGTGGCCTGTTCGTAGATCGAGGCAACCGCGATCACCATCGGCTCCTCACCCGCGCCCGCCCAGAACGAGATGTTGTAGGGCATCGGGTTTTTCATCGCCGTGCGCTCGGTGTTGTTGGCGACCGTCCGGTAGTTGTCCTGCTTGTCGTTCAATTCGAACTTCGGCTCATAGATGACGGAGTTGAACCCGGCCGGAACGGTGATTTCGGGAATTCCCAAATCCGCGCTGGTGGGGAAGCGACCCGTCGGACGGTTGTTGGCCGTCGGTTGGCCGGCGCCACCCTGCAGGGACGGCGGCAGCGTGATCGTCGGGTTGACGAGGACGTCGAGCTTGTTTTCGCGCATGACCTTGTCGACCACCATACGCATCACTTCCCGCATCTTCATGCGTTGGGTGATGCCGGGCGACGAAATGTCCAGCTTATTGGCGGTGTTCTTCAGCGACACCGCGTGCGCCTCGGTGTAGTCCTTGGTGTTGACGACGAGGCTGTACCAATCGTTGACGCGGGCGTCCCCGCGGCGCAGCAGGTACTGCTCCATGTGATATCCGAAACTGTGGATCTGCGGCGCCGCCGTCACCTTGCGGATGTTGAGCTCATCCGACATCGGCGCCTTGCCTTCCGCGAGCCTGGCAATGTAGTCGCGGCTGCCGACATCAAACCCTGGCACGGCGAACTGCAGCTCCTTGGATGTCTTCGGGCCATCGTCGTCACCGCCATCGGCGCCGCCGGTCTCGCCGGCGTGGCTGGTGAAGTATTCCGGCATATGGATCGGCAGGATCTCCGCGAGCGCCTGCTGGAAGGTGTAGACCATGTTGGGAACGTCCGGGTCGTCCTGGTACTTGGGGTCGCGGGATTCCACGATTTCGGCGCCCAATTGGTCGCGCAGGACTTTCTTGATTTCCGCGTCGACCAGGTCGCTGACGGCTTCGTCGTTCTTGGCGTGCTTGACCATGTATTCACGGACAATGCCCACGCGCAGGCCCGAGAGCGGCTTGGCCCCCTGCCTGGCGTTGGCGTTTACGCCGACAAACGTGCTGTAGGGTTGTTTGGAGATCATTCCCTTGGGCAACGCGGTATAGATGTCGCGCGGGTCGAAGTAACCGCGCTCCGGATCCTTGATCGCGTCCAGCACCGCCGCCGTGTCCTTGACGCTCTTGCACTGGATGCCGGCGCGGTCGAGGTACGGGTCGGAGCCGATGGCGCCGCCGTAGGGGATCAGGCCTTTTGTCGTCACCATGGCGACCACACCCGCGCGCCAGGCGGGCTGGCGGCAGGAGCCACCGGTCTCTTCGCAGATGGAGCAGGTGGCAAGGTTGGCGCCGACCGACACCGCCGACCCCGAACTGGAACCCCCCGTCTCGCGCGCGGTGTCGTAAGGATTGCAGGTGGCCCCGCCCCACGTGCTGCGCGCCGAGTTCAGGCCGATGGCGCGATGTGTGACCTTCGCCGCGTTGGGCCCGGCTGGATTGCTGGGGCCGGCGTTGTATTCCGCCAGGGTCGCCTTGGCGTAAATGATCGCGCCCTTGGCGCGCAGTTCGGCGACGACAGTGGCATCCTGGGGCGGCGCGTCGGTGGCGTAATTGGTGTCGGCGCCACCGGTGGTACGCATGTCGGTGGTGTCGTAGACATCCTTGAACGAGAACACGGCGCAGTACATCGGCATCGCCTTCAGATCGGGCTTGCGCCCGTACTGCTTGTCGAGCGCCGCCGCGCGCTCGATCGCATCGGGTTGCTGACGGAAATTTTCGCAAGAAGCCGGGGCGCCGGCCGGCAGCGGCGTACCGGGGGCCGCGTCGAACGCGCCCTGACAGGTGACCGAACGCTCACCGCGAATGTTCAGGGTGCTGAGCGCGTTGACCTGACCCACATCGGGCATCCCGGCGATCATGCCGAATTGCTGCACCACCGCGGGGTCGGACGCCGTCGGCTCGAGGCGGCCATACTCGAGCGGCAGTCCCTTATATTTGTCGAGGTCCGGGAGGATCTTGCTCGCGGCCACCGTCGCGGTGGGAAATTTCAGGGCCGCGCCCGCGCGCACCGTGCCGGGCTTGCTCGGCACCGGCTTGCCGTCCTTGGTCACCAACGCCGTGCAGACGCCGTTGTAGGCCTTGGCGCGGTCGATATAGGCCTGCACTACCTGCTGGCAGGTGGTCTCACCGCTCTGGATGGCGGACTGGATGCTTTCGATACTGGCTTCTTCGACCTGGAAGGCGAGCGCCTGACCCGATAAGCCCGCGAACAGCATGCCGGCAGCCGCCGCGGCAACATCACGCATTCTCACAAGCGCCCCCGATTGCAGATGAAGCAAGAAACCTTGCCCAGCCGCGACTTCCCCCGCTCGCGACCGGATGCTCAACCGTACACCGCGGCTGAAGAAACGGCCAAGGGCCTCAAATGATGTCGAACATTGGCGCCGGCGCGGCGGCACCCAACGCGCCGGGTTGCCACGAACGGGATGTTCCTGGAGATGGCTTCCGCCTTCTGACCGGGCCCGATGCGCGGCACCGCGCAGAACCACGCGCTGCTGAGGCATTTGACGCCGTCGGAATCCATGACGATGCCGTCCGGCTGGAACAAGGGCGAGCCCACGAGGGAGGCGTCAAACCGGCGGTGCTTTACGGACACTGGCGCAAAAGCCGAGCCCGAGGGTTCGTTCGGCATCCGGGAATTGCCGCAATGGGCCTAAGTCCCTGAAATTGAGGGGAAAATATTGGCTTTCCCTGGCGGTGAGATTGAAAGCAGGGACTCGTTCTCTTTTGCCGCGTTGGCCGCCAAATCCGCGCACGCAACATTTGCTGGGGCTAGGTCAATTTTGGTGGTGATTTGAATCAAGGCTTCCCGGCCCTACGCGCGACATGCTGGCGCCTGAAAGACGGGGCCCGCCAGCCGTGGATAAAACCAGCTATCTCCTGAGCACTTACGACATCCCGGTCCCGCGTTACACCAGCTATCCGACCGCGCCCCACTTCACACCTCATTTTGGACCAGGCGATTTCGCCCGCGAGATCGCGGCAATCCCCGCTGACGAAGCGTCGCTCTATGTCCACCTGCCGTTTTGCCAGTCGCTTTGCTGGTATTGCGGCTGCAGCATGAAGGTCGCGCGCGATATCGATGCCATGGCGGCTTATGGCGACGCGGTCTGCCACGAGATCGCGATGGTCTCGGGGCTCCTCGGCCGGCGGCAAAAAGTTTCTACCGTCCACTTTGGCGGCGGTACGCCGACCTGGGGCCCTCGCAAGAGCCGTGCCGGGATTATGCGCGCAATCAGGGAATCCTTTGACCTGAACGCGGACGCGGAGATTGCTCTTGAGGCCGACCCTCGCACCATAACCGATGAGCTGGCCTCGGAATTGGCTGACCTGGGGATCAACCGGGTCAGCCTGGGAGTGCAGGATTTCGACGCCGACGTGCAGAAGGCCATCAACCGCGTTCAGCCTTTTCACATGGTGGAGCGCGCGGTGACCGCCCTACGGCGGGTCGGCATCGACCGCATCAATCTGGACTTGATGTGCGGCCTCCCGCTCCAGACGACCGAGACTATCGAAAAGACAGTCGACCTCGCCTTGCAGTTGGCGCCACAGCGCATAGCGCTATTCGGCTATGCCCATGTGCCGTGGATGAAAAAGCATCAGAGGCTGCTTGAGCGCCATCCGCTACCGAGCGCAGCAGAGCGCTATGGTCTCTTCGCCGCTGCCCAGGCGCGGATCCAGGCGCGCGGATTTATCCAAATCGGCATTGATCATTTCGCTGCTCCGACCGATGACCTGACAAAAGCCTCCGTCCAAAACGCGCTCAACCGCAATTTCCAGGGCTACACCACGGACTCCAGCCAAGTTCTCCTCGGATTTGGCGCCTCGGCCATCAGCGCGTTATCCACTGCCTACGCGCAGAATGACGCCGACATCGAAACCTACAAGAAGCGGATTTCGAACGGCGCGCTTGCCACCAGCCGCGGCAGGCTATTGACGGTTGAAGACTTGCGACGACGCGCGCTGATAATGGACCTGATGTGCCGCTATGCCGTTGTGGTGCCGCCGGACATCGCGGAAGGCGCGGCCGCGGCACTGGAGCCGCTGTTGCGCGACGGTCTATGCCATTGGGAGAACGGCAGCGTGTTGAGGATGACTGCCGACGGCCGTCCTTGGGTGCGGGTGGTTGCGGCATGCTTTGACGCCTACTATCAGCCCAGCGCCGCACGTCACGCACGCGCGGTCTGAGCCCGCCAAGATATTGGGCGTTCAGGCGACGCGCCGGAGGCGCAGTGCGTTACCGATAACGCTGACCGATGACAACGCCATCGCCGCCGCCGACATCATTGGGGATAGCAGGATGCCAAACGTCGGGTACAGCACGCCCGCCGCCACCGGCACACCGACGGCATTGTAGACAAAAGCAAAGAACAGGTTCTGGCGGATATTTTTCATCGCCGCGCGCGACAGGCGGCGCGCGCGAATAATGCCCATTAGGTCGCCCTTCACCAACGCCACATTCGCACTTTCGAGAGCGACATCGGAGCCGGTGCCCATGGCGATGCCGACATCGGCCGCCATGAGCGCTGGCGCGTCATTGACGCCGTCTCCCGCCATCGCGACCACCCGGCCTTCGGCGCGCAAACGCGTTACAATCCTGCTTTTATCCGCCGGCAAAACTTTGGCCTCGACGTCCGAGATGCCGAGACGCTTGGCAACCGCTCGCGCGGTGGTCGCGTGGTCGCCCGTGAGCATCAGCACACGCAACCCTTGCTGCTTCAGAGCCGCAATCGCGGCCGGGGTGGTGGTCTTTATGGGGTCGGCAATCGCCAGCACACCCGCGCCGAGGCCGGCGACCGCGACATAAATCGCGGTGGCTCCGTCGCGGCGCGCGGTCTCAGCGATGGTCTGCAACGCGCTCACGTTGAAGCCAAGATCCGTAACAAAGGTCTCGTCACCGAGCGCCACACGCCGTTCCTCGACCGTGCCGGTGGCGCCTCTCCCCGCGGGCGAGTCGAAATCGGTCACCGGCGGGATGGTGAATCCGCGGCTGCGCGCCGTGCGCAGGATTGCCTGCGCCAAGGGATGCTCGCTCGCCTGTTCCACGCCCGCGGCGAACCGCAGGAGTTCGTCCACGGCCACGCCGGGCGCCGGGAAGATCGCCGTCACAGCCGGCCGACCTTCCGTGAGCGTCCCGGTCTTGTCGACCACGATGGTGTCCACCTTCTCCATGCGCTCCAGCGCCTCGGCATTGCGGATCAACACCCCCATCTCGGCGCCACGGCCGACGCCCACCATTACCGACATGGGCGTGGCCAGACCGAGGGCGCAGGGGCAGGCGATAATCAGCACCGATACCGCCGCCACCAAGCCATGCGCAAACCGCGGTTCGGACCCGAACGCCATCCAGACTATGAACGCGGCGACGGCCGCCAGGATAACCATCGGCACAAACCAGGCCGATATCTGATCGACCAGGCGCTGCACGGGTGCGCGGCTGCGGCCGGCTTCCGCGACCATGGCGACGATTCGTGCGAGTACGGTGTCGTAGCCGATCTTCTCCGCGGTGATGATCAACATGCCGGTCTGGTTGATGGTCCCACCGATGACCGCATCCCCGGCGGCTTTGGGGACCGGCATGGATTCTCCCGTAACCAAGCTCTCATCCAGCGAGGAATGTCCCTCAAGCACCCTGCCGTCGACCGGAATCTTATCACCGGGCCGCACGCGCAAGCGGTCGCCCAGGCGCACCGCTTCGAGGGCGATCTCCTCCTCGCCGACGGCCGTGATCCGCCGCGCGACCTTGGGCGCCAGCGCCAGCAAGGCCTTGATGGCGCCGGAGGTACGATCGCGCGCCTTGAGTTCCAGAACCTGCCCCAGCAGAACGAGCACGGTGATGACCGCTGCCGCCTCGAAATACACCGCACCACCCGCGCTCTCCGGGATCCACCCTGGCGCCAGAGTGACACCGGCGCTGTAGACCCAGGCGACCCCGGTGCCCATGGCGATCAAAGTGAACATATTCAGCTTACGGGAAACGAGGGAACGCCAGCCGCGGGCGAAGAATGGCGCACCCGCCCAAAACACTACCGGCGTCGCCAAGAAGAACTGAATCCACACCGAAAGTCTGGGCGCAACCAGATGGCCTAGGCCGGTCAAATGCCCGCCCATCTCCAGCATCACCACGGGGACGCTTAAGCCGAGCGCGATCCAGAAGCGCCGCGCGAGATCTGTCAGTTCCGGGTTAGGCCCATCCTCGGCGGCCGTCACGACGGGCTCTAAAGCCATACCGCAAATCGGGCAGCTGCCGGGGCCCGGTTGGCGAATTTCCGGATGCATGGGGCAGGTGTAAATTGCGCCTGCCACGACCGGCGCAGCAGCGCCCGGCGCCAGGTACTTCTCCGGCGCTGCCGCGAACTTGGCGCGGCACCCGTCCGAGCAGAATAAATAGCTTCGGCCGCCATGTTCGGCGGCGTATCTGGCCGCTGCGGGTTCCACCAACATTCCGCATACCGGATCCTGCACCGCAGCCCCGGTAGCCGTGGCCGTAGACTCGTCGCTACAACAACCACGCGCCTGGTGGGGAGAATTAGGTCGATGCGTGGCAGTCATCATCGCAATCTTCAAGACAGCCGATCGCGCCGACCACCATATGCGTCATTCCGGCCTTGCGATCGCGCAACTGCCGGATCCCCGATCGCTCGATCTAATTCTGGACCTTCACGGCCGGCAGCTGAGCCGAAGCATTGCCGTCGGCGCCGATTTCACCGGTATTGGTTCCGGGCGGGGGCGCCGGATCGGCGCCAGGCTGGCACGCCGGCGAGTCCGGTGACCGCTCCTTCTTCAAGAAAGCGATGACATCGTCGCGATCGTTCTCATCGAACATGCCCGCGAAGCCCATCTTGGTGCCGGGCATGTACATGATGGGGAACGTGAGAAATTCGTGCAGGTGCTTGTCATCCCACACAAAGCCCGCGGCGCGTAACGTATCGGAGTAAGCAAAGCCGTCAATCGACGCGGCCTTGCGTCCGACCACGCCGCAATGCGGCGGCCCCATTAGCGTGCGCTGCGGCGCATGACAGCCCGCGCACTCTTTGTAGAGGAGCGCGCCGCGCACGGGATCAGCCGCAGCCCCCGGCTGGGCGAAGGCGACAACGAACGACACAACGAACGACAAGGGCGCGATGAAACGGAAAGCAGACACGGCTGTAACTCGAACCTGACCAATGATGGTCAATCGTGGCAGGGCGCCGCCCCGTCCACCACTTGTGGAATACACGTAGGTAGTTCCCTCAAATGGCCAGAACGCCCCAACACGGCTTAAACAGGTGGTCGACCACCTGTGATGCTTTTGAGGGAAATCAATGATTTACAATCACTTACGAGCCGCCGCGCTGGCGCTATTGGTCGCCGCGACACCCGCCCACGCCGAACTGCGCAAGTTCGAGATGAGCATCCAGGAAGCCGAACTCACGGTCGCCCCTGGGTTCAAGACGAAGGTATGGGCTTTTAACGGCCAAGTTCCTGGGCCGCTCCTGCACGTCAAAGAAGGCGATACCGTCGAGGTGCTCGTGCACAACCAGACCGACCAGGCGCATACCGTGCATTGGCACGGAGTCTACCAGACCAAGAGTTGGGATAATGACGGCGTACCCAACGTTACCCAGAAAAATATCCTTCCGGGAGAGAATCAGACGTACCGCTTCGTCGCCGATAAGGCCGGCAGCCTTTGGTATCACTGCCATACCAATGTCGCCGAACATCTCGGCCTCCGCGGCATGTTCGGGCCGCTGATTGTCGATCCGAAAAAGCCGAGCAAGGTGGAGCGCGAGGTCACCAAGCAGGCCGTCCTGATGTTCTCAGGCTGGAACAAGCGGGTCTCGCAGACTTTGGGTGAAGGCATGAAGCCCGGGGAGGCGCTCGAATATTTCTCGATCAATGGCAAATCGATGCCACTGAACCAGCCGATCCGGGTCAAGACCGGCGACGTGCTGCGCCTTCGTCTCTACGCCGCCACCATTCCGGTCGCCTTCCACCTGCACGGCCACGATCTGCTGGTGACCCACAAGGACGGCGCAGCGCTCGAACATCCCTACGTCGCCGACACCATCGGCATGCAACCCGGCGAGCGCTACGATGTGATTGTTCACATGAATAATCCTGGCCTGTGGGCGACCCATGATCATATCGACCACCACACAACCAACAATGGCCAGGAGCACGGCGGCTCGATGCTGACGGTCGAGTACGACGGCGTCGAACGGCCAAGTTTCTATATGTGGAAGAACATTGCCTTCCAGCCGGATTTCTACATGAGCGAATCCCTGGCTAAGCCCTACGGCATCTATAACATTGAGGCTTTGCGGGGCGTTCCGGCCACCCTGTCGCCCGCCTCTCCTTCCCCGGCGAACATTCGCCCGGCGCCGGAGCACGAGCACGATCACAATGCGCCGGAGGGTGTAACGAAACAGCCCTAGCCGCGCCGGTCAGGTTACTGGGCAGTTGATCACGCTACGAAGTAACGCGATGCGGCACATGGGAATGCAGAACATGGGAATGGCGATTGATTCTCTCCTGTTCTGCGTCGTGCCACAGGTCGCGTTACCCGATGCGAGATAGTCCCCGGCTGGATTGATCCGGATCAACGCGAGCGCTCGTGACGGGCCTAGCATTGCCTGGCTGTTCGGGACGTACTCAATCCCGCCCGAGCAGTTTGCAGAGCGAACGCCCCCCGTTCGCGTATAACCCGGCGCCGGCCCCACGGCGCCGGGTTTGCTCTTAAAGGTCGGCCGCAATCAACGCCGGTTGAAGCTCTGGCCGCCGTGTTGCCGGCATGAGCTGCGACGCCCTTACACAAATCCTCGAGACGACCGCCGGCGCCCTCACCCGCAAGATGCGCAAAGATGGGCGCCGGGAAAATCCACCGGGCACCCCTCATGTTCCAGGCGGCCTAACGGCTCACCGCGGCGTCGCATCATCCTCTGGCTTGACGCTCATCACTAGGCGGACGAGCTCCGAGAGGCTGCCGGCTTTCATCTTCTGCATTATGCGCGCGCGGTGGACTTCCACCGTCCGCATGCTCATGTTCAGGTCGAAGGCAATTATCTTGTTGGCTCTGCCGGCCATCAAGCATTCCAGCACTTCCTGTTCACGCGGCGTCAAGGTCGCCATGCGCTGCTCGATGTCCTGACGCGCGGCGTCCTTGACGCTTATTCGCAGGCTGGCTTCCAACGCGCGCTTGATCGAGGCCAGGAGATGATCGTCGTCGAACGGCTTTTCGATGAAATCGAGAGCCCCGGCGCGTAACGCTTGCACGGCCATCGGAACATCGCCATGGCCCGTGATGAAGATGATGGGCGCGTTGCTTCCGGCCGCACGAAGGCTGGACTGAAGCTCCAAACCGTCCAATCCCGGCATACGGATATCACTGACAATGCAGCCCGGCTCTTGCGCCCGCGGCGCGGCGAGAAAATCCACGCCCGATTTATAACTCCGGACCGTAAAGCCGGACTCCGTCAGCAACAGCGTCAGGGCCTCGCGCACCCCGTCGTCATCATCGATAAGATGGACGATCTGGTCAGCCATTGCCTTCTTCCTCATGCATTGCACGGGCCAAGGTGAACCGGAAGACCGTTCCCTTGCCAGCATTGGATTCGGCCCACAGCTTGCCCCCATGGGCCTCAATGATGGTCCTGCAGATCGACAAGCCCACGCCCATTCCGTCTTTCTTCGTGGTCACGAATGCTTCGAACAAACGCTTTTTAATCTCTTCCGAGAGTCCTGGGCCGTCATCGGCCACAGCGAATTCGACCAAGTCACCAACAGTATGCGCGGAGATGGTAAGCGAACCTGCACCCCCGGTCGCTTCGAGCGCATTGCGCACCAGATTGAGCAGCACCTGCTGGATCTGCACTTTATCGGCGATGATCGCCTGTGAAGGGCTTTCCAACTCCAGCCTCACGCGCGTCCGCTCCAGCTTGTTTGACATTTTCGCAAGCGCGAGAGCCTCGGTGACGAGAGTGGTGGTATCGACAATATCCTTTTCGGTATCGCCCCTCGCTACGAACTCGCGCAGGCGGCGGATGATCTCGCCGGCCCTAAGGGCCTGCTCCTGGGCGCTGGTCAACGCGGCGCGGGCCCGATCGATGGCGTCCGGATTCCCGGCGTCCAGCATGCGGCGAATGGCCTTCATGTAGGTGGCGATGGCGGTCAGCGGCTGGTTGATCTCGTGCGCGAGGGCGGAAGCCATTTGGCCCATCCCGCTCAATCGGGACACTTGCAGGAGTTCCGCCTGCAACTCGCTCAACCGCGAGGCGGCGGCGCGCTGATCGGTGATGTCGTGGATGATGCCGACGAAGATGCTGACACCTTCCAGCTTGCCCTCGCCCACGGACAGGTACATTGGAAATGTCGAGCCATCTTTGCGCTGGCCCGTCACCTCACGCCCAATCCCGATGATGCGTTTCTGCCCGGTCGCCAGGTACCGGTGAATATAGGCGTCATGCCCTTCTCGGTAGGGTGACGGCATGAGGATACTGATGTTTCTCCCCACGGCTTCGGCCGCGGAATAGCCGAACTGCCTTTCAGCCGCGGAGTTGAAGGATTGGATGAGACCGTCCTGGCCCATCACCACGATAGCATCGGTCACCGTTTCCAGGATGCACCGCAGGCGTTCCGCTTGCTCCCGGTTGGATGCCTCGATTCGCTGAAGCGTTTCCTTCACTCGGTCCTCTGACGGGGCTGGGCTGCCCGAATGCGAAGCTGTAAGGCCTCGCATTCTAGACAGAGCCCTCCATCCCGCAAGAGGACCGACGAGCCGGCTTTAAGATTTGGGAGTCTGGCGGCTCCAAACCGAAATAAATCCGATGACCGCGGCAAAGGTCACCATCGCGGACAGAACCATCAACAGATAGATTAATTCACCTTTGGACATGATCGACTTCCCTTTGATTGTCGGAGTGTCAAGCTACGGGCTGTCAGGGTTGGCTGCGTTGATCGTGATCAGGCCCCCGCTTGTTTGAGTGCGTACCGCGCTGGAGCATTGCTTCGACGCCGAAGAGCAGCAGCACCACGCCACATATGAGTTCGATGGAGACAAAAAGACGCGCCACCCCCGAGATTGGCGTGATGTCGCCGTAACCCACCATGGTCAGGGTCGCGACCGACAAGTAGAGCCCCTCTGGGAACGTCATCGGCATGGCAGCGCCCAGGATCGCGAAGTTGGGCGCGACCGACATCTGGTCGAAGATCGTATAGGCGGCCCCAAATAGGATTATGACCAGGGAATAGCAGGTCAGCAGCGCGAAGGCCGGCTGCATCAGGTTTACGGCGTTAGCGAAGAACGCCCGAAAGACGGCTCCCGTTTCGATCAAGAACACGGAGATCCGGCGGCTGGCGCCAAATCCGATCACCCCCACGACCGTCATGGACGCAACCAACGCCAGATCCTGCGAAGGCGGGGTCCATGAGGGGATGCGCAAAAAGCTGCTAACGATGGCGACGATGGCGAGCGGCCCCACCCACAGGGTCGCCCCTTTGAACGCCGTCGCTCGGTGACGTGGGATATGCGCCACTAACGGGTGGAGTTGCCGGCGTCCCGTCAGAACGCCGGCCGCGAATCCCACCAGCGGCAGAAGGTAGCCAATTTGCTGGCCTGCCGGTTCCGCCCTCGGGAAGTTCGTGGACAGAAACACGATATACAGGCAGGTGTAGACTCCCACCGAATTGGCGAAAATCATCCCAAAGAAATCGGTCGCGCCCAGAGCGAAGTGAAACACGGCGACCAGCGCCAACACGGTCAGAACCGCCAGTACGGCGATACCGGGATAGGCCTGCCGGATCGCAAGGGCGATGCTGCCGAGCAGGATGGCGGTGAAGACCAGGCCATTCCACAGCGGCGGCTTGATCTTGCCCACGGGGTGGTTGGTCGGACCGGCGGCCGGAGAGTGCTCGGCCGCATCGTCAATCGGTGGCACTGCCATCCGCCCCCGCGTGCCAATCCCCGGCAGAAACCCCACGCGGACCGCGCGCGGCACAATCACGCTCCGTGATTGTCGGATATTCACCCGGTATGGGGCGGCGCTTGCCAAACCTGACGACGCCTTCGTCGTCATCCTCTCCGGGCGCTTCGATCACGTACTCCACCTCATCCACGAGGGCTCGGCATTCATTGGTATGTCCTGCGCCGCCGTTGAGGGACGCCGGCATACGGGCGAGATCGCCTTACCCCACTCCCCCACCTAGTGGACCAGCAGCAATGGCAGGGTGGATTGCCTCAATAGAAAATCCGTGACGCCGCCCAGAATCAGTTCGCGTGTGCGACTGTGGCCGTAGGCGCCCAGTATGATCACCGTCGCACCCAAAAGCCTGGCTTGGTCGAGAATGATGGCGCCGGTCTGGTGGGGGACGTCGTCAACGTTGAGCGTCCTGGATTCGAAGCAATGCCAACCCAGGTTGTCGGCGAGGCGTGCGGCGGAAATCCCACCCGCGCACAGGTCGCCCACTTGAAGGACGACAATCTGGCTGCGGTCATCGAGAAGATCCAGCGCAGCCCGCGCCGCATTGGCTGCCTGGATACTGCCGTTCCAGGCAATCAGAGGTTTGGCAAAGCTGACTTCCCCGCACGCTTGAGGGATCACCAGGGCGGGGCGCCGCGCCGCGAACAACACATTTTCCACCAAGTCCCAGTCGCTGTTGCGGCGATTTCCGGGTACCGGCAACACGACAAGGTCCGCCAAGGGCCCTAGCTCGCCCACCGGGTCGCTGTCGTCGCGCGCGCCGTCGAGCCACTCGGTCGAGGCTTGAGCACAGAGTGGCCGAGTAGCAATAGGCACCTTGGTATGCGCAACTGCGATGTCGAAGTCGCGCCGGGCGGACTTGCGGCGGCCATCGCGAATATCCTGCAGGGATTGATAGAACCGCTCATCCCATGCAGCAACGTCACCTTCGATTGCGGACGTGAACACCCGCGGCGGCACTGCGGCATATCCGGCGGTCACATGCGCCTTCAGCTTTTGGCCCAGGTTGAGTGCGCAAAGAGCGGCGGCGGCTCCGCTGGCTTCACCGGATACCGGAACAAGAATGTGCTTCAACATCGCGTGCCCTACCTCCCCCAAGGTGAATGCAGCTGGCTTTGGTGCCCCTTGCCGTCGTGCGGCCGCCACCCGAGATCCCGACAGTGAAGCTCGCCCGCCGTCACCGCTTCATATTCGCTATCGTAGGAGTCGGGGAGAACCTGAACGCGCCCCCTGAAATTCACGACCACTCTCCGGGATTGCGGCTCGTAGACGACGTTCATTCCAGTCTCGTACTCGGATCTTGTCTGTGACATGCCCGGCCTCACGCGTGACTGAGGGCGGCCGGTTTCAGAATCCTTATGTGATTCACGGAGGCTTCGGCGATGATTTCGCTCCTTTTGAGCTGAGTGAACACACGGCTGACGGTCTCATGCGCCATGCCGAGGTAATCAGCGATATCGCAGCGACTCATCGGCAAGTGCAGCACATCGGGCGTGGATGAGCGGCGGCTCATGGCCTTCAGGAACCAAAGAATGCGCTCCTTCGCCGAACGTTGGCGCAGGCGCAGCATGTGTTCGTATGCGCCGAATAGGCCGCTTGCCGTCATTTCATGCAAATCCCGCGCGAACGTGCCGCCTTCATTGATCAGGGCCGCCATGTCACAGCGCCGGTAACGGATTAGTACGCAGTCCTCGATGGCCTGTGCCGAGAACTCGTGTATGTCGTCGGCAGCGAACCCCAGGAGATTGCCCGGCAGAATGAAGTCGCAAATCTGCCGGTATCCTTCCTCCATCACGCGCGCAAGGCGTACGCTGCCGGAGATCAGCTTAAAGATGTAGAGCGCGTCGTCGCCCTCATCGAAAATCATGCCGCCGCGCTTAACGGAGATCTCGACGCCCGATCCAGCGGGGAGGCCGGCGGCCCGCCGGGCGGCGTTTGCGGAACGCGGCGACCACACTCTTAGCGGAGCTTGGCGGGCCGGAGCCGGTGTGCTGGTTTGGAGCATTGGAACCCTCTGTTGGCGTTGCGCTAGACTGGTTGTAGAAAGCGGCGCCGCAGGCCGAAATTTGTGAGATACGCGTACGTATAAACCGCAGTTCTTTGATTTTATGCAGTAATAACAATTGGTTGGATGGTTGCGCGGAAGCGGGCGCAACGATGTATTCGACCTCTGAATTGACCCGTGACCCTGGCGCGGTCTCTGGCGCCGCCGCATCCCGAGAACGGCGAGTGCGACGATCATCAGATAAACCTTCGGCTGCATCCCACCACGTCAAAGGCTTTTGCTACCGAAACTGTCTATCGGTTTGAGCCATCGTTCGCGGCGGCTTTGCTTGCGCGCGTCAACAATACTCTTCGCAAATCGCGACGCGGCGTCTGTCAGGGCCGTTCAAGGTTCGGGATGCAACCAATTGCGGGCGCGGCTCTGAAGCTGCGGCGATAGAGACCGGCGGCACTCCTGGCGCACGCGGCGGCAGCGCGCGGCATTCGTCCGCCATGTCCTGATCATTTCCGCACGCTCCGAAGGCCGCCCCTCCCGAGGTCACATCCCTGTACCGCCTTGATCGAGGCCACCTTTCCAGTTGATCGGAATCAACGCCACTGCTCGGCCACAACCCCAATCTGCCGCCAAGACAGCCGCCGGAGGGACCGATGTTTAACCGGAGCCGGGAGGAACCGCATCAGCGGGACTTCGCCGCGCCGCGGGTCGAGGTCGATTAAGTGGCCGCGCAGGCGCCGATGCAGAGCTGCTTGCGTGCCGATACTTTGCATTAGGGAGTGATTGCGGTGATTAAGAGCATCCTGGTCCCCTTCGGCGGCGGCGGCAGCGACACCACGGTTTTTTCAAGCGCCGTAACCCTTGGGCGGCGCTTCGCAGCTCACCTCGACTTCTACCACGTCAATATTTCAGCCGGGGAAGCCGCTGTTTCCACCCCTGGCGCCGGCTTTGCGATGGGCGGTGGCTTGCGGGAGCTGCTCGCCACCCTTCAATCCCAGGCCGAAACCCGGACGGCCCTGGCGCGCAGTCACTTCGAGAGCTTGTGCACCGTCGAACGGATTCGCCGCGCGGACACCCCGGGGCAAGGCGGCGAAATGAGCGCCGCCTGGGTGGAAGATACCGACCATGCACAGACCAGGCTCATGGCAAGAAGCCGCTGCCGCGATCTGGTGGTCGCGGCCCGGCCCCATGTCGGCGACGGCGTACCCCGTGATCTACTGGAAGTCCTTGTGCTCGGATGCGGCCGCCCGGTGATCATTGTTCCCGACAATCGCCCCCTTCCGCCTCCCGATACAATCCTGGTGTGCTGGAAGGATTGCGCGGAGGCGGCGCGCGCAGTCAGTGCCGCCCTGCCCTTACTAAAGCGGGCACAACGTGTGGTCGTCGCGAGTGTCGAGGAAACTTCGCCAGCGCCCAGCCTCGCGGATTTCATCCGTCAACTGGCATGGCATGGAATTCAGGCCGACGCGCTCTGCTTGGACCACCCGAAAACATCGGTTTCGGCGGCGCTGCTGGCCGCCGCACAACGGGTCGGCGCCGATCTCATGGTCATGGGAGCTTACCGCCGCTCGCCCTTGCGTGAAGTGGTGTTTGGCGGTGTGACGCAGGCGATCCTCGACAAGTGCGACATCGGCGTGCTGGTCGCTCACTAGAAACAGGTCGGCCTATAAGGTTCCCGATTTGGCTTCGCGGGCGAGATCCGGGCCCAGCAGGTTGCGCCGCGTCTCCAAAGGAACTGGCCTCACGGATCGTTCGGGGATTTCCCGCAAGTAGCCATATCGAGACCGATAGTGGGTATGAAGTCGCCACCGGATTGCCCCGGACTCCGAGGAGGCCACAATCAAAACCTCTTGACGACGCCACCCATCGAAGAATGGACGGCGTTGACGGCCCCGGGCGATTGATCCCAATCAACGCCAAGAAACCTCTGCGCCTCTAGACTTGCACTCTTCAGGAGCTCCCCCATGATTTTTGACCGCGATCGCGCTGTCTGGTTAGTTGTGGCTGATAGCGTCAGCACCAGGATTTACCACATTCACTTTCGTCCCTTCCGCCTGAGCCCCGTGCCATCGGACGCCATCCAAGGCCTCGATACCGTGGTTCAGGATCTGGAATCTGACACTCATGGCGGCGCACAACGCCATCGTAAAGAGGTGTTCGCCCGCAAAATCGCGCATGTGCTCAACACTGCCTGCGATCGCGGCCTCTTCGCGGATCTTATCCTAGTTGCGCCGGCTGTGACGCTGGGCGATATCCGCCACACCATAAGCCCAGCCGCACATAAAGCCGTAATCCTGGAAATTGCCGGAGATTGGATCGGCTTAAGCGAGACGGAAGTTTTCAACCACCTCAAGCATCACTTGATGCCTCTCGCTACCGCCTAGGGCTCTAGCCCCGGGTTGCGGCATTTCTCTTCGCCGACGCTATAGGAACTTCAGCATGCATGACCGTGTCGATTCTTCCGGGGACGGGGATCTCTCGTCAAACCCGGCCCTACAAGCTGTCCCCAGCGGAGCCCTGGCCTTGGCCGGCACCGCGGTAGCCCTGCTGATCGCGGCTTGGCTACTGATTTACGTCTTTGTGTTCCTGGCACGGGGGCCGGTGGGCTAATCATGGCTATCGACGAACATTCGGTCGCACGGAGCGAACGCCGCTGGGCGACCGCCATGATCACCGCCAGCGCCACGCTGTTGGCGGCGATCGTTTACGCATCCCTAGGCGCACATATCACTCCACCCAGCAACAGCCTGGAAACCGTCGATCCTGCGACGCTCCATGTGGCCGGCGAATTTGTCGAAGCCAATCTTGGAACGAAGGTAGAGTCGGGCGGCGAGGTGGTGGCACGTATCGTTACAGCTCAATTCGCATTTCAACCCGCATGCGTCGTCGTGCCTCAGGACACGCCGGTGACCTTCCGCATCGCCAGCCCGGATGTCATCCACGGGGTCATGATTCTAGGCACCAACGTTAACTCCATGGTCGTCCCGGGCTATGTCAGCCGCGTTCGCACGCGCTTCCAGGATACCGGCGACATGCTGATGCCCTGCCACGAATTCTGCGGCCTCGGGCATAGCCAGATGTTGGCGCATGTCAGGGTCGTGGCGAAGGCCGATTTCAAACCCGATGCAAATGGGAGAGCGACCTGTGCTCCGGAATAGCCGTCTGATCCTGGCGCATTTGTGGCTCGCGTTCGCCGCCTTTGGCGCCGCTATCGTCCTTGGCCTCTGGCAAATGTGGGTTCGCAGCCCTTTTGCCGCGCCGCTGGCCTCGTCTGAAAACTACTTCATGTCGGTGACGGCGCACGGTTCGGCCATGGGCTACGTCCTCACGACGTTCTTCATCATGGGCTTCGGCTATTTCGTTGCCGAAACCGCGCTGTCCCGCCCCCTACCCTTTCCCCGGCTTGCCTGGACGGGTTTCACGTTGGGGATCGTCGGGGCACTCCTGGTCGTCGCGACGGTGTTCTCCGGCCGCGCTACGGTCTTATTCACATTCTACCCGCCGCTGACCGCGACCCCGTGGTTCTACGTCGGCCTGGTCATGGTCGTGGTCGGATCCTGGATCTGGTGCGCCCTGATGCTGGTGGCCATGGCGGGCTGGAAGCGCGACAACCCCGGCCAGGCCGTTCCGCTGGCGATGTTCGCGACCACCGCCAATGCGGTGCTCTGGCTGTGGACCACCGTCGGCGTGGCCGCCGAGCTTCTCTTCATCGTTATCCCGGCCGCCTTCGGCTGGACTCAGGCCGTGGACGTGGGCCTGACCCGCACCCTGTTCTCCTGGACGCTCCACGCCATTGTCTATTTCTGGCTGATTCCCGCCTACATTGCCTTTTACACCATGGCGCCACAGTTGGCGGGTGGACGCCTTTACAGCGACCTGATGGCGCGGATTAGCTTCGTGGCGTTCCTGATCTACGGGCTTCCGGTGGGCTTGCACCATCTATTCATGGACCCCGAGCACGCCACGGGCTTCAAGTCGGTGCAAATGGTGCTGACGGTGCTGGTAGCCGTGCCCACCCTGCTCACGGTGTTCACGGTATGCGCCTCCATGGAAATCGCCGGACGCTTGCGCGGCGGCCGCGGCCTGCTGGGCTGGGTGGCGGCCTTGCCCTGGAAACAACCGTTGGTCCTCGCAACGGGACTATCGTTCTTTATGTTGTGGTTCGGCGGGTTCGGCGGCCTGATCAACATGAGCTACGGCATGAACGCCATGGTGCATAACACCTCCTGGGTGACCGCGCACTTCCACATGATCTTCGGCGGTAGCGTGGTGATCATGTATTTCGCGATTTCCTACGAGATTTGGCCGCGGCTCACGGGCCGCATGGCGCCGTCCCTCGGCTTGCAGCGGGCTCAATTGTGGAGTTGGGCCGTCGGCATGATGACTCTCAGCCTGCCCTGGCATTGGCTCGGTCTGAAAGGGCAGTGGCGGCGGGTCGCGCAATTCGATTACACCGATCCGGCGATTTCATGGTGGACGCCATGGATGGCCATGTCGCTCGTCGGCGGCATATTGCTGGTCGGCAGTGCGTTCTTGTTCCTGTGGAACCTGGCCTCATTCCATCGCGCGGGCCGATCCGCCGAAGCCGTTCCACCCATGAACTTCGCGGTCGCCCTGCATTCCGGCGGCACACCCGCCGCCCTCAATGGCTTCCGTATCTGGAATATCCTCGTACTGGTGTTGATGGTAGCGGCTTACGCCTTCCCGATCGCCCAGTCCTTCATCGTGAAACCGCCGTACGCCGTGGTGCATCGTGTCGACAGAACCAACTAAGCTTTCTCACAGCCCCAAGCCCGACGGTTTTGCCGTCAAGGCCGTGGGCTTCATCGGTGCCACCGCAGCGGTCGCCTGGGGTTTGAGCCTGGTTGCGATCCCCGTCCTTCAGGGGCAGCAAGAAGGTTTGGACTGGTTCACGTCGATCTGCCGCGCCGTGGGTATTTCCACGCGGCCGGGCGGCGGAGAAGCCAAGGCTGACGGGGCCGTGTCCCTCGTGACCTGGAGCCCATCGGTTCTCTCGCGGGTGGCGGCGGGCGATGCCCGCAAGGGCGAGGAACTCGCGAAGGATACCTGCACTTCGTGCCACAATCCCAATGGCCTCAGCACCGATCCGGCGACAATGCCCAGCATCACCGGCCAACCTGCGCGAGCGCTCTATAAGCAGCTTTGGGACATCAAGAACGGCACCCGAATCAACGACGCCATGCTGCCGCTGGTCCAACCGCTGACCGACACCCAGGTCGCCGACCTCGCCGCGTACTACAGCAGCCTCAATGTCCGGTCGTTCGATATTCGACTAGAGCCGGAAGCATCGGATGCGACCCTAAAGCTGATAAACCAGGGCGACGCGGCACGCGCGCTGCCTGGTTGCCGGTCCTGCCACGACGCGCCATCCGGCGGCCCGGTCGATGCACCGCATTTGGTGGGACAATATCCGGCGTATGTGGCCGCGCAACTACGCGCCTTTGCCGGCGGCGAACGGCGCAACGACGTTGCCGGCCGCATGCGCGCGATCGCGGCGAAGCTCACACCCGCCGAGATTGAGAGCCTCGCGCGATACTACGAAGGCCCACGCTGATGGACGGTGGCGGCTAGGCCGCGGTCGCGACGTTCTTGGTCGGCAGGAACGCGTCGGAATGGATGTGCGAGGACCGTACGCCCGCCAGGAACGCTTTCTGCTTCAGGGATTTGACGAATTCGGGGGCGCCGCACAGGAACAGCCGAATTGCCTGTTTGTCTCCGGCGAGTGACGCCATGACCATGTCCTCGATGTGGCCGCAGCTATAATAGCGCCCGGCCTCACCCTCCAACACACAGGGGATATAGCTGAAGTTCCCGTGCACGCCCTGAACCCTCTTGAGCTGCTCCACCAGGTACAGGTCCGCTTCCCGCAGCGCGCCGTGGAACAGGCGGATCGGCCCCGTGTGGCCTTTCGCGAGCGCCCGCCGCACGATTCCATAGAGTGGCGCAAGCCCCGTACCTGTACCTGCGAGGACAATGGGGAACTGGCCCGCGTCGTCGGAAACATAGAAACAATTGCCGGCCGGGCCGCGAATAATCATCTGTGCGCCGACCTCGGCTTCTGTCCGCAGGAAGTCGCTCATGAGACCGCCGGGAAATAGGCGGATGTGGAGCTCCATGTATCCGTCGCTCTCGGGATCGTTCGCCACGGAGTAGCTGCGCGCCACGCCCGCGCGGTTCTTAAGTGTGATGTACTGTCCGGGTTCGCAGACAAAGTCCTTCTCGAGCCCAAGCCGCAAACACAACACATTGTGATTGAGCATGACACGATCCGCGACCTGGACCGGAACATCGAGTTCGCCGCCGCCGACCGGACACAAGGTCATGTCCCCCACCGGTTTGCACTGGCAGGTCAGAAACAGCCCTTGGTTCACGTAGGTCGGTTTCAGGCCGGCCTGCGCGGCGGCGGGAATCTCTCCGTCCGTGGCCCGCATGAGGCATGATTGGCAGACCCCTGCGCAGCAGGCGTGCGGCACATGAACCCCGTTGCGCGTCAGGCATTCCAATACCGTTTCCCCATCTTCGATGGCGAACTTGGATCCCGATAACGAAATATGTGCCGTCACGTCTGCGCGCTCCGAGCTAGCGATTGAGTACGTCGTCGCGCGCGCCATTCGCGATCGCCGCGACGGCGGCGATATCGGCGTCGGCCGCGCCCAGTTCCTTGAGCGTGCCGCCCAGGTGCTCAATGACGATATCCACGTGCTTGTCATTCAGCCCGCGCGCGACAAGATGCGCGTGCCCTGAACGCATATCCTTGCCGGTGTATTTATTGGGTCCGCCGAAGACCATCGTCAGGAATGCCTTCTGTTTCGCAATCTGGCGATCCATGTCGGTGTCGTCGAAGAAGCCACTGACGCGATCATCGGCCAGCATTTTGCGATAAAAGATGTCGACTGCCTGGTCGATCGCGGCAGCGCCGCCCAACTTGTCATAGAGGGTTGTCATGTGAAGATCTCCTTTTCATGTTGTCTTGGGAAATGATGGGATTGGCGATATCTGCCAGCGAATGGCGACCGAGCACGCTAAAGAAGGCGTCGGTAGCTCCATGCAGAACATGTTTGAGCGTGCAGATCTGGGTGATGCGGCACGTTCCGCGCGCGCGGTCGAAGCATTCCACGGTGTGGAAGTCCGGTTCCGTATCGCGCACGAGGTCCGCGATGTTGATTGCCTCGGCCGGCTTGCCAAGACGCAGCCCGCCGCCCTTTCCACGCGTGGAAGCGATATAGCCGCGGCGCACCAAGCGATGCGCGACCTTGACGAGGTGGGCTTTCGAGACCCCGTACCAGTCCGCGACCTCCGCAATCGTAACACTGCGGTCCTGGTGCTGGCTTAGGTAGAGCAAAAGGCGCAGGGAGTAGTCGGAGAACTGCGTCAAGCGCATCGGAGGGTAGGGCCGGGTCGCCGTTAAACATGTATTTCATCTACATGTTCAAACACCCACGCCCGTTGATCTGGATCAGTGACATGCGGATTTTCATATGGCTGCGCGCCGGCCGCGAACACCCGCGATCTCGCCGCCGCCCGGGCCGCCGCCCTGGGTTAGCCTGCCTGTCATTGATCGCAATCAACGAGGCCGCCTCGCACCTTTCGCATTGTAATCGTCCCTATTCACCACACAAAAGGAAGACGATATGCGTCATGCGGTTTACGCGACTTTGGCTGCGGCACTGGCCGTCACCGCACCGTTTGCCGCCCGGGCTGACGATAAGGACGTTATCGAGTATCGCCAGCACGCCATGAAAACCCTGCAGGAACAAACGGCGATCATCGGGGAGATCGTGTCCGGTGCGGTACCGGCCGACAATCTGCCGGCGCACGCCGAAGCGATCGCGCTGGCCGCGCAGATCTCGGCCAAGAGCTTCGACGCCAAGATCCCGGGCGGCGAGACAAAACCTGAGGTCTGGACCAAGTGGGCCGACTTTTCCAAGCGTATGAGCGATTTTGCCGCGGCGACCCGGCTGTTCGCAGACACCGCCAAAAAAGGCGCTTCCCTCGGTGAGATGACATCCATCCTGACCCAGGCCCTGCCCTGCAAGGAATGCCACGACATCTATCGGCAGGAGAAATAGCCGCTCCGCCAATTCGAGGCGCGTTTACGATAAAAGCCCAGCCTTGCGAAAGGCTGGGCTTTTCATTGACCGGCGGACGAGAGCGGCCGGCACGGCTCAGCTGTAAAGCTGCGATACCGGTGGCCTGCGCGATCTGTGGCTCCAGCGGGTCGGTTCGCGGGGAGGTACTCCAGCCTCTGTCGGCCGGCGGGCAGGCCGTTGATACGGATCAATTGCCTGGCAGGGGGATTGGCTAGTCTCACGTGGCGATCCTCTTCGATACCGTCCAAGGGGCCGGGGCGCATGCAAACACAGTCGCCGATCTCCAAGCAACAACAGTGGCGCGCGCTTGGGCTGAGCACGTTTGCCTTTGTCGGCTGCTTTGCCGTTTGGACTCTGTTTTCGATCATTGGCATCGAAATCAAGAAGGAACTCAAACTCACCGATACCGAGTTTTCGCTTCTTATCGCGACCCCTATCCTGACCGGCTCGCTTGTCCGCGTGCTCCTGGGCACGCTGTCGGACAGATTCGGCGGGCGAAGAATTTTCCTGATCTTGATGCTTGCGACCTCCGTGGCCGTGGAACTGCTGTCCTTTGCCACGAGCTATGAGTCCATGATGATGGCGGCGCTTGCGGTGGGGATCGCCGGCGGTTCGTTCGCGGTCGGCGTCGCCTATGTCTCGCAATGGTATCCGCAGGAGCGCCAGGGCATGGCGCTCGGCCTGTTCGGAATTGGCAACCTTGGCGCGGCTCTGACCAGCTTCGGCGCGCCCTTTCTCATGATCGCTTACGGCTGGCGCAATGTCGCGCAGATCTACGCGCTCACGTTGGTGATCATCGCCGCGATCTTCATGCTCTTCAGCAAGGATGATCCCGTCACGCAAGCGCGCCGGCAGGGTGCTGCGCATCCGCAATCCTTGGCCGAGCAGCTCGCACCGCTCGCAAACGGGCAGGTCTGGCGCTTCTCCATCTACTACTTCTTCGTTTTCGGCGGGTTCGTGGCGCTTTCGCTGTGGCTGCCGCGCTACTACGTCGGCGCCTACGGGCTGGATCTCGTTACCGCGGGCATCCTCACCACACTGTTCACATTGCCCGCCAGCCTGATGCGCGCCGTCGGCGGCTGGCTCTCGGACCGGATTGGCGCCCGCAGCGTCATGTACTGGTCGTTCGGCGTTTCGGTCGCGTGCACCTTCGTATTGTCATATCCGGCGACCGATTTCGTGGTCCACGGCATCGCCGGCCCCATTCCCTTCACCGTCTCGATCAACGAAGCAACCTTTGCCTTTCTGACGATCGTTCTCGGGTCGGCGATGGCCTTGGGGATGGCCGCCGTCTACAAGCACATCCCATACTATTACCCGCAACATGTCGGTGTTGTCGGGGGGTTGGTCGGGCTGATGGGCGGGTTGGGCGGTTTCGTTCTCCCGATCACGTTCGGCCTGATGAATGATCTGCTCGGCATCTGGACGGCCTGCTTCGCATTGCTGTTCCTGATTGTCGTCGTCAACCTGAGCTGGATGCATGCCGCGATCCTGCGGATGGAAGGCGGCATTGCCGTCGAGCCGGAAAAGCGCCAGCTCCTGCCCGGTCTTGAAGCCGCGCATGCCCTGACGGTCTGGCGCCCCGAAGACGCGGCGTTCTGGGAAAGCCAAGGGCGCCGGGTGGCCCAGCGCAATCTTTGGATTTCGATTCCCGCGCTGCTGCTCGCCTTCGCCGTGTGGATGGTCTGGAGCGCCGTCGTCGTCAGCCTGCCGGCTGCCGGGTTTGCCTACACGACCGACCAGCTGTTCTGGCTCGCAGCGCTGCCTGGCCTGTCCGGGGCGACGCTGCGGCTCGTCTACTCCTTCGTCGTCATGATTTTTGGCGGCCGCACCTGGACGGTGTTCAGTACCGCGCTCCTTCTGGTTCCGGCGCTCGGCATCGGCTTTGCCGTGCAGAACCCGGCAACGCCTTACAGCGTAATGGTCGCGCTCTCGCTCCTGTGCGGCCTTGGCGGCGGAAACTTCGCTTCCAGCATGGCGAATATCAGCCTGTTTTTTCCCCAGCGCATCAAGGGCCATGCGCTCGCGTTGAATGCCGGTCTTGGGAACCTCGGCGTCAGCGTCGTTCAGTTCGCGGTTCCGCTGATCATCACCATGGGGGTTTTCGGCAGCTGGGGCGGCCCGCCGCAAATCTCGGGCACCGGGCGGATGTGGCTGCAGAACGCCGGGTTCCTGTGGGTGCCCTTCATCGTCGCCTCAACCCTGGCGGCCTGGGTGGGGATGAACGACATCGCTGAAATGCGAGCGTCACTCGCCCAACAATTTACCGTCTTCAAGCGGAAACATACCTGGATTCTCTGCGGTCTCTACACCGGCGCATTCGGCTCTTTCATCGGCTTTTCGGCTGCGTTTCCGCTCCTGACGAAGACCCAATTCCCGCACGTCAACCCCATGACTTACGCGTTCCTCGGCCCGTTATTGGGTGCCCTCGCCCGGGCGGGGAGCGGCTGGCTCGCCGATCGCTTCGGGGGTGCGCGGCTCGCCGTGGCGTCATTCGCGGCGATGGCCTTCTCGGTGATGGGCGTCATCCACGCGCTGACCGGCGATGGAGACGCCGCCTTCCCGCTGTTTCTGACCATGTTCCTGCTCCTGTTTGTGGCCAGCGGGGTTTGCAACGCCGCGACTTACCAGATGATCCCGGGCGTGTTTTCCCGCGCGGTCGCCGCGCAGATGGCGGCCACGGGGAAGGGTCTCGATCGCCGCGCGATTGCGCGCGAGACGACACCGGCGATCGGTGTCATTGCAGCCGTCGCCGCTTATGGCGGCTTTGTGATTCCCAAGAGTTACGGAACATCCATCGCGCTGACCGGCAGCGCGAACGCGGCCTTGTACGCCTTCATCGCCTACTACGCTGCGTGCATGGCCGTGACCTGGTGGTACTACATGCGCCGCGGCGCGGAAATTTCCTTGACCGCGGAAGCGCCCACGACGGAGCGCCTCGGAACGGCCTCGGCATGACGGAGCAAAAAGCATGAGCCATCTGTTGGACCGCTTGACGTTTTTCCGCCGCAAGGCGGAACCGTTCGCCGAAGGTCACGGGATTGCCACCCATGAGGACCGGCAATGGGAGGACGGCTACCGCAAACGCTGGCAGCACGACAAGATCGTACGCTCGACCCATGGCGTGAACTGCACCGGTTCTTGCAGTTGGAAGATCTACGTCAAGGGCGGGATCGTCACCTGGGAAACGCAGCAGACCGACTACCCACGCACGCGCCCGGATCTGCCCAATCACGAACCGCGCGGCTGCTCCCGCGGCGCCAGCTATTCTTGGTACCTCTATAGCGCCAATCGGCTCAAATATCCGATGGTGCGCGCGGCGCTGGTTCAGTTGTGGCGTGACGCGCGTACGACACGGACGCCGGTCGAAGCCTGGCGGTCGATCGTCGAGGACGACCAGAAACGCAAGTCCTACACATCTCGCCGGGGCCTGGGCGGTTTCGTGAGATTGGATTGGGACGAAGCCTACGAGATCATCGCCGCCGCCAACGCCTACACGATCAAGAAGTACGGTCCCGACCGCATTGCCGGATTCTCGCCCATTCCGGCCATGTCCATGGTGTCCTATGCGGCGGGAACCCGGTACCTGTCCCTCCTTGGCGGCGTGTGCCTCAGCTTCTACGACTGGTATTGCGACCTCCCGCCCGCCTCGCCGCAGACCTGGGGCGAACAAACCGACGTTCCGGAAAGCGCGGACTGGTACAACGCCGGCTTCCTTCTCCTTTGGGGATCGAACGTTCCGCAGACGCGAACGCCCGATGCTCACTTCTATACGGAAGCGCGCTATCGCGGCGCCAAGAGCGTCGTCATTGCCCCCGACTATAGCGAAGCCGCCAAGTTTGGAGACCTATGGCTGCACCCCAAGCAGGGCACGGACTCCGCGCTGGCCATGGCTTTCGGGCACGTCATCCTGAAGGAATTCCACGTCAATCGGCAGACACCCTATTTCACCAACTACTGCCGCAAATACACCGATATGCCATTCCTGGTGCGACTCGTGCAGGAGAACGGGCGCTATGTGCCGGAGCGGTTCCTGCGGGCGAGCGATTTTGCCGGCGCGCTCGGCGAAACCAACAACGCCGAATGGAAGCCGGTGGCTTTCGACGAGTCCGCCGAGCGTATCGTCGTCCCCAATGGATCGATTGGCTTTCGTTGGGGCGAGGCGGGAAAGTGGAACCTTGAATCCAAAGCCGCGGGCGCGGAAACGCCGCTTGCGATCTCGACGCTCGACCGCCGCGACGCGGTCATATCCGTAGCCTTTCCCTATTTCGGCGGACGACATCACGACTACTTCGCCGGGACAGACCATGACGACATCCTCATGCGCAATGTGCCGGCGCGGCGCGTCCAGCTCGCCGGCGGCGAGGTTTATGTCGCGACGGTCTTCGATCTCCTGTGCGCCAACTACGGCGTCGATCGGGGACTGGGCGGCGACAATGTCGCAAAGAGCTTCGCCGACGACGTGCCTTACACGCCGGTCTGGCAGGAACGCATCACGGGCGTGACGGCGGACGCCGTGATATCAGTGGCGCGCGCATTCGCCCGCAACGCCGAGAAGACCGAAGGCAAATCGATGGTCATTCTCGGCGCCGGGATCAATCACTGGTACCACATGGACATGACCTACCGCGGCATCATCAACATGCTGGTGATGTGCGGCTGCATCGGCCGGGAAGGCGGCGGCTGGGCGCACTATGTCGGCCAGGAGAAGCTCCGTCCGCAGACCGGATGGCTCCCGCTCGCTTTCGCGCTCGATTGGGGGCGCCCGCCGCGACAGATGAATTCCACATCTTTCTGGTACGCCCACACGGACCAATGGCGGTACGAAACACTGACGCTCGATGAAATCCTTTCGCCGCTCGCCGACAAGACGCAATGGAAGGGCAGCCTGATCGATTTCAACGTGCGCGCCGAACGCATGGGCTGGCTGCCGTCGGCGCCGCAGCTGCAAGCCAATCCCTTGGACGTGGCGCGCGCGGCAAAAGCCGCTGGCAAGGATCCGAAGGATTATGTGCGGGACGAGCTTGCGGCCGGTCGCCTCGATCTCGCCTGCAAAGATCCCGACAATCCGCTCAACTGGCCGCGCAACCTGTTCGTCTGGCGCTCCAATCTTCTCGGATCCAGCGGTAAGGGCCATGAGTATTTCCTGAAGCATCTGCTGGGCACCAGCCACGGCGTGCAGGGCAAGGACTTGGGCGAAACCGGCGGACAGCGGCCATCCGAGATTGCCTGGCGCGAGACCGCGCCGGAAGGGAAGCTCGATCTCCTGGTGACGCTCGACTTCCGCATGTCGACGACCTGCGTCTACTCCGACATCGTTCTGCCGACCGCGACCTGGTACGAGAAGAACGACCTCAACACCTCCGACATGCATCCCTTCATTCACCCGTTGAGCGCGGCGGTCGATCCGGTGTGGGAAAGCCGCAGCGACTGGGACATTTACAAGGGGCTCGCTCGCAAATTCTCGGAGATCGCCCCCGAGGTTCTCGGCAAGGAAACCGACGTGGTGCTGGTCCCGCTGCTCCACGACACCCAGGCCGAGCTCGCACAACCCTTCGACGTCAAGGACTGGGCGAAGGGCGATGTCGCACCGCTTCCGGGCAAGACCATGGCCACCATCGCCGTGGTCGAACGCGATTATCCCAACGTCTACAAGCGATTCACCGCGCTTGGTCCGCTCATGTCCTCGCTCGGCAACGGCGGCAAGGGAATCGCCTGGAAGACCGATCATGAAGTGCAGGGGCTCGCCAAACTCAACGGCATCGTCACGGAAGACGGCGTGACCAAGGGTCTCCCGCGCATTGAGACCGATATCGACGCGACGGAGGTCATCCTCTCCCTTGCGCCCGAAACCAACGGCGAAGTCGCCGTCAGGGCCTGGAAGGCGCTGGGCGCGTTTACCGGCCGGGACCACGACCATCTTGCCCACGGCAAAGAGGACGAAAAGATTCGCTACCGCGACATCCAGGCACAACCGCGCAAGATCATCTCCTCGCCGACTTGGTCGGGCATCGAGTCCGAAAAGGTTTGCTACAACGCCGGCTATACCAACGTGAATGAATTAATCCCGTGGCGCACGCTGACAGGCCGGCAACAGCTCTTCCAGGACCATCCCTGGATGAAAGCCTTCGGGGAGCAGTTCGTCGCTTATCGCCCGCCGATCGATACCAAGACCATCAGCCCGGTCATTGCCACCAAGGAAAACGGCAACAAACAGCTCGTCCTCAACTTCATCACGCCGCATCAGAAATGGGGCATCCACTCGACCTATACCGACAATCTCCTGCTGCTCACGCTCTCCCGCGGCGGCCCGATTGTGTGGATCAGCGAGATCGACGCGCGCAAAGCCGCAATCGCGGATAACGATTGGGTCGAAGCCTACAACACCAACGGCGCATTGGTGGCCCGCGCCGTGGTTTCCCAGCGCGTGCCCGAGGGCATGATCCTCATGTACCACGCCCAGGAGAAGATCGTGAACATGCCGGGCTCGGAGGTCACCGGGAATCGCGGCGGCATCCACAATTCGGTGACACGCACCGTGCTGAAGCCCACCCACATGATCGGCGGATACGCACAGCAGAGCTACGGCTTCAACTACTACGGCACGGTGGGCTCGAACCGCGACGAGTTCGTGATCCTGCGGAAACAGGCCAAGACGGACTGGCTTGAGGAGACGGCGCCAACCGCCCCTGTGGCGGAGGCCGTGCCATGAAAGTCCGTGCTCAAATCGCGATGGTGCTGAATCTCGACAAATGCATCGGGTGCCACACCTGCTCCGTTACCTGCAAGAACGTCTGGACCTCGCGCGAGGGTGTCGAATACGCCTGGTTCAATAACGTCGAGACGAAACCCGGAGTCGGGTATCCCAAGGAATGGGAGAACCAGAAGCGCTGGAATGGTGGCTGGCTGGTCAAACGCAACGGCAAGCTGCAGCCGCGGATGGGCGCCAAGTGGCGAATCCTCGCGAATATCTTCGCCAATCCGGATTTGCCCGAAATTGACGACTACTACGAGCCGTTCACCTTCGACTATCAGCACCTGCACACCGCGCCCAACTCCAAGGCGGTGCCAACCGCCCGTCCGCGCTCGCTCATCACGGGCCAACGGATGGAAAAAATCGAGGGCGGCCCCAACTGGGAGGAGATTCTCGGCGGGGAGTTCTCCAAGCGCTCCCGGGACGTGAACTTCGAGGGCGTGCAGAAGGAGATTTACGGCCAGTTCGAAAACACCTTCATGATGTATCTGCCCCGGCTGTGCGAGCACTGCCTTAATCCAGCCTGCGTCGCAGTCTGCCCCTCGGGGGCCATCTACAAGCGCGCGGAAGACGGCATTGTCCTCATCGACCAGGACAAGTGCCGCGGCTGGCGCATGTGTGTTTCGGGCTGTCCTTATAAGAAGGTCTATTACAATTGGCAGTCGGGCAAATCCGAGAAGTGCATCATGTGCTACCCGCGGCTTGAAGTGGGACAGCCGACCGTCTGCTCGGAGACCTGCGTTGGACGCATCCGCTACCTGGGCGTCGTCCTCTACGATGCCGATCGCATCGCCGAAGCGGCGGCGACGCCCGGCGAAGCCGACCTATACGAGGCGCAGCTCTCGGTATTCCTTGACCCTTTCGATCCCAAAGTCCAAGCGCAAGCCGCCGCCGACGGCATCGCGCCGGCCTGGATCGAGGCCGCCAGGAAATCGCCGGTGTGGAAGATGGCGATGGAGTGGCGGGTGGCGTTTCCGCTGCATCCGGAATACCGCACGCTTCCCATGGTCTGGTACGTTCCGCCGCTTTCGCCGATCCAGTCCGCCGCCGAAGCGAGGAAGATCGACCTCGACGGCGAAATGCCCGATGTGCGCTCCCTTCGCATACCGCTCAGGTATCTCGCGAACATGCTCACGGCCGGAAAGGAAGAACCTGTCGCACATGCACTGGAGCGCATGATGGCGATGCGCGCCTACATGCGGTCGAAGACCGTCGAGGGCGTGATCGACGAGAGCATCGCCGCGCGTGTCGGCCTCACGACGGCGCAGATCGAGGACATGTACCGCTATATGGCCATCGCCAATTTCGAGGATCGTTTCGTCATTCCCACGGCGCACCGGGAAGTCCGCGAAAACGCTCAAGACATGCGGGGCAGCTGCGGGTTCAGCTTTGGTAACGGATGCTCGGACGGCGACAGCACCGGCAGTCTCTTCAATATCCCGAAAAAGCACAAAGTACCGGAACCGGCGGGGAAGCCATGATCGCCACCTACAAGGCCCTGAGCATCGCGCTCTGCTATCCGACGCCCGAGATGCGGGATGGCGTGGAAGATCTGATTGCGGCGCTTCAGCACGAGGCTCTCTTGCCGCACCAGACGTCCTGTTCGGTCTCTGCGCTCTTGCGCGAAATCGCGCTCCTTAACCACCTCGAGGCGCAATCGCGCTATGTCGAGCTGTTCGACCGCACCCGAGCGCTCTCGCTCCACCTCTTCGAACATGTACATGGTGAATCGCGCGACCGCGGACAGGCCATGGTGTCGCTGCTTGACCGCTACCGTGACGCGGGCCTGGACATGACGGCAAATGAACTACCCGATTACATCCCGGCGTTCCTCGAGTTCCTGTCGCTTCTGCCGGCGGCGGAAGCGCGCGCCATGCTGGCCGAAACCGTCCACATCCTCTCCGCCCTGGAGGAGCGCTTGCGAAAGCGCGAAAGCCCCTACGCCGCGGTGTTCGAGGCCCTTGTGATCCTGTCGGCGTCGCAGCCGGACCAAAGCGTGCTCGCCGGTCTTGCCGAAACGGAAATGGAGCGCCCCAGCGACCTTGCAGCACTGGACCGCGCCTGGGAAGAAGCCGAAGTGCGCTTCGGCCCCGACGATGGCGCCGGCACCAGCTGTCCGCGTGCGGCGGACATCGTCCACCGCATGTCCAAAGAGCCCTTACCTTCGGCCCGGAATGGGCGGGGAGCTTCCGCATGAGCGATTGGATCAATACCCTTCTCTTTGGCATCTATCCCTATATCTGCCTGAGCGTATTTCTGGTCGGCAACGTCATCCGGTTCGACCGGGAGCAATATTCCTGGCGCAGCCAATCCAGCCAGCTCTTGCGTCGCCGCCAATTCATGTGGGGCAGCAATCTCTTCCACATCGGCATTCTGATCATCTTTTTTGGTCACGCTGGCGGACTGCTGACGCCGTTGTGGGTGTTCGAGTCCCTCGGCATATCCCACACCGCCAAGCAGATGATGGCGATTGTGATAGGCGGCTCTGCCGGCCTCGCCTGCTTTGCCGGCCTGGTTATGCTCCTGCATCGCCGCCTGTTCGACGCGCGCATCCGGAAGAACTCATCGTTTGGCGATATCGCGGTGCTTGCCCTACTGCTGATGCAGCTTGTTCTTGGCCTGGGTTCCATCTTCGTCTCGCTTAACCATCTGGATGGGAGCGAGATGGTCGCACTGATGAATTGGGCACAGCACATCGTGACGTTCCGGCCAGGCGCGGCCGGCTTCGTCGCGGAGGTATCGCCCATCTTCCGTGTACACCTCGTGCTGGGTTTGACGATCGTTCTTATCTTCCCCTTCACCCGCCTCGTCCACATCTTGAGCGCGCCGATCTGGTACCTCGGCCGGCGCGGCTACCAAGTTGTTCGGGCGCGTTAGGGGCTCACCGGGTGATGCCGTCACGTCCAGCCATAAAACTCAATGGCGTCGTGCTGCCGCCGCAGATGATCGCGGCGGAGGCGCAGCATCATCCAGCGGAGACCCCGGCGGAGGCTTTCCTCGCGGCGGCCCGGGCGATTATCGTCCGCACGCTCCTGCTTGAGGAAGTCAAGCGGCGCGGTCTTGAGTCTGCGCCACAGATGATTGAACCGGGCAAGCGCGAACTGCCCGACGAAGCGTCGATTCGCATCCTCTTGGAAACCGCAGTTCCGATCGCGGAGCCCCAAGAGGCCGAATGCCGCGCGTACTATGATGCAAACCCTGGCCGGTTCCGGAGCCCGGACCTCTTCGAGGTCTCTCACATTCTTTTCGCGGCCGATCCTGGCGATTTGACCGCTTACGCAGCCGCTGCGGAACGAGCCGGCCGCACAGGCGCAATTCTCTCAAAGGAGCCGGGACGGTTCGAGGCGCTCGCCAAGGAACACTCGGACTGCGCTTCGCGAGAGAACGGTGGCCGCCTGGGTCAGCTGGTCGCGCGAGACTCCGTTCCGGAATTTGAACGAGTCCTGCTGACGCTGGAGGAAGGCGAGATCGCACCGGCGCCGGTGCAAACACGCTTCGGCGCCCATGTCGTGAGGCTGGACGCACGCGCGCGGGGAGAATCATTGCCGTTCGACTATGTGCGCGAGAAGATTGCGCTGTTCCTCGCGGAGCGGGCATGGCGTCACGACATCGCCCGATTCATCGACCAACTGGTCGACACGGCCACGATTGAGGGGATTGTCATGAGGCCTGCCCAGGCGGGAGCGGCCGCATGACGACCCTCGGTGAGCTTCTGACGCAACTTCAGGATGAGGCCGGCATCGTTGATATTCTGGCGGGCCTTACCGACCGGGCCGCGACCGCGAGTCTTACTAAGCTGGCTCATGCGACGGATTGCGGACTGCGCGACGCCGCCGTGAACGCAGTCCAGGCGTTCTCCGCCGCAGCTTCCGACGAGGCTTGGTTGAAACTTATCGGCCAAATCCAGAACGCGGACTCGCCCGCAGCAACCTGCCTCGCGGAAATGATCGCCTGGTCGTATGCGCGGCGGGACGCTCAACGCTCCTAGACGAACGGTGTTCCGTGGCCCTTCCTCCGCGTGGCGCTAGAGATTGTTGGTCTGTTCGACAACGCGTCCCTGACGATCTGATCGGCTCGGGCTGAAGAAGTTACCGCCCTGATGCCCGACGCTTGCGTGATGTGTTCCCATAGGGAGCCAGACCACCACTGACGCAGCTTTGCCTGCTCACGATCAGCGGTATTCGATGACACCTTGAACCCAAGCCACGGAAGGAATTTTCGGAACCGAAATTGGATCGCGGTTCGAAAATGGTAGATGGCCTCTCGCCGAACGAGGTTGGTTGGCCATTAGGACGCCACCACGGCCTCCGTGCTGTACCCGTTTTCTGTACCAGCGCGGAAAAACGACGATTTGGGGAAGTTAGAAGCCTAGGCGGATCAGCTACTTAGAAAAGTAATGGCGGAGAGGGTGTCCGCCAAACCCGCGTTTCAGCGCGTCCCTATCCATTCCACTATGTCCTCATAATAGGCTTTATTTAATGGCTTAACGTCTTGCTGTGGCCCTCACCGTCCGCCACAATCCCACCAAGTGGGATGGGTAGTGGGATGGGTAGAAGTCATGGCTAAAACGCTCGACAAGTTAAGCCCCCTGAAGGTTCAAAAGCTGAAGGCTCCGGGCCTGTACTCTGATGGAGGGGGCCTATATCTGCAAATTAAGGCCGCTGGGGCCGGTTCGTGGGTTTTCCGCTACCGGATGGGCGGGCGCAAGACCCCCCGCGATATGGGCCTTGGATCGCTGGATAGCGTGTCCCTAGCCGACGCCCGCGCCAAGGCTGCGGATAAGCGCAATCTGATACTCGACGGCATCGACCCTATCGAGGCCCGGAAGCGGGACAAGGTGGCCGCCGCCCTGGACGCCAGCAAGGCCATCACCTTCGAGGAATGCGCTACCGCCTACATTGCCGCCCATCGGGAGGGTTGGCGCAATGAGAAGCATGCAGCCCAGTGGACGGCTACCCTGGAAGCCTACGCCTACCCCAAGATTGGCAGGCTGCCGGTCAGGGATGTGGACGCGGGAGCGGTCCTCAAGGTCCTGGAGCAAAAATGCGATGACCTCCCCGGCAAGCCCACCCTGTGGAGCGGCAAGACCGAAA
>JAIBCD010000062.1 GCA_019694335.1 Rhodospirillaceae bacterium | reverse complement strand
CATTCTCCGATACCGCCACCGCCACGCTCGTCGCCAGCGTCAACAACGGCCATACGCCGGTAACGGGTATCTCTAAGAATATCAGTGCAGCTGGCTGGCTTGTTGGCATGAAAATCAGTGGTACCGGCCTCGCCAATCCGAATTCGACCATTTATTCGATCGACAGCACCACCAGCCCGACGGCCGCCGCCGGCCAGGGTGGCGGCAATCACTCCAATGTCACGCTTACCGTAACTTCGGCTTCGGCGTCATTGCTGACATCGTCGCCCGGCGGAACCACGGACTTCCACTACATGCCATCGTATGTGAGTTCTTCGACCTACAGCAGACCGGGGGTTGGGGGCTACACGAGCACAAGCATCAATGGCTCCGCTGGCGCGGTCGTTCTGATCTGGTGATTTCTCAGCCGCGCGGGTCGTAGGGCTTTCTCGCGCCCCAGGATCTTGCGAATTCCTGCAGCTCCGCGTCCGGCGTTTTCGGCAGCACGATCTTCAAGGTTACGTACTGGTCGCCGGCGGGATCCTTCTTGCCGGCGGGTACGCCCTTGCCCTTGAGGCGCATGCGCGTGCCGGCATTGGACCAAGCCGGGATATTGAGCGTCACCGGTCCGTGCACGGTGGGCACTTCCACCTTGCCGCCGTTCGCCGCTTCGGACAGCGAAATCGCGAGGTCCATATGGATGTCGTTGCCGTCACGCCGGAACAAGGGGTGCGGCTTGACCTTGACCTCGATCAGGGCGTCGCCGGCCGGGCCGCCCTGTCCGGGATTGCCCTGGCCCTTGAGGCGGATGGTCTGGCCGTCGCCGATGCCGGCCGGAATGTTCACGTCCAGGGACTTGGCGCCGGGCAGGTTCAGGCGCTTCTTGGCGCCGGTGATGGCGTCGATGAAATCCACTTCCAGAGTGAAGCGGGTGTCCTCGCCCTGGCCTGTCCCGCCCCCGAATCCCCCGCCCCCGAAGCCTGCGCCACCCCGGGCGTTCCGGAACATGCCTCCGAACAGGTCGCCGATATCGTCGAAAGCGAAGTTCTCCGCCCCGCCGAACCCACGCCCCCCCTGAAAGCCGCCCTGGAAGCCCCGGGCGCGGCCGCCGGCGAAGGGATTCTGGCGGATCTCGGCGCCGCCAGCGTCGATCTCGCCCCGGTCGAACCGCGCGCGCTTACCGGCGTCGCCCAGGATGTCATAGGCGGCGTTGAGTTCCTTGAAGCGGTCCTCGGCCTTCTTGTCGCCGGGGTTCAGGTCCGGATGGGACTTCTTGGCCAGGCGGCGGAAGGCTTTCTGGATCTCGGAATCGCTGGCGTCGCGTTTGACGCCGAGCACGTCATAGGGGTCTTTTGCCATTCCGTATACGTGAGGTCCGCCAAGCGATTTGTCGAGGGTATTCAGAGGGGTTTCGGCCGATTGCCGCCCGACCCCGGGGCCGGCGATACCGCCGGAAAGGTTGAGCCACCCCGGTGGATGCTCGCGCGGTTCTGGCAGGGGCGAGCCATGACTTGGGCTTGTCATGGGCGCTGGGCAATTGAGTCTTGTAATATTCCCCCATCCCCCGGCATCTCGTCGGGGTTGGCGGCGTTTGCCCGCCGGGGCCGCCCCCGGGACAGCCGTTTTGGGGGCGCGGGATGGAGAAATGCAGCTGAACCGGTTGACCATGACGCGCTGGGGGCAAGCGATCCTGATCCCCGCGATCATCTTCGTGGTGGTCTTCTCCATGATGGCGGTGCTGGCGCGCCAGTATGCCGCCCTGCAGCAGGACCAGGCCCGCGCCGAAGACCTGAAAAGCGGCCTGACCGCCATCTATATCGACCTGCAGGAAGCCGAGTCCGGGGTGCGCGGGTTCGTGGTGTCCGGCAACGAGGAATATCTCGCGCCCATGACCCGGGCCTCCGAGGATATCCCGGCCGCCTTCGTGCGGCTCGGCCCCCTGGTGACACCTGCGCAAAAGCCCGCAGTCGACGAGTTCCAGGCCGAGGTCACCACCCGCATGACCCAGCTCAAGAACACGCCCGCCACCCTGACTGCGCCCGGAGGCCTGGAGAATATCGCCGACAACATGCGCACCGTGAGCCGCGGCCGCGCCACCATGCGCGAGGTACGCGCCACGCTGGAGCGCATCGTCGCCGGCGAAACCGCCGCGGTCGCCGAACACCGCCGCAATGTCCGGCGCATGGGCGCCTATATCCAAGGCCTGTCGTGGCTGACCTTGTTCGCGGTGATGACCATCGCCTTCATCGGGCTGATGCAGGCCAGGCGCCGCAAGGCCGAAATCGAGGCCGCCCACGGCGCTCTGCACGAAGCCAACCTCAAGCTCTCCGCCGAAATCGCCGAGCGTGAAGCGATCGAGGAGCAGTTGCGCCAGGCGCAGAAAATGGAGGCGATCGGCCAGCTCACCGGCGGCATCGCGCATGATTTCAACAACATGCTCGCCGTGATCATGGGTGCGCTCAACATCATGCAGCGGCGCATCAATCGCGGCGATTACAACATCGCGGGTTTCGTGGATGCGGCGATCGAAGGCGCTCAGCGCGGCGGCGCGCTGACCCAGCGCCTGCTGGCCTTCGCGCGCAAGCAGATGCTCGAGCCGCGGGTGCTGGATTGCAACAAATTGGTGTCGGGCATGTCCGACCTTTTGCGGCGTACGCTCGGCGAGACCATCCAGACCGAGGTGGTGCTGGCGGGCGGCCTGTGGCGGGTGCACGCCGACCCGCACCAGCTCGAGACCGCGATCCTCAATCTGGTGGTCAACGCCCGGGACGCGATGGAAGGCGGCGGCAAACTCACCATCGAAACCGCCAACGCGCACTTCGACGATGCCTACGCACTGACTCACAAGGACGTCCCGGCCGGGCAGTACGTGGTGGTCGCCGTGACCGACACCGGCACCGGCATGGCGCCAGAGGTGCTGAACAAAGCGTTCGATCCGTTCTTCACCACCAAGAGCAGCGGCAAGGGGACAGGCCTGGGGCTCTCGCAGGTCTACGGCTTCGTCAGGCAATCCGGCGGCCACGTAAAGATCTGTTCCGAGCTCGGTCACGGCGCGAACGTCAAGATATACCTGCCGCGATACCACGGCCCGGGCGAGGATGTGCCGGCCCCGCGCGTCACCGATCCTGACTCACTGCCCAAGGGCAATGAGGGCGAAACCATCCTCGTGGTCGAGGACGAAGACGCCGTGCGCCGGCTCGCGGTCGATGGCCTGCGCGACCTGGGGTACACGGTGATCGACGCCGAGAGCCCGGAAGCGGCGTTGGATATCCTCGACCAGGAACCCGGCATCCTGCTGCTGTTCACCGACGTCGTGATGCCAAGGATGAATGGCCGCCAATTGGCCGAGGAGGCGCAGCGCCGCCGGCCAAAACTCAAGGTGCTCTACACCACCGGCTATACCCGCAACGCGGTTGTGCACAACGGCACCCTCGATCCCAACGTGCGGCTGCTCGGCAAGCCCTATAGCCTCGAGAACCTTGCCCGGCGCGTGCGCGAAATCCTGGACACGCGAGGCCTCGCCTGAACGAGCCCTCACTCCTGCTGCTTATGCATGTGCTGATCGCGGTCCCGGTCTGCGCTCATATCGTACTCACCCGCCAGGACGCCGCCGCGCCGGCGTGGATCCTGGTGGTGCTGGGATCGCCATTTTTCGGCGCGTTCCTGTATTTCGTTCTTGGGATCAACCGCGTCGTCCGGCGCGCGCGCAAGCTGCGCGGACGGCGGCCCCGCGCGGTGCCGCGGCTCGAAACCCATCCCATGCCGTTTCCGGGCCTGCCAACGGCCCAGCAAAAGCAGTTGTTCCAGTATTCGAAATCGGTGCACGCCGCGCCGTTCGTCGGCGGCAATGACGTCACGCCGCTGATCGATGGCGACATGGCTTACCCCGACATGCTGGCGTCCATCGCTGGCGCTACGGAGAGCATTTGGCTGTCGGTCTACATCTTCAAGCAGGACGATATCGGCACGCGCTTCATCGCGGCGCTCACCGAGGCTCACCAACGCGGGGTCAAGGTGAGGGTGCTGGTGGACGAGATCGGCATGGGCCTGGCGCGCCGCGCCGCCGACCGCAAATTGGCCCAGGCGGGAATAGCCACCGCCCGCTTCATTCCCCAGACCTTCCGGTTCCTGCCGCTGATCAATCTGCGCAACCACCGCAAGATCATGATCGTGGACCGGCGCATCGGCTACATCGGCGGCATGAACATCTGCCGCAACTACAGGGAAACCTCCACCGCCCCGATCCGCGACCTGCACTTCCGTGTCGCGGGGCCGGTGATCGTCCAACTCATGCGCATTTTCGAGGAAGACTGGCGCTTCGCCACGGGTGAGTCGGTGGAACTGATCGAGCCCCAGTTCGACGAAGCGCGCGGGGCCAAGCCGGTCTATGCGCGCGTGATCGACGACGGTCCCGACAACGCCTATCAGCGCACGCTGTGGATCATCCTGGGCGCGCTCGCGGTCAGCCAGAAAAGCGTGCGCATCCTCACGCCTTATTTCCTGCCTAATGACATCCTGCGGCATGCACTGGAAGTCTGCGCCCTGCGGGGCGTGACGGTCGAGGTGGTGGTCCCGCGCAGGACCGACATCGCCATCGTCGACTACGCCATGGCGGCGCAGTTCGAGAACCTGCTCGAACACGGCATCAGACTGTACTACAGCCGCGGTCCGTTCGACCATTCCAAGCTGATGGTGGTCGATGGGGTCTGGACCCTGGTCGGCTCCTCGAACTGGGATCAGCGGTCCTTGCGGCTCAACTTCGAGGCCAACCTGGAAGCCTACGACGCCGACCTCGCGGGCGGGCTGGAGCGGCATTTCGGGGAGAAGCGCGATGCCGCGCGCCCCATCCTGCTGGATGAAGTCAAAGCCTGGCGGTGGGCCCGGCGTTTGCGCAACAATCTCGCCAGGCTGTTTGCGCCCTATCTTTGATGGGCGGGTGTCGGCTAGCGTTCCAGCATCAATCGGGAGGGGCGGTCATGATGCGCAATCTACTCACGGGCGTGGTCGTGATGGCGGCGGGCGGGGCGCTCGCGGCCGGCGGCGGGGTCACCCGCAAGCTCTTCGACCGCATGGATGTGCCCGCGGGCTACGAGACGGTGGTGGGATCGGCCGAACTGCCGGCCGGGGCGTCGATCGGCCGCCACACCCACCACGGTGTCGAGTTCGGCTATGTCGCCGAGGGCGCGGTGGAGTTCACGATCGACGGCGAAAAGCCCTACCGCCAGAAAGCCGGGGATTTTTACCGGATAGACGCCGGCAAGGTGCATGACGCCAAAAGCATCGGCGCACCGGCGAAAGTGATCGCCATCTGGGTGGTCGAGAAGGGCAAGCCGCTCGCGGAGCCCGCGAGATAAAAAAAGCCGGAGCCCGCGAGATAAAAAAAGCCGGAGCCCGCGAAATAGAAAAAACCGAAGCCCGCGAAATGGAAAAGCCCCGCGGTTTTCCGCGGGGCTTTGGAACGCTGGCGTTTACGGCTTCTTGAATTTCAGTACGAACTGGTCGGTGTGTCCGCGCACGCCGGAATCGAAGATCTTGCTGGTGTGGTCGTCGCCGGCGGCTTTGAGAGCATTGCTCTCGCCGTCGAACTTGAAGCCCGCCGCCAGAACTTCCTTCTTCACCGCTTCCGGGTCGACGCGGTGCAGGCTCTCGGTGGCATCGAAGCCCGAACCCGGCGCGGCGGTGTGATCGAGCACGATATAGGTGCCGCCCGGCTTGAGCGCGGCGAACACCGCTTTGTTGTAGGCGGCCATGTCGACCGGGCCGAACATCTTGTTGTGGAAGTCGTGGTAGTTGCGCGAGGTCCACACCACGTCGAGCGGTTCCGGCGCCTTGAAGGCCGCCAGGCCGCCGTTCATGACCGTGACATTCTTGTAGCCGGCGTCGGCGGCGATCGCCTTGATCGGATCTCCAGCCGTGGCGCGCACCTTCAGGATGTCGTCGGACACGACGGCATAGACCTTGCCGTTGGCGCCGACCGCCTTGGAGAAGATGCGGGTGAAATAGCCGCCGCCGGCGAGCAGGTCGGCGACCTTGTCGCCGGCCTTGATGCCGGCGAAGGCGAGCATTTCGGCGGGCTTGCGGTCGGCATCGGCGGCTTTGTCGGCTTCCGGCCGGCTGGCGTCGGCGAGAATGGCCTTGGCGTCGGCGGCGATGACCGGCGCGGTATAGAGCGCGAAAGCGGTTCCGAACGCGGCGACGGCCGCACACAGACGAAGCATGGGTTCCTCCTTGGACATGAATGGCGCGCAACTCTAGCCGGGGCGCCGCCGGCCCGCCATGGCCGCCAGGCGGAGGCCCGGAACTTGTAACAAAACCACGTTTTGGGGCGGGAACCGCCCTTTCGGCGGGCGGCGGGGGCCCTATCCCCGCGCGCGAATCAAGCGCTCTTTCGCATATACGTAAACCTACCTACGGAATCGCCCGCATTTCGCCGGCGTGCCGGGCGCACTATTCCTGGTCCACACTCAATCGAAGGCGTCACCGGGATGTTGCGTTTGCGCGGCTTTACCAGACAAGGATCGACGCCGGAGTGGGCCGCCGCGCCCGGCAACGGCCCGATCGCGATTGTCGCTCGCATGCGCCTCCAGGGAATCACCGATCATGGCTGAGTCCGTGCGCCCCATCCTGACCCGGACCTATGAAACCGGCATGCAAATCACCTTTGAACCGCGCTCGGGCGCCGTGGTGGTCAGGTTCCGTGGACGCCTGACCATTCTGCCGGGCCCTTTCAGCAGCGACCGCGAAGCGATCGACGCGGGTGAAGCCCACTGCCGTCAATGTGGTTGGCGGCCCGGTCCGCCGCGCCCGATGCCCACCGTGACGTTAAGAAGCGCCTGGTAGGCCGGGAAACGGGCCTGACGCGCGGCGCCAAGGCCGTGATACAATGGCCGATGGCTAAGGGGACCGCGCGGGAACCGGCGCAGGTGGCCGTTTAAGGCATGTTGTCCGCGGCGGTTCGCGGACATCTTCCAATTCATCTCCCCAGGGGAACGACCAGCATGGACGACGGCCTGCGAAAGCCGGCAGTAGAGGCCGCGCCTCACCGCGCCGGGGCGCCGGGCGAACTGGTGCTGTCGGTGGTGGCGCCGACCTTCAACGAGTCCAAGAACATCCTGGCGCTGGTGGAGAGCCTCGAGGCCTGCCTGGCGGGCATCAGCTGGGAAGTGATCTTCGTCGACGACAATTCGCCCGACGGCACGGCGGCGGTGGTGCGCGAGATCGCCCGCACCCGGCCCCATGTGCGCGGCCTGCAGCGTTTCGGCCGCCGCGGGCTGTCGTCGGCGGTGATCGAGGGCATCTGCTCCTCCAGCGCGCCCTATGTGGCGGTGATCGACGCCGACATGCAGCATGACGAGACCCTACTCGCGCGCATGCTCGACACCATCCAGGCCGAGAACCTCGACCTAGTGGTGGGCTCGCGTTATGTCAGCGGCGGCGGCGGTTCCCGGGGACTCTCCGCGGTACGCGGAGCCATGAGCCGGTTCGCGACCCGGCTCTCGGGCCTTTTGATGCAATTCGACCTCGCCGACCCCATGAGCGGATTCTTCATGGTGCGCCGGGAAGCGTTCCTGGCCGCGGCGCCGCATCTCTCGGGCGCGGGCTACAAGATCCTGCTCGACTTCGTGGTCTCGGCGCCCGCGCCGCTGAAGCACAAGGAGCTGCCTTACGAGTTCCGCCCGCGCCTGCACGGCGAGAGCAAGCTCGACGCCATGGTGCTGTTCGAATACCTGGTGATGATGCTCGAGAAGACCATCGGCCGGTACATCCCGGTGCGGTTCCTGCTGTTCTGCCTGGTGGGCGGCACCGGCGTCCTGGTGCATCTCGCCGCGCTGTTCCCGATCCGGGAGGCGGTCGCGTTCCCGGTGGCGCAAGGCATCGCCGCGCTGGTGTCCATGACCAGCAATTTCCTCCTCAACAACGTGCTGACCTACCGCGATGTGCGCCTGCGCGGACGCAGGCTGGTGACCGGGCTGCTCTCGTTCTACGCCGTATGCAGCATCGGGTTCCTCGCCAACGTCAGCTTCGCCGAGATGCTGTACGAGCGCGGGCATCCGTGGTGGATCGCGGGCGCAGCCGGCGTGCTGATCGGCTGTGTGTGGAATTTCGGCGCCAGCGCGATCTTCACCTGGAAGCGGGCCTAGCTTTTTCCTTTTAGGAAGTAGACGGTGAATTCCTGGTGGAAGGCCGGGAATTGTTTCGCGGGTTCATAGTCCGCCTTCAGCACATCTTCCAGGATGGCGATCTGCCCGGCGTCCAGCTCCGGCGGGAACGGACGGCGCACGAAGATCATGCCGGGATGATTGCCCAGCACCCGGCGCAGCTCGGTTTCCGTATCCACCGCCAGCGCATGCAGCTCCGCGGTTTCGGTCAGGTGATTGGGGAAAGCGTAGACCGAGGGCGCGGCGCACTGGGTCAGGTAGTAAAGCACCGGAAAGTCGTTGAAGACGTAGGGACAGCCGCGGTCCAGGTGTTCCTTCAGGAAGGCCGCCGCCGGATAGACCTGCGCCGCGCCGCGCCGGGCCGACGACTGGATGTTGATGACCAGCGCGGCGATGCAGCAGAGGGCGACGCTGCCGCCGAACCAGAATTTGATCTGCGCGCCGAACGGCTTCGCCTCGGTGGCCCGCCGTTCGGCCAAGCGTTCGACCCCGAGCGCCGACAGCAGGGCGAGCGGTACGGCGGTTGGCAGGAAGTAATGCAGGATAGGGTTGCCGAGCATCAGCGCGCCGAACACCGCCGCCGCGAGCCACAAGGCGAGCCCGAGCACCAGCCATTTATATCCGGCCACCGCCGGCCGGTCGTTGAGGCCGCGCGCGAGTGCGATCCCGGTGAAGATCCAGAAGATCACGCAGTAGATCAAGGCCGACGCCACCGTCAGCAGGTACATGCCCAGCGTGAAACGCCACGATTTCTTGCCGAAAATCGAGACGAAGTTGGAGAACCAGAATTCGTCCCAATGGCCGATGGCCGTGTAAACCGCGCCCGCCGCCGCTGTCGGCGCGAGGCCGAGAATCACCATGCCGAACGCGAGCGCGGCGGCATGAGCCGGCGTCAGGCGCTTGTCCGCGAGCAGCGCGCCGAGCCCGAGCAGCGACAGCGCGCAGATCTCGAACACGCAGATGTATTTGATCTGGAGCGCCAGCCCGAACAGGAATGCCGCGCCGAGGAATGACGCGGCGATGGCGCGTCCCCTGAGGCTTGGGGCGTGAAGAACTTTGAGGATCAAATAAGCGCCCAGCGCCATCGGCAGGTTGTAGAACACCGGCGTCTGGCCGCCGGCGCCGCTCCACAGCATCAGGATCGCGCCATAAAACACGGCCCCGGCAAGGGCGACGAACCTGCCGCCGAACCACAAGCCCATGCGGTAGACCACGGCGGCGGTCGCCAGCGTCGCGGCGAGGCCGAGCAATTGATAACCGAGGACGCCGTTCTTGAACCACAGCACCGCCGGCGCGTAGATCAGGAAGATGCCGATGGGTTTGCGGTCCCAGATGTCCACGAACGGCAGTTGCCCGTGGTTCAGCCAGCGGTCGGCGGCCATCAGGTAGAACTGCTCGTCGATGTTGACTGCGGGGTTGTTGAAATAGAGTGCCCGCAACAGGGTGATGAACAGGGCGACGAGCGCGAGCGGCGCGACGTGTGCGCGCGGAAAGTCGTGTGATTCGTCCATGCCGGCCCCGTGTCCACGAGCGGTTACGATACTTGGAGGTCTTCCGGCAGGCTACGTCCGTGTTCCGGAAATCGCGCCGCGCTCGCTATGGCCGGAGGGCGGTATCTTTTGCGGGCGGGAGAGGTGGATGAACGGACCGGCCGCATGCGCGGGTGCGTTTGTGCGCTGCTTGCATCCGGGGCGCGTGTCCGGAAGTGGGGGCGGCAGCCCTAGCCGGGCGGCAGGCCCTCCACGATCAGCATCTTGGCGCTGGCCGCGCCGGTGCGGGCGGCTTTTGCCTTGGCGTATTCGGGCGAGGCGTACCAGGCCTGGGCTTGCACGACACTGGCGAATTCCAGGATCACCACGCGCGGTGGCGTCCAGGTGCCCTCGAGGGGGACGGTGGCGCCGCCGCGGGTCAGGTATTTGCCGCCGTACTGCGCGATCGTCGCCGGTACGATCTTTTTGTATTCCTCGTACTGCGCGGCGTCGGTGACATCGATGTCGGCGATCACATAGGCGGGCATGAAACGATCCTTCGGGGCCAGGGCGGCCGACACCATAGGCGCCGCCGGTAAAGACATGCAACCGCGCTGAAAGCCCGATAACAGGCCATGCGAGAGGGGGATGCTGCAATGCGGCGGGGAATTGGCCAAATAACTTTTCCAGGTTGGCCTGGGATCGCCGTGCATGGCACGATGCCCCGGCTTTGGAACTGACGCGGCCGCGCGGGACGGGCGGGCGTTTTGGGTTTTTAAAAAGGGGAGGACACCATGCGGGGTTTCAAGACGTTCGCGGGCGCCGCCGCGGCGAGCGCCATTCTCGGGTTCAGCGCAGCGGCATTCGCGCAGGCGGCCGCGCCGCAGCCCGATCCGCCGAAGCCCGCCGCCGCGACCGAGCATGAGATGAAGGCGAAGGAAATCGCCGGCAAGGATTCCTTCCTCCAGAACCTCGCCGCCAACGGCTACTGGTGCATGTCGCCTGCGGCCGGCGTCAAGTTCCGCCAGGTCTCGAGCATGCCGGCGCATCCGGTGCAGGCGTTCGACAACCTGTACATCGTCGGCACCTACTACGTGAGCGCCTACATCCTCAAGACCAGCGCCGGCCTGATCGTGTGGGACACGCTCAACAATGAGAAGGAAGCGAAAGAGATCCTGGTGCCGGGCATGGAGCAGTTCGGCCTCAAGCCGCAAGATATCAAGCTGGTGATTCTGACCCACGGCCACGCCGACCATTACGGCGGCGCCAAATACCTCCAGGACACCTACCATGTGCCGATCGCGCTGAGCGAAGCCGACTGGGCGTTCATGGCCAACACGGCGGCAACGCGCCCGAATTCGCCGCCGCCGCCGACCAAGGACCGCGTGCTGACCGACGGCCAGAAGATCACCCTCGGCGACACCACCGTCGAAGTGGTGCTGACCCCGGGTCATACCCCGGCCACGGTGTCGTCGATCGTCACGGTGAAGGAAAAGAGCCTGCCGCATGTGATGGCGCTGTGGGGCGGTACGGCGTACCCCGCGACCATGGAAGCGCTGGGCCAGATGCGCACCTCGATCCAGCACTTCAAGGAGCGCGCCAAGGCCGCGGGCGCCAGCGGCATCCTCAATACCCACGGCTTCTTCGACAAGATCAACGAGCGGGTGCTGTCGCGCGGCACCTACACCTCGGAGAACCCGCTGATCATCGGGTCGGCCCGGGTCCAGGGCAGCCTCGATATCTATGCCGAATGCCTCGAGGCCCAGGCGGCCTGGTACACGGCGATGGGCCGCAAGTAGGCCGGGGCCGGCGTCTTCCCAACCCCGCCGCTTGCGCAGCGGCGGGGGTATTTTTTGCCCGGGTAATATTGAAATTAATAATATCCGGATATAAATAGGCTCCTCTGAGGAGCCGATCATGACTTACCCGACCTCCTGCACGGCTTTTGCCGGAGCCCAACGCATCGCCGGCGGGCCGCCGGCCGACGTGGCGGCGGCGCTGCGCCGTCATCTGGATTGGTATCCCGGTGCGGCGGTGCTGGTGTTCGACGACGCCACGGCCCAGCCGGTGGAGTTCGACCTGCGCGGTACCGCCGAGGAGGTGGCGGCGCGGCTGGCGGCCCCACCCCGTGGGCGGGGGCGTCCACGGCTGGGCGTGCAGGCGCGGGAGGTGACCCTGCTGCCGCGGCATTGGGATTGGCTCGCGGCGCAGCCCGGCGGCGCCTCGGTCGCGCTGCGCAAGCTGGTGGACGCGGCGCGCGCGAGCAGCATCACCCGGGACCGCATACGCGAGGCCCAGGTGGCCGCGCACCGCTTCATGACCGCCATGGCCGGGAATGCGCCGGGATACGAGGAGGCGCTGCGCGCGCTCTATGCCGGGGATCGCGGCAAATTCGACCGCATGACTGCTGCCTGGCCCAAGGACGTCCGCGCCTTCGCGATGGCGCTGGCGAAGGACGCCTTCGGTTAAGCGGGCGCCTTCAGTTAAGCTTGCCGTCCAGTTCCTGATAGACCCGCAGGATCGCCACCGGCGCCTGGTTCTGGCGCTCGGTCCAATCGGCATAAGGGCCCCAGTTCGCCTGCGTCGCGGCGGCGCAGTCCGTGGGCGAAACGCACGGAACCTTGGCGTCATGCAGGCGCCTGGCCTCGGCGATCACGGCGGTCAGCGCCTGGCGGGAGGCCTCCAACTCGGCCTTCATGGTGGGCGCGTCGTCGACGAAGCCGTGGCCGGCGATATACCAGGTGGCGTCGATCTTCTGGGCCTTCGCCAGGGTCGCCAGCCATTCGCTGGGATAGGCCGCGCGCATGGACGGAAACAGGCGGTGCACATAGGTCTCGCTCAGGAACAGCACGCGCTTCGCGGGCACATGCACCGCGAGGTCGCCGCCGGTATGCGAACGCCCGAGGTCGAGCACAGCGACCGTGGTGGCGCCCAGCCGGATTTCGCGGCGGTCGGCGACGGTTTCGGTGGGCGGGTTGGCGGTCCTGGCGAGCGCTTTCTGCGACGCGGGTGACGAGATGAATACGACGTCGGGAAACGCGGCCTTGAAGGCGGCGTTGCCGCCGGTGTGGTCGCCGTGCTCGGAACAGATCACGACATACTTGACCGGCTGCGGCGTGAGACGGGCGATGGCGGCCACCAGGTCGCGGCCGTCCTTCTCGTTGCCCTGGCCGTCGGCCACCAGCACGCCCTGGTCGGTGACCACGATCAGGTCGACGGTGGTCTTGAAGCCTTGGGGTTCGATGGTGCGCAGCGCCTCGTAGGTGTAGATATTCGGTTCGATCTGCTTGATGCGCGGGAAATCGGCCTGGGTCAGGCCGCGTTTTGCGGGATCGCCCGTTTGTATAGGAGGGGTTTGCACCGGCCCGTCAGCGGCTTGCGCCGGCATCGCCAAGGTTAAGAAGGCGGCCGCGAAGAACAAGGCTCTTGGCATGGAATCCCCCCTCACGCGCTCGTGCCGTGAGTTTACACGCAATATGGGCAATTTTATATTTCGAGGCATCACCGGCATCGGGAGGGACATCATGAACACCGTAACGAAGTGGCTGAGCGCGGCGGGCCTGGCGCTGGCGATGAGCGCGCCCGCACAGGCGCAGAGCGCCGACGCCGAAACGGTCAAGGCCCTCAACCAGGCACTGCTCGCCTACCAGGACCGCGCCGCCGACGCGGCGGTCGCCAACAAGTCCGCCCAGCTTCTGAACGATCCCAATACGCCGGTGCTCGGCAATCCCAAGGGCGACGTGGCGGTGATCGAGTTCTTCGACTACCAGTGCTCCTACTGCAAGGCGATCGAACCCAAGCTCGAGAAGCTGGTGAAGGATGACGCCAACGTCAAATTCATCATCAAGGAATTCCCGATCCTCGGACCGGTGTCGGTGGTGGCGAGCAAGGCGGCGCTGGCTTCGGTCAAGCAGGGCAAGTACGACGCCTATCACCGCACGATGATGGCCTATCGCGGCCAGCTCAAGGAAGAGAACGTCTTCGCCATGGCCAAGGACGTGGGCCTCGACGTCGAACGCCTGAAGAAGGACATGGACGCGCCCGAGATCACCACGCAGATCATCGACAACATGAACCTCGCGCGCGCGCTGAAAATCTCGCTCACGCCCGGCATGATCGTCGGCCCGCATATCCTGTCGGGCGTTTCGGTGATCACGTCGTCGGGCAAAATCGATTTCGAAAAGGCTGTCGCGGATGCCCGCGCCAAATAGTGTGGATGCCCGCGCCAAATAGTGCGGATGCCCGCGCCAAATGATGCGGGCAATAACAATCGCGGCAACATTCGTGCGATCTGCGCCGCAAGAAAGTCGAAAGACAGTTTAGCGAAAGCAAACTTTCGCGGCTCGGTTCCCGCCGCAACTTGACTTCACTTGGTCCGCAATCGAGCATCGAACACGCGCTGACGAACGCGCGTGTTTGTGGCTCGCGCGTTCACGGCGCTGATCACCTAAACACTCGGAAGGGGAACAAGATGTCTGAGAAAAAGTTCAATGAGCCGAGCCGCCGCGGGCTGCTGAAGGGCGCGCTCATCGCTCTCGGCGCCAGCGTCATCGTTCAGCCGAACGGCGGCGTGTGGGCCGCTGAAGGCGAAGACGATAAGAAAAAGAAGAAGAAGAAAAAGAAGGACAAGCCGGACTAGCTCCGAAAAGCGCCCGCGCACGCAAGACGGTTTGCTGAAGATGACGGCGGAGTCCCTCCACGAGACGCTGCCGCCGCTCTATGCAAAGTGGATGGACGATCTTCTCGGCGGACTGGTCCCCCGGGAAAGCCGCGCCACCTGCGGGTCTTGCGCGATGCGGGCGCCCCCGGACGCCGACAAGAATAATCGCGGGACTTTTTTCGACCCGGTCATCAAGTGCTGCACCTATCTGCCGACGCTCTATAACTTCCTGGTCGGCCGCATTCTCTCCGAAACCGATCCGGCCGCCGCGGCCGGGCGCGAAACGGTTGGCGCGCGCCTCGCGCGCGGTGTCGGCGTTTCGCCCCTGGGCCTGATGCCCACGCCCACGTTCTCGCTGCTCTACGGCAACAGTAAACAGTCCTTCGGCAAGGCGCGCGCGCTGAAGTGCCCGCACTATATCGAGGACGGCGGCCGCTGCGGGGTGTGGGCCAACCGCGAGTCCACCTGCTCGACATGGTTCTGCAAGCACGTCCGCGGCAATACCGGCTACGGCTTCTGGCGAGAGGGACTCCACCAGCTGCTGCAGGCCGTGGAAATCGACCTCGCGCGCTGGTGCCTGCTGGAATTGAACGTCAGTCCTCAAATGCTGGCGGCCGCGATGGCGTCGAAGGCCTGGAAGGGCGACGCCGAAAGCGCCACTGGCGCCACCCTCGATAATCACCCCGATCCCGCAGCCTATGCCAGGGCTTGGGCGGAATGGCGCGGCCGCGAACAGGAGTTCTACATCCGCTGCGCGGAGCTGGTCGGCGGTCTCGCTTGGAAGGACGTGCGCGCCATCTGCGGGCCCGAGACCCGCGCCCACGCCCGCGCCACGCAGGACGCTTACCGGAAATTGACCGGAGACGAAGTTCCGGCCGCACTCGCGGCGGGGTCATTCCAGGTCGTGTCGCTGGGCCGCGATACCGTGCGGCTCAACACCTACAGCGAATACGACCCGATCGAAGTCCCGCGCGTCGTGCTCGATCTCCTGGCACAGTTCGACGGACGCCCGACGGCGGCGGTGCTCAAGGCCATCGCCAAGGAGGAGGGCGTGGAGATCGCCCCCGACCTGGTGCGCAAGATGGCCGATTTCGATCTCCTGGTGGACGCCGCCGGAGCGTTTCCCGGCGACGCGTGAGCGGTTCGCCTTAGAGGCCGCGACCGAATCAAAAATCCTAGAAGTCGACCGCGAGGCTGGTGATGAACCGGCGCGGCTCGTTGGGTTCATAGGATATCTGCATCGCATTGATGTCCCAGCCGAACACGTTGGTCAGGTTCTGCGCCTGGAAGCGCAAGGTGGCGGACCTGTCGAACAGACGGAAGCGATAGCGCGCGCCAGCGCTCAAGGTGGTGCGCGCGGGGATCATGGCGCGGTTGTCCAGGCTGGAGACACGGCTCGACAGGTTCTCGACCTGGAAGTCGGTCGAGAAGCCCTGCCAGTTCTTAGGGCCGTATTCGATGTTGAAGCGCGTGACGCGCGGCGTGCGGCCCACGGCTTTCTTGCCGATCACGCCCCGGGTGACCAGGTCGCCCGAGATCTCGGCGTTGAGGAATACGGTGCCGGCCACGATCGTCAGCCCGTCGGCGAGCTTGCCGGCCAGCGAGAATTCCAGCCCGCGATGGCTCAGGTCGCCGACATCGGTATAGAGGCCGGCGGTGTTGAGGTTGAAGTAAGGCTTTTTGATCTGGAACAGCGTCACGACCGCGTTCAGGTCGGGCGTCACCGAATAGCGTATCCCGGCGTCGACCTGCGACGTGCGGCTGGCGGGCAACGCCTCGCCGCGGTTGGTGGCGTTGTTGGGGGCTTCGCCGGATTCCTCGAGGCCATTGGTGTAGCTGCCGAACAGCACGATCTTGTCGGTGACGTGGTAGGCGGCCGTGGCGTTATAGAGCCAGGGTTTATCCTTGATCACGTTGTCGGGCGTATTCACTAACGAGAGCGTGCGGTGATACGAGGTCTTCTGCAGGCCCGCGCTGAATTCCGCGACGCCCGCCCAGATACCGTCATAGGCGATGCCGCCGGTGCCCTGGTTGACGCGGTCGGTGGTCTGGGCTCCGAAATTGAACTTTTGCGGCGGCAGGGTGACGGGCACGCCGATCGTGTACTTGCCGAGCTGTACCGTGCTGGAACCGCCGAACACGCGTTTGACGACGCGGCCGCGGCCGGCGAAATGGAGGGTGTGCCGGAAGTCGCCGAAGGTCCAGCTGCGCGACGCGCGAATTTCTCCCGACACCGAGCCGAACTCCTGGGGCGGGAAGGCGACGATGGAATAGTCGGCGACGCCGTTGGGCTGCGTGTTGTTGAACAGGCTGCTCGACCAGAAGCCGCGTGTGAGCAGCGAACGGAACACGCCGACGCGCACCGTCCAGTCGTCCCACGGGCCGAGATTTCCGATCACGCCGAAGTTGGCGTCCTGGAAATCGTTCAGCGCCCAGTGCTGAAGGAAGAATTCGTGGCGCGTATATTCCGGCGGCAGGAACGAACCGGCCGTGTAGATCACCGGCCGGCCGACATGGTGGTGGGTGTATTTGCCGCTCCAGAACGGAATGATCTCGACGGTGTCGGAAGGTTCGAAGTGCGCGGACAATCCGCCCGACCAGTGGATCATGCGGTTGGCATAGGGGGTGTCGTCGTGCATCCAGCCCAAGCCGACGCCGAGGCTGAGCTTGTCCTGCATCACCGGAAGCTGGGAGTCCGCCTCGACCCAGGCCTTGTTATAGGGGCCGAAGCCTGTGAACAGGCTGGTCACCTGCTTGTCGCCGGGAATGCGCAGCTTCACATCGGCGAGGCCGCTGGGCGCGGGGAAGGGATAGGACTGCGCCGAAAGGCCGACGCGGATCGCCGAACTGGTCACCATGCGGCTGACGAAAATCTCGGACGGACCTGGCGACTGGCGATCGAAGTAGAGACCCTCGAGGCGCACGTTCCCGGCCTGCACCGGATCGAATCCGCGCACGTCGCGCGCTGTGTAAAGGCCGATGGATTCGTTGCCGACCGTGGTGCCGAAGGCATCCTTGGCCGAGGCCATCACGTTCTCGCCGGCGCGCTGTGCTTGCGCCGCACTACAAAACGCCAGGCCCGCGATCAGCGCTGGCGCCCAAAACCGAATATTCAATGATCCCCCTTTTCCGCGCCCTGGAAAGGGACGCGGCCTCACGGGCAGCCCGCTTCGTAACATCGAAGCGCCTCCGGCCGCCAAAACGGCCTCAATGTAACATTCAGATTGGCGTTGGCAAACAACTCGGGAAGAGGCCGGGCCGGCGCGGCGCTTTTGCCAGTTACATGAAAGCTATCAGACGCACAGCCATCCGTTGATGGTCAGGCGCTGATCGCCAAGCGCGGTGGTCGCGCATTTGATCGGCGTCACCTCGTGGTGGGTGTGGCTCGGGAAGATCATCAGGCTGTTACGCGGCGGCTCGATATCGGCGGCAAGCGAGCCGGCGCTGTTGATCCCGTCCTGAAGCCGGGAATGGTAGAAGCGCAGGTGCCCGCCGCTGAAGCGCTTGGGTTCCTGATGGAAATAATAGACGTAACTGACGCGGCGGTGGGCGATGTCCGGCATGCTGTTGTCGGTGTGGGTCTCGAAGAAATCGCCGTCGCCATGGGCGGTGATCTGGCATTCCAACCGGCTGATGGTCACGTCCGGCATGCGCAGTTGCGGCCAGATCTTGGGGATCAGCTCCTGCAGCCGGTTGCCGACCAACGGGGCCACGTCGTTGACGTCGTCCAGGATGCGCGAGCGGCGGAAACGCGTGTCGGCTTTGGAGCCGTCGCGGTCGACGGTATAGACCTCGGCGTCGTTGAAGGCGTTTTCGCGCGCGAGCACATGCGCGGTGGCGCGGTCGATCTCCGCGGGCGGCAGCAGGTCGGTGATCATGATGTGCGGCGGCCAGATCTCGATGTAGCTGATCTCATCCGCGGCGATTTCGAAGATTCCCTTCTCGGGCGTGCTGAGCTTGAGGGTCTTGCCCTTCACCCGTTCGCGGTTCTGGCCGCAATCGAACAGCGCCTGGCGCATCTCCTCGTTCCACGGCACCAGGCAGGTGCGGGTGGACTGATCCCGGAGAGTCAGGATAACCCTGTCGGCGTTGGGGGCGGGCATTGGGCGTTCTCGTACCTTAAAACAGAAGCAGTCCGCGCGGAGGCGCGGCCAATGCAATACCCTTTCAACGGCAAACAGGCCAGTATTCCTGGACCTTGCGGCGTCTAGCCAAGGAACGACACTTCGTGACCCAAAATTCCGCCGGCGTCGCCGCGTATTACGACAACCTGTCCCGGTTTCTCGATTTTTCGCAGCTGCTCGGCCGTGGCGGCGGCGCCGCGCAAGGATCGATACACCGCTTTCTCGACGCCGATCCCGGCGAGGAGCAGGCCGCGACCCTCGGGCCTGAGCGGCTGGATC
>JAIBCD010000196.1 GCA_019694335.1 Rhodospirillaceae bacterium | reverse complement strand
TGGCAGAGCCCCGAGACCCTCCAGGATCTGTTCGTCTCCACCTTCGGCCAGATCAGCGGCACGCAAGCCACCGCCGCCGCGGGCGGCACTGCCACCGGCGGCACCGCCGCCAGCAACGACGCCAGCACCGCAGCCGCGGAAGCGGTGCGCAACCAGGCCACAAACCGCCTCGCCAATAGCGGCCGGGGCGCGGCCTCGACCGGCGCGGCGGTTTCCACCCGCGTCGAGACCATGGTGCCGTTCGCCGCACTCTCCAAATACGCCTCCGGCCGCACCGCCACCTCGGTCAATCACCAGGGTCATTTCGCGGCGGTGACGGTCTCGTTCTCGGTGGCGCCGGGATATTCCTTGAGCGACGTGACCAAGGTGATCCCGCAGGTCGCCAACGAAATCGGCCTGCCGCCGGCGATCCACGGCGTGTTCGCGGGTACCGCCGGCGCGTTCCAGTCCACGGCCAGCACCGGGCCGTTGCTGATCCTGGCGGCCATCGTCACCATCTACATCGTGCTGGGGATCCTGTACGAGAGTTACATCCACCCCCTCACCATCATCTCCACCCTGCCCTCGGCCGGGATCGGCGCCTTCATCCTGCTCGGGCTGCTCGGCAAGGAACTGGGGCTGATCGCCTTCATCGGCCTGATCCTGCTGATCGGCATCGTCAAGAAGAACGCGATCATCATGGTGGACTTCGCGATCCAGGCGCAAAGAGAACGCGGCCTGTCGCACCGTGACGCCATCTTCGAGGCCTGCATGCTGCGGTTCCGCCCGATCATGATGACCAGCGCGGCCGCCATCCTGGGCGCCTTGCCGCTGGCGATCGGGTTCGGCGCGGGCTCGGAACTGCGCCAGCCCCTGGGCATCACCATCCTGGGTGGCCTGCTGGCCAGCCAGGTGCTGACCATCTACACCACGCCGGTGATCTACCTGTACCTGGCGCGGTTCGGGAACCGGCTGACCGCGGCGCGCAAGGACTTCGGCGTGGCGGTCAAGGGCTGGTTCGCCCGCCGCAGAAATGCCTGACCACGGACTGTTTTGCCGTTAAACTGGGGGCCACACTTGGGGGAGAACCGCATGTTCAAGGAATTCCGTAACTTCGCCATGCGCGGCAATGTCATCGACCTCGCGGTCGGTGTCATCATCGGCGCGGCGTTCGGCAAGATCACCACCTCGCTGGTCAACGATGTGTTGATGCCGCCCCTGGGCCTGTTACTGGGCCGGGTGGATTTCACCGAACTGTTCCTGCCCTTGAACGGGCAGAATTACGAGACGCTGGCGGCGGCGCGCACCGCGGGCGCTCCGGTGATCGCCTTCGGCAGTTTCATCAACACGGTCATCGAATTCCTGATCGTGGCCTTCGCGGTGTTCATCATGGTGCGTCAGATCAACCGCCTGCGCGAGATGAACGCGGGACCGCCGCCGGCCGCCACCGAGAAAACCTGTACCCGGTGTCTGTCGACGATCCCGATTCAGGCCACGAAGTGCAGGTTCTGCACGACGGACCTATAAGCCTGAGTCCAGACCGGCGCGCTTGCGCTTGAGGGCCACGCCGCGATCGTCGCCGGAAATCGGGCTTCGGGTTCTTTCCCGGCGGTCGCTATCTGGTCACGGCCAATCCCTTCGCCGCGCGAATCGCACGGGGCAATGACAGAGTGGGAGAACCAAGGGAGTTCTCATGCGCCGGCATCGTATCGCAGCCATTCCCGGAGACGGCATCGGCCAGGAGGTCATTGACGCGGGCGTACGCGTGCTCGATGCGCTGGCGAAACGCGACGGCGGATTTGGCCTGGCCTTCGAGACTTTCGACTGGGGGTCCGACTACTACAGGAAACACGGCGTGATGATGCCGGCCGATGGCCTCGCGCGGCTCAAGCCGTTCGACGCCATCTACTTCGGCGCGGTGGGCGCTCCGGACGTGCCGGACCATGTGACATTGTGGGGCCTGCGGCTCGCTATCTGCCAGTCCTTCGATCAATACGCGAATGTCCGCCCCGCGCGCATCCTGCCCGGCATTCAAAGCCCCTTGCGCAACGCCACGGCGAAGAACCTCGACTGGGTGATCGTGCGCGAGAACTCCGAGGGCGAATACGCCGGCCAGGGCGGGCGTTCGCACAAAGGCCTGCCGGAGGAAATCGCCACCGAAGTCGCGATCTTCACCCGTGCGGGCGTCACGCGCATCATGCGCTATGCCTTCGCCCTCGCCCGTTCGCGGCCCCGCAAGTTGCTGACGGTGGTGACCAAGTCCAACGCCCAGCGCCACGGCCTGGTGATGTGGGACGATATCGCTGGCGAGGTGGCGGTCGAATTCCCGGACGTGACCTGGGACAAGATGCTGGTGGACGCCATGACCATGCGCATGGTCTTGCGGCCCGAAACCCTCGACACGGTGGTCGCCACCAACCTGCACGCCGACATCCTCACCGACCTCGCCGCCGCGCTGGTGGGATCGCTCGGCATCGCGCCCACGGCCAACCTCAATCCCGGCGGGAAATTTCCATCCATGTTCGAACCGATCCACGGCTCGGCCTTCGACATCATGGGCAAGGGGATCGCCAATCCCCTGGGTGCGTTCTGGACGGCGACCATGATGCTGGATCACTTGGGTGAGAAAGCCGCGTCCGCCGCGTTGATGCGCGCGATCGAACGCGCCACAGCCGACCCCACCCTGCACACCCCGGACCTGGGCGGGAAAGCGACCACCAAAGCCGTGACCGATGCTATCATCGGCTTCATCCAGGGCGGCAATACGTGAGCCATCATGACTAAAGGCAGTGCCTTCGTTCCCCACGACCTCAAGGCTCCCATCAAAGGCGCCGGCACCGGGCCGCTCGCGGGGCTGACCTGCGTGGTCAAGGACATGTACGACATCACCGGCGAAACGCCCGGCGGCGGCAATCCCGCCTGGCTGGCGGACCATAAGCCGGCCGCATCCAATGCCGACGCGGTCGCCAAGGTGCTGGCGGCGGGCGCCACCATCACCGGCAAGACCGTCTGCGAAGAATTCTTCTTCTCGATCCTCGGCATGAACGCCCATTACGGCACGCCGGTGAACCCGCGCACGCCCAACCGCATCCCCGGCGGCTCCTCCAGCGGCTCGGCCGTGGCCGTGGCGGCGGGGGCGGCTGACTTCGCGCTTGGCAGCGACACCGGCGGTTCGGTGCGCATCCCGGCCCAGGTCAACGGCCTCTACGGCATCCGCCCCACCCACGGCCGCGTCAGCCTCACGGGCGCCATGGGTATGTCCGGCACTTTCGACACCGCGGGCTGGTTCACCGCGAGTGCCGGGCTGCTCCGCAAGATCGGCCCGGTGCTGCTGGAAGGTGCGTCCGCGCCCGCACCCGTCACTCAGGTGATCAAAGGCATGGACCTGATGGCGCTGGCCGATGCGCCGGTGGCGGCCGCCTTCTCGCGGTTTGAGAAACGCATCGCCGGGCTGCTCCCCGCCGCGCGCGAAGTCACCATCGCGCCCGATGGCTTCGACGCATGGCGCGAGACCTTCCGCGTTATCCAAGGGCGTGAGGTCTGGGAGATCTACGGCGCCTGGCTCGACAGCCACAGCGATGCCAATCCCGGCCCGGGCACCAAGGAACGCCTGGCGTACGCCAAGACTGTCACCCAGGACGCGGCTGACGCCGCGCGCCGGAATATGGCCAGCATCCG
>JAIBCD010000195.1 GCA_019694335.1 Rhodospirillaceae bacterium | reverse complement strand
CGGAAGCCGTGGTGAATACGGGCGTGGCGCCGAGCCGCTCGGCCAGCAACGCCGCTAGCGCGTTGGCGCCGCCGATATGACCGGACAACACGGGAATGGCGAAACGGCCGCCCTCGTCGAGCACGACGATGCCGGGATCGTGGGCCTTGTCGCGCAAATGCGGCGCGATCAAACGTACCACGATCCCCAGCGCGACGATGGCGACGATGCCGTCGAACCGCGTAAACAGCATCGGGATCTGGTCGGCGGTCTTGCCGGCGAAACAGGTCGCGGCACCGGGAGCAGCGGTCTCGGCCTCGGCGCGGAACTTTTCCGGGGCAAACAACCAAGCGCCGGGCAGAACCGCGATCACGCGGCCGGCCTGAACGACCCCGGAACGAGTGAGGCTCATCACCGCCACCCGCTCCGGGCCGAACGGCAGGTGATGCCTCACGAGGCGGCCTCGCGGACCCGCCGGGGGCGGCAGCCACGCGGGATCGGTTGCTTGGAACGCAAAGGATTCCTGACCAACAACAGCGACAGATAAGGCACGGTTTCATCACGCAACGACAACACGTTCCGCACCACGCGCTCCTCGGGGGTACCGACCTTTTCCACATATACCGCATGCTGGGCGATACCGCGTCGCTCCAGGAGATCCAGCAGCTCGTCGAGTATCGGCTTGATCTTGAGCAGGACCAGACTGTCGAATTGGTCGAGCATGCGGTCGACGACCTCGACCCCGTAGGAAGCGGGTAACACCGCCAACGCCTCATCGGCCTCGACCATCGGTTGAGCGATGCGGGCCGCGCTGGCGCAGTAGGAGCTGACGCCGGGGATGACTTCGATCGCGATCGTCGGCTGCAACTGACGCACGGCACGGGCCAAGTGACCGAACGTGGAATAGGTCGAGGCATCGCCTTCAACCAGGAACAACACGTCCTGCCCGTCGGCCAGCCGTTCGACCGTCAGCGTGGCCGCGTGCAGCCAAGCGCGAGCCAATAGCTCGGCCTGGGTGGTCATCGGAAACACCAGCGGTAATGCATCGGCCGGCACCGCCAATCCGCCGCGTTGGGCGATGTCGAGTACAAAGGACGGCTCCCCTTCCTTCTTCACCGGATAGGTCCATCGCGCCGGGCCGGACAGCGCCGTCCAAGCCCGCCGGGTAATCAAGTCGGGATCGCCGGGTCCCATGGAAACGCCGATCAGGCGACCTAGCACTGGCTTCATGTGAACTCCTTCGTAATGACTACGATCCACACCGGGTTTTGCGCGGCCAAGCGGTGCAATTGCAAAATGGGCTGGCTGCGCGCCGCCGACAGTTGCAACACCTCCCAGCGCAGGCCACTGGTTCGCGCGGCGGCCATGGCACTGGCAAGATTCTCGAAGGTGACGACGTTGATCACCAGTCGGCCACCTGGCTTGAGGCGGGCAAGACACTGCTCGATCAGCGCCGTCAGGGCACCACTCGAACCGCCAATGAATACCGCGTCGGGATCGGGCCAAGTTTCCAGTTGCGCTGGCGCCCGATCCGTGACCAGGGTGTAGTTGAGGATGCCGAAACGGCGGGCGTTGGCGCGGGCGTTGGTACTATCGGCGGGGTTTTTCTCGATGGCGTAGACATGACCGTCCGGGCACAGCATCGCCGCTTCGAGACCGACTGTGCCGGCGCCGGCACCGATGTCCCACACCAGGGCGGCGGGATCGAGGCGCAGCTTGGCGAGCGCGACGGCGCGTACTTCGAGCTTGGTGAGCAAACCCTGTTCCGGCTGGCGCTGGGCGTAATCGCCGTCCTCAATGCCGAATCGCGGGCGCGGTGGACACGGCGCGATGCGGCGTAGGACCAGCACATTGGGCGCGGGAAAGGTCTTCTCCGCCACTGCCGCTGGCGTGAGATCGGTGAATAGCGCCTCGTCGGGCGCGTTGAGGCGCGTCGCCACGTCGAGGAGAAACGCCTCACCCAATCCGGCCGCCAGCAGCAGACGGGCGATGCGCGCCGGATCGTTGGCCGGCGAGGTCAGACAGAACAGCAGGTCATACCGGGCAACCGCCCGCACCAGCGGTGCTAAGCCGTGATCGTGGCGGGCACCGGGCACCCACTCGCCGGCGTCGGCGGCATGGACCGAAATCAGCTTGGCATCCTGCCAGGGCAGACCAAGTCGAGCCGCGGCCAGTTGCACGCTGGATAGAGTCGGTACGACCTGGACTCGCTCACGCCCCAGTGCGGCGATCAAACCAGCGGCGATGCCAAAGTAGAGCGGATCGCCGGTGGCGAGCACCACCACTCGCCGCCCGATGCTCAATGCCTCCTCGACCCAAGCCGCCACGATGCTGACGCGACCGTTCGCGTCGCGCCGTTCGGCCTGTTCCGGCAGCAGCGACGCGACAGCGCGTAATTGATGGGGCGCGCCGATGACCAGATCGGCCGCGCGCAGGAGTTCCTGGGCGTGCGCCGTGAGACCAGCCGCGCCGTCGTCATGCACACCGATGACCTGACAGAGCGTCATGGTCGCCCGCCTCCAAACCGATCCAGGGCCTCGGCGTGCGACAGAACGAGCAGGACTTGGCCCTCGGTATCGCAGACCAGCACATCGAGTTCGAAGCGCCCCGGATAGCGCTGGTTGAGGCTGGCCCAGGCGCGCAGGGCCAGCGCACGATGAAAATCCACAGCCAAGCCGAGTTCGGCGAGCTTTTCGGCGGCGAAGCGCCCAGTTTCGGCGGCGCGGATGGCTGTCACCAAGGAAGCCGGCGCACCTACTTCGGCGGCGGTTTCGGCCAGCAGATCGCGGTCGATGGCTTGACGCCAAGCGTGGGTAACGGGGAGTCCTTGGGCGATCTTGGTCAACTTGCCGACCATGCAGCCCAGAATGACGCGCCGAAAACCGCTATCCCGCGCGGTATCGAAGGCGGCCTTGACGAAGTCACCCATCTGCACGAAACAAGCTTCCGGCCACTCGGGATATTGCCGCATGGCGCGTTTTTCGGTGCGACCGCCGGTGGTGAACACCACGGCTGGCTGCCGTTGCGCGGCGGCCACTTGCACCGCCTGCACCACGCTGGCCCGGAACGCCGCAGTCGAATAGGGATGAACGATGCCACTGATGCCCAGAATGGAAATGCCGCCGAGAATACCCAGCCGGGGATTGAGGGTCTTGCGAGCCATGTCCTCACCACCGGGTACCGAAATCGTCACTTCGAGGCCAGCGTGGTCGAGCAGATTGCCGGCGGCGGCGCGCACGTTGTCGACGATGTTCCGGCGCGGCACCGGGTTAATGGCCGGACCGCCCACCTCCAGCCCGAGTCCTTCCTTCGTTACGGTACCGACACCGGGACCCCCCTTGAGAATCAGGCAATCGGCTTGATCAGCCAGCAGGCGCACATCGGCCGTGAGTCGCGCGCCATGGGTGACATCCGGGTCGTCGCCGGCATCTTTGATCACCACGGCATGGGCGGTATCCGCCGCGACGCAACCGTCCTCGACGACGAAATGGACCCGCCGACCGTTCGGCAGGAGGCACTCGATCATATCCGGTACGGTACCGGAGACCAGACCCAGAGTGGCCGCTCGCGCCGCCGCCGCCGAACAAGCGCCGGTGGTGAAACCGCTGCGGTTGCCGCGCGCGCGGCGCGGCGTGGCCTTGCGCATCTTCTCGTCGGACCGGTCATGCCCACGACGCTCAGGCGGCGGCA
>JAIBCD010000061.1 GCA_019694335.1 Rhodospirillaceae bacterium | reverse complement strand
GGCGGTGGGACTAGCTCAGCATTTCGTCGAATTGTTAAATCGGCCGACATATATGTCGGCGGTTTAATTAATTCCGTGCTCGGCCTCAGGTAATGGTCTCGTCGAACTTCAGCAGCCTGCCGGCATTGGTCATCACCACGATGCTGCTTGAGTTCTGCAACAACGCGGCGATCAGCGCGCCGCTGGCGCCGAACACGCCACCCAAGGCCAGCGCCACCATCACCACGGTCCACAACAGGCCGATCGCGATATTGGTGTAGATGGTGCGCCGGCAGCGGCGGGAGAGGCGGATACAAGTGCCGAGGCGGCGCAGGTCGTTGGTCATCAGCACCAGGTCGGCGGACGCCAGCGCCACGTCGGTGCCGGAAACACCCATGGCGATGCCGACCGCGCCGGCCTTGAGCGCCAGGGCGTCGTTGATGCCGTCGCCAACCACCAACGGCCGGAAGCCGCCCTGGACCTTCTCCAGGATTTTTTCCATCTTCTCGGCGGGCAGAAGCTCGGCATGGATCTCGGTGATGCCGACGTCAGCCGCCACCTTCTCGGCGGCGGCGCGGCGGTCCCCGGTGATGATCATCTTGTCCTTGAGGCCGAGCCTGGTCAGGTCATCCATGGCGATCCTGGCCTCGGGGCGCTCCTGGTCGGCCAGGAGCACCCATCCGAGGAACCGGTCGCCGCGCGACACGCCGACCACCGGACCCTGGTGAGCGGGCGGAGCGGGGACTTCGACGCCGATTTCCTTGAACAGCGCGCCGCGGCCCATGGCGACGGTCACGCCCTCGCTATCCTTGGCGACCACGCCCAGGCCGCGCAGTTCCTGGGGATCGGTGATCTCGATCACCGGATGGTTCTCGGCGAAGGCGGTCAGCGCGCGGCTGACCGGGTGGTTGCTGGTGCCGCCCAGCGCGCCGCCAACACTGGTGATCTCGTCGCGTTCGGCGAAGTTCTCGGTGTGCACATCGACCACGGTCAGGTGCCCGAAGGTGATGGTGCCGGTCTTGTCGAGGGCGATGGAGTCCACGGTGGCGAGGCCTTCGAGGAACGCCGCACCCTTCACGAGGATGCCGTGGCGGCTGGCGACCGAGATGGCGGCGATGGATGTGGCGGGCGCGGCCAGGATCAGGGCGCTGGGGCAAGAGGCGATCAACACGGCCAAGGGAATGACCGTGGAGCCGGTGGCGAACCAGGCGCCGAGGGTGAGCAGCAGCACCAGCACGATGTAGGAATTGGCGTAGCGCTCCAGCAGCCGCATGATCGGCGGCTTGGCGAGTTCGGCTTCGCGCAGGAGCGATACCACGCGGCCCAGGGTGGTTTCCGAGCCGACCCGCGTCACGCGTACTTGCAGATAGCCATCCAGGTTCATGGAACCGTTGAGCACTTCCGCGCCCGGCTGCACTTCCACCGGCAAGGATTCCCCCGTCACCGAAGCGGTGTCGACGTTGGAATGGCCGCTTTCCACCGTGCCGTCGGCGGGCACGCGCTCGCCCGGCAGCACTTCGACCCGGTCGCCCACATGCAGGTCGCGGGCGAAGATTTCCTCCACCGCGCCGTCGGCCAGCACGCGCCGCGCCTTGGTTTCGGTGAGTTTGGAAAGCGCCCGGATCGCCTCCTGCGAGCCCAGGAGCGAGCGTTCCTCGAGAATGTGACCAATGGTCATCACCAGCGGCAGCAGGGCGGCGGTGGTCATGTCGCCGGCCGCCCAGGCGCTCAGCATGGCGATGGCGATCAACTGGTCCATGATCCCGTGCAAGCCGGGCTGGCGTAACGATCTCCAGGCCGACAGCAGAGCCGGCGGCGCAACCAAAAGCGCGGCCAGGCCCGCCACCAGATTGGCGAGATCCTGTTCGTCGGGCCGCAGGATCTGCAATCCGCCCCAGACGATCAGGCAGCCGGCGGCGGCCAGCGACAGGGACAGGCGCAGCGCCAGCGAGCGCTGTTCGGCGGTGGACAACAGCACCGCCTCGCGATTTTGCGAAGGCTCCGGCACGCCCATCACGGGGCTGGGCAACGTGTCGCTTGCGGTACTTGGGGTCATCGCGGCGGGATCCCGGTGGCCAGCAGCGGCGTGCCGTGCTGATCGATGGTGTAGACCCGGCCGGCGGCATTGAGCAGCGAGCCGATGCGTTCGCGGAACAGGTTGCCGTCGATCTCGCCGCTGGCGCCACCGGCGCCGCGGGTGAGGGCGTAGATCGGCGCGGTCTGGGCGTTGGCGCGGGAAACCGTTTCCTCGGCGCGAGCCTGGGCCTCGCTCTTCATGCGGTCATAGGTGCGCTCGGACCCCTGCACGGTCTTCTGAGCCACGGTGCGGGCGTCGTTGGCCGAGCGTTCCGCTTTCTGCACCGCCGTCAGCACGAAATCGAATGCCGCCTTGGCGCCGGCCGGCACGGTCGGCACCAGGTCGACGCGGTTGACCTCGATCCCGAGGCCCGCGCCGTGCTGGTTCAGATCCTGGAGGCGCGCGTTCACCGCCGCCACCAGGTCGGCGCGCAAGGACTCACGCGTGGGGCCGGTGGCCTCGCCGGGCTGCACCTCCGGGCGGGCGACCAGAATGGTGTCGATGTCGCGGCTGGCGGTCACTGCAACGGCCGCTGATTGAAACACGCGCTCCAGCGCCGGGGCCATATGGCGGCCGGTCAGCACATAGGCCTGCGGGTCGGTGATTTTGTAGAACAGGGTGGCGTTGTAATACACCAGGCTCATGTCGCCGGTGACGATCAGGCCGACATCGCGCACGGGGTCCAGGCCTTCGGTATCGACACGGCTTTCGTTGGAACGCTCGTTGGACAGGTCGGGCGGTGGCGCGGCCGGCGTTTCGTTGGTCCGGCCCTCGGCGGGCGGTTCCTGGCCTTCGACCACCGGCGCTGGCGCGCCGGGCGCACGGTAGGCGCCGATCTCGAAGGCGAGCTGCCGGTCGGCCGACGGCAGGATCAGCACGGTCTCGAATGGCTTGGGCGCGGCGATCAGGAGGCCTGCGCCGACCTCGCGCACCACGGTGCCGAGGCGGATGACAATGGCGCGGTCGTCGGGCCGCACGATGCGGCAGTTGGACACCAGCCAGCCCAGGCCCAGGATCGCCACCACCAGGAACAGGAACTTGAACGACAGCGCGATCGCCTGCGCCCAGGCGCCGCCGCCGTCCTTGGTGTCCGCGATGAAGGGTGTGCCCGCCATTTTGCGACCTCGCCCGCCTATTTTGGTTGAACGGTGGCGGGGAGCTGGCCGGCGGTGCGGCCCGGGCCGTCGGACAGCACGCGGAACGGCGCGGAATCGGTGCGCAGGATCAGGGTGGTGTTGCTGTTGATCACCGATTGCAGCGTATCGAGCGACCGCAGCAAGCCATAAAGGTCGCGGTTCTCGTTATAGGCCTTGCGGTAGATGTCGGCGGCTTCCAGACGCGCCTTGGCTTCGATGGAGGAGGCTTCCGCGCGGGCCTGGGCCACGGTGACACGGGCGTCTCTGTCGGCGTTCGCTATGATCTCGGACGCCGCGCGTTCGCCTTCCGCCTCGCGCTCGGCGGCGGCGGTGGACCGCTCCGCCTGCATACGCAAAACGGTGGCGTTGAGGGTTTCGGCGGGCAAGGTCAGGCGCTGCACGCCCACCTGCACGATCGAAATGCCGTAGACCTTGAGGGCTTCCGCATCCACGCGCGCGCGCAGCTGGGCCTCCAGATCCTTGAGTTTGACTTTGCTGGGGTCGGCGTTGACCAGGCTGGGCAGGTCGAAGCCGCTCACGGTCACTTCCAGCGCCGAAGCGATGAAGCTGCGCAACTGCTGCGCGGCGATGTCGGGCTGGTTGCGCACGGCGCGCAGGAACTGGCGAATATGCTCCGGGTCATGGGGCACCTGCCAGGCGACATAGGCCTGCATCAACACGCGCAGGCCGTCCTTGGTGCCCACGTCCTGCAGGCCGGAGGAGGTGGTCTTGAGGCGCAGGTCCACCGGCACCGAGGATTCAATCGGGGCGGGGATCTTCCACACCAGGCCGGGGGTCGTGATCACGCGCACCGGGTTGCCGACCCGGGTCACCACCACCGCCTCGCCGGGAATGACCGTGACCACGGAGGCCGAGACCACCAGGGCCAGGACGATGATCGCGGCGGCGGCGATGCGCCCGTTCTTGGCGATCCAGCCCCGAACTTTTTCAGTGCTCGCGGTGTCTTCGATGACCTGTACTTCACTCATGATGGTGAATCCTGGCTAACCGGGCGAGAGGTTGACGGCGTTGGGATTGGTGCGGACATCGATACTGGGGGTGTCCTGCTTGGGGATGTTGCGGTCGATGATGATCGCCGGCACGCGGCGCACGGCGCGGGCGACCTGGTCCATCAGGCGCTCGAACGCCAGCGTATAGCCGCCACCGTTGCGATAGGCCTGCACATCGGATTTGAAGAACGCGGCGTCCACCTTGGCGGCGGCCAGCACGTCGGCGGCCGAGGACTCCGCTTGGTTTTTTTCACGGATGGCTGTGGTCTGGGCGCTGCGCATGCTGCGCGCGGCGTCGCCCTTGCTGGTGGCGACGCGGGTCTGCGCGAGAAGTTCGGCGGCCTGGACGCTGTGGTAGGCGGCGGCGGCGCCGGGCGGCGGGTGGATCGCTTCCACCAGCACCGCGATGGCGTCGATGCCGCTGTTCACGGCGTCGAGTTGATCCTGCAGCTGGCCGCGAAAGCTCTCGGCGAAATGTTCGCGGCTCTGGCCCAGCACATCGGTCAGGGTGGTGGTGGCGAAATGGTGGACCAGGATCTGGCCCGACAGCGCCTGGATCAACTCGTCGGCCGCCGCGACACTGTAGGCCGCATTGCGCGCCGCGTCGTCGCTGGTGCCGATGCGGTAGACCACGTTCATGTCCACGTCGACCAGCTGGAAGCTTTGCTGGCCCGCGTCCTTGCTGGCGATGATGTAGCTGCCTTCCTCGTTCTTGCCGCCGGTCCATAGGCGATTGGCGGAGGCCGGCGGCACGTCCTCGGCCCCGACCATCTCCTCGGGCGCGGGCGGGGCGGCGTCGCTGTTCAGGCGGAACTCGATCGGCAGCTTGTGCACCACGCCGGTTTCCACCGGGCGCACCTTGCCCATGGGCCATGGCAGGTGGGCGTGAAGGCCGGGGCCGAACACCGTGACCGGGGTGCCGAAACGCTCGTAGATGCCGCGTTGGTTGCCCGGCAGTGTGGTGATGCCGGTGATCAACCAGGTGAATACCGCGAGGCCGATAAAGCCGGGGATCACCGCCTGCTGGATGAAGGCCAGCGCCCAACTGCGCGACAGGTCGATGCCGAGCTGGCTGCGCACCGCGATATTGATCTTCCGCAGGCTGGGCACGCCGAGCCTGAGCAGCGCGTTGGCGATCTTGCTCTCGGCGGTCGCGCGTCGGTCGGCGAGCGGCGCATAGGGCAGGAACAGCATCGAGACGCCGCGCACGCATACTTCCGCCGCGATGGCGAAGATCAGCACGCCGAGGACCGGCTCCAGCCGCTCCGCCCAGGCAAAGCCGAAGATCCGCAGCGCCATGACCGCGGCCAGGAATACGGCGGCGGTGATCGGCAGGCGCAGCAGCTTGGCCACATGGGTGGCCTCGGGCAGTTGTTCGTCCTTGACGGTGTGATAGAAGCGCTCGATCACCAGCAGCGGGAAGGCGGCGATCACCAGGGCGCCCGCCAGAATTTGCAGGGCCGGCGGCGTGCCGCTGGCGCCCGCGCGCCAGTACAGCACGATGCCGGCGGCGGCCCCGGCGGCGATCAATGCGGACAGAAAAGTCTGCAGCCAGCCGGCGGCGGCCTCGGCGGTGATTTTGAGTTTTCCGAGCCCACGCCGCGCATGCCACAGGATGCGCTTGGTGCGTCCGGCGGGCGCCGCGATGACTGCGACGTCTTGCGGCGCGCGGCCCAGCAGCGCGCGGCGTGCCAGCGCCATGCAGGCGCTGCCGATGAGGCCGGCGCTGGCCACCAGCAGCGAGGCGCTGAAGAACCCGAGCGCGCGCAGGATCGCGGCCGGCGCGCGGCCCAGCACAGGGTAGGGAATGCGGTTGGCGAGGAGGAGGGCGATACCCGCGCCCAACAGCAGCAAGCCGAAGCCGAGAAGGCCCCAGGCATAACGGCGCGCGAAGGTGAATTTAGGCGTATTCAACTGCATAGCCGGACGAAACCCCAAAATCGCCGCCGCTTACCAAAGGTCGTCCGAAGGACGATCGTCTTCGCTATCCAAAGGTGAGGCGACCCATCCCCGGCGCTCACAGTGCGCTGCAGCATAGCATCGCATTCACGGCCAAAAAAAGCCGAATGTGACCATTCAGTTTGTGCTGATTCGGCACAGGTTCATGTTCATCGCAATGGACCCGAGCGTGACCGGAGGGCGGTCCGCGCGATTGTGCGCGGATACGCGCCGGCGCCGGCGGATTTGCCGTCCAGCGGTGCGGCCTTGCCGTTGATGAGCACGGCTTCGACGGCTTCGCCGATCACCTTGTCTGTCTTCGCGTACGTCTCGTCCCTGCGGGTGTGGCACGCGACCGTGGACGGATGGTTGCCGCCGCCGTCGGGGCACATGGTCACCCACGGCGGCTTCCTGCCAGGGCTGCTTCGTGAAGGCGACGATGTCGGGCGCGGCCATGCTGAACGACGGCCTTCCCGGCTAAAAACGCCCAATAAGGGCTTGCGCAAGGGCGCGGGACGCGGTTTTGTCCCACCTTGATCCTTGCCCACACATGTATGGTGAACGCCATGAACCACAGCAGCGCGGCCCTTGGCAAAACCCCTGGAAGCGCCAAGCGAATCAAAGGCGTGGTTGCGGCGATCGCGACGCCGGTGACCGCGGCGCTGGCCCCCGACGAGGGCAGGTTCATCTCGCTCGCGAAGTACCTGTTGGACAACGGCTGCGACGGCCTGAACGTGCTGGGCACGACCGGGGAAGCCACATCCTTCACCGCCGAACAGCGCATGAGCGTTATGAGCGCCGCCGCCAAGGCACTGCCGCTGGACCGGCTGATGGTCGGCACCGGCGCGGCTGCTGTCGGCGATGCGGTGAAGCTCTCGAGCCACGCCGCCGCACGGGGTTTCTCCGGCGTGCTGGTGCTGCCGCCTTTTTATTACAAGGGCGTCTCCGACGCCGGTGTGATCGCCTATATCGGCGCCATCGCGGAGGCCACTGCTGCCAGTGGAATTCCGATCTATCTCTATAACTTCCCGGCGCTCTCGGGCGTGCCTTATACGCCCAAGCTGGTGGCCGCGCTGGTGAACCAGTTCGGCGCGCGCATCGCCGGGCTCAAGGACTCCTCGGGCGATATGCCCTACGCCAGGGAGATCGCGGCGATCTCGTCCTCGCTCGATGTATTCCCGTCCAACGAAGGCACGCTGATGGACGCGCGCGGCGGACCGTTCGCCGGTTGCATCTCGGCCACCGCCAACGTCAATTCCAAGGACTGCGGCAAGGCCTTCCGCGACGGCGACGCCAACGCTCTGGCCCGCGCCGTGTCGATCCGCAAACTGTTCGATGGCCTGCCGTTGATTCCGGGCATCAAGACCCTGGTCGCCCATATGCACAAGGACGCGGCGTTCGAACGCCTGATGCCGCCCTTGGCTGCGTTTCCGGATCCGGCCGCCCTGAAGGCGCGTTTCGACGCGATCTGATCCGGTGTCCAGGAACACCATCGTCGTCGCCATCGGCGGCACCTGGGACGTGCCGCCGTGGCAGGACGAGTTCGCACGCGGGGCCAAAGGCCGCCGCGTGGTGTTCTGGCCGCAGGATGGAATCACCGCGGTTCCGCAGCCCTACGTGCTGTGCTCCTGGAAAGCCAAGCCCGAGGTCTATGACATTTTCAACAATCCCCAGGCGGTGTTCTCCCTGGGCGCAGGCGTGGACCACCTCCATGCGGTGCGCGAGAAGCTGAACGCGCCGGTGGTGCGGGTGATCAACTCCGACCTCACCATGCGGATGGTGGAATACGTCTGCCTGAGCGTGCTCTATCTGCACCGCCAGATCGGCCGTCACGCCGCCAACCAGCGGCAGCGCCTGTGGCCCGACATCACCCAGCCGGCCGCGAAAGATGTGCGCGTCGGCATCATGGGGCCCGGGCAACTCGGCACGGCGGCGGGCAAGGCGCTCCAGGTCATCGGCTACGATGTCGCCGGCTGGGCGCGCGGCGCCAAGGCCGGTGCGCCGTTCCCGGTGTTCGCGGGTAAGGACAATCTCGACGCTTTCCTCGCGCGCACCCAGGTGCTGGTGAACATCCTGCCCAACACCCCCGAGACCAGGGGCGCGGTGGGCGCCGATGTGTTCGCGAAGCTCGCCAGGATGGAGGGGCAGGGCGGCGCTTATTTTGTCAGCGCGGGGCGCGGCGAGACCGTGAACGAGGCCGAACTGGCCGAGGCCTTGCGCACTGGCGTGCTCGCGGGCGCGGTGCTCGATGTGTTCAACAAGGAACCGCTGCCCCAGGACAGCCCGCTCTGGGGGATGGAGAACGTGCTGATCACGCCCCATGCCGCGGCGGATTCCTATCCGCCCGCCATCGTCGCCCAGGTGGTGGACACCATCGAACGCCTGGAGCGCGGCGAGCCCCTGCCGGTGACGGTGGACCTGTCCAAAGGCTACTGATAGCGTTTCTCCCGGCTTATTGTTTGGTCGCGTGTCCGGCCGGAAAACCGGCTTCCACTTTTCCGGGGCACGCTCTGGGGAGGATGCCATGAAATTGCTGCGTTACGGCCCCGCGGGCCAGGAAAAGCCCGGTCTATGCGACCAGAGCGGCGCGGTCCGGGATCTGTCGCAGTATGTGATCGACATCGGTCCGGAGACACTGGCGCCCGCCGAGCTTGCGCGGCTTTCCAAAATCGACCCAAACGCTTTGCCCAAAGTGAGCGGCAACCCGCGCCTGGGCGTGCCGGTGGGCGGGATCCGCAAGTTCATCGCGATCGGCCTCAACTACGCCGACCATGCCGCCGAGGCCGGCCTGCCGATCCCGGCGGAGCCGGTGGTGTTCACCAAAGCCATCAGCTGCCTCTCGGGCCCCAACGATCCGGTGATGCTGCCCAAGGACGCCAAGAAGGGCGACTGGGAAGTGGAACTCGGCATCTTCATCGGCCGCACCGCGCGTTATGTGAGCGAGGCCGAGGCGCTGGATTACGTCGCGGGCTATGCCCTGGTGAACGACGTCAGCGAGCGCGAGCTGCAAATGGAGCGCGGCGGCACCTGGGACAAGGGCAAGGGCTTCGATACCGCCGGTCCGGTCGGGCCGTGGCTGGTGACCGCCGACGAAGTGGGCGATCCGCAGGCGCTGGGCATGTGGCTGGACGTCAATGGCAGCCGCATGCAGACCGGCACCACCAAGACCATGATCTTCAACGTCCGCCAGATCGTGAGCTATGTCAGCCGCCTCTTCACCTTGTGGCCCGGCGACCTGATCTGCACGGGCACGCCGCCTGGCGTGGGTATGGGCCGCAAGCCGCAGCCGGTGTTCCTGAAGACCGGCGACGTGATGACCCTGGGCATGGATAAGCTGGGCGAGCAGCGCCAGGAAGTCGTGCCCTGGCGCTAGCCCTTCAGCGTCAGCGGTAAGCCCGCGACGATCAGTTTCACCTGCGCGGCTTTTGCCGCCAGGCGTTGATGCAACCGGCCCGCTTCATCGCGGAAGCTGCGGGCGAGTGCGTTCTCCGGCACGATGCCCATGCCGGTCTCGTTGGAGATCAGCCACAGGCGGGCAGGGCAGGCCTCCAGCGCCGCGATCAGGCCGCCGGTTTCCGCGCCGACATTCATGCCGCGCATCAGCAGGTTGGACACCCACAAGGTGAGGCAGTCCACCACCGCGCTGTCGCTATCCTTGAGCCCCACGATGGCGTGCGCGAGGTCGATGGGCGCTTCCACCGTGCGCCACGCCGGGCCGCGTTCGGCACGGTGGCGGGCGATGCGCTCGGACATTTCGCGGTCCATCGCTTCGGCGGTCGCGATCATCACCAACGAGCCGCCGGCCGCTTCGGCTTCCTTCTGCGCGAAGGTGCTTTTCCCCGAGCGCGCGCCGCCCAAAATCAGCGTAAATCCCATGACTTAACCAGAATTGACCCTCTCGGGGGCAGGATATACCATCCGCGCCGCGACAGGTTCCCGGGGTTTTTCGCCTCGGGATGAAAAAGGGAACTCAGGTTCAAGACCTGGGCTGCCCCCGCAACTGTAAGCGGCGAGCGAACGCGTCACATGTCACTGGGTGCGCCCGGGAAGACGACGCGCCAAAGCTACGACCCGCAAGCCAGGAAACCTGCCTGTCGCCGCTGTCCTTCGTTCGGCCGGGGTGCGCCGCGCGAACGGGTTATCCCCGAGAGACGGCAATTGGTTTGCGCTTGTGAAGGTTCTCTTCCCGGCGTGTGTCGTCTTTGAGCAAGGGATTGCCCGGTGAAACGCGTTTTGATTTCCACCACCTGTTTTTTCGCTTTGACTGTGGCGGCGCACGCGCAGCAACAGGCCGCCGTCGCGCCGGACCCCGATGTCGCGGGCAAGGGCCTGGACGTCGACGAGATCGTGGTCAGCGCTACCCGCACGCCAACGCAGATATACAAAGTGGGCTCGTCCATCACGGTGCTCACCGACAACGCCATCCGCGAGAGCCAGACGCCGGTGGTGTCCGATCTGCTCGCCCAGACGCCCGGCGTCAGCTTCTCGCGCAACGGCGGCGTCGGCGGCACCACCGCGCTGCGCATTCGTGGCGCCGAGACCGACCAGACCGTGGTCGTGATCGACGGCGTGAAACTCAACGACCCGGCCTCCACCGGCGGCGGCTATAACTTCGCCAACCTGCTCACCGGCGACATCGAGCGCATGGAAGTCTTGCGCGGCGCGCAGTCGACCTTGTGGGGCAGTCAGGCCATCGGCGGCGTGGTCAACGTGCTCACCGCCACGCCCCAGAAGCCGTTCGAGGTTTCGGCGGCGGCGGAAGGCGGCTCCCATGGCACCGGCAGCGCTTCGGCCGCCATCGGCGGCGTGCGGGATAAGCTGACCTGGCGCGCGGCGGCGAGCACCTACACAACGGACGGCATCTCGGCCTATGTCAACGGCACGGAGCCTGACGGCTACCGCAATATCGGCGCCAGCGGCCGCCTGCGCTACGAGATCGCCGACGACCTCTCGGTCGACCTGCGCGGCGTCTATTCGCGCGGCCGCAACAAGTTCGACGGCTTCCCGCCGCCGAGCTTCGCCTTCAACGACACCCGCGAGTTCGGCACCACCAAGGAATTCGTCGGCTACGCCGGTGTGAACTTCGCGGTGCTGGAGGGTGCTCTCAAGAACCGCGTCGCCTATGCCTATACCGACACCGACCGCGACCTGTTCAACCCCGATCAGGCGGTTACCACGCGCACCTACGACTCCGCCGGCTGGAACAAGCGCTTCGAGTACCAGGGTTCGGCCTCGGTGGCGCAAGGCTGGGACGTGGTGTTTGGCGCGGAGCACGAAACCTCGTCCTTTCGCACGGCATCGCCCACGGCCACCGCGCCCAACCCGGTGCCGGCGGCGGCGAGCGTCACCCTCGACAGCGGTTACGGTCAGGTTCAGGCCACGCTTCTGGAAGGGCTCATCTTCACCGGCGGCCTGCGTTATGACAGCCATGGTACTTTCGGCAGCCGCGCCCTCGGGCAGGCGGCGGTGGCCTGGTCGTTCAACGACGGCAACACCATCCTGCGCACGAGCTTCGGCCAAGGCTTCAAGGCGCCGACGCTGTATCAGCTCTACAGCATCTACGGAAACACCACGCTGAATCCCGAGAAGGCCGACAGCTTTGACGGGGGCATCGAGCAGCACCTGTTCGACGGCGCCTTGGTGCTGAATGCCACCGGCTTCTACCGCAAGACCCGCAACCAGATCGATTTTGTCTCCTGTCCCAGCACCAATGTGTTGTGCGTGATTGGCAAGCCCGGGGTGTACGACAACATCTCCAGCACCCGCGCCAAGGGCATGGAACTCGCGGGCGCCGGCAAGATCGGCGACCTGTCGATCCAGGCGAACTACACCCTGACCGATGTCACCAACCAGTCGGTGGGTACCGCCAACTTCGGCAAGCGGCTCGCCCGCCGGCCCCGGGATGCGGCCAACCTGTGGGTGACCTACACTTGGCCCATGCATGTTTCGACCGGCTTCACGGTGCGCTACGAGGGCGCCGTGTTCGACGACGCGGCCAACCGGAATGTCCTGGCGTCCCACACGCTGCTCGACCTGCGCGCGGCCTATGAGTTCATGGACGGCCTGGAAGTCTACGGCCGGGTCGAGAACCTGACCGACAAGATCTACCAGACCACCCGCAATTATGGCTCGCCGCGCCGGAGTGTGTTCGGCGGCGTGCGCGCAAAGTTTTGATGGGGCAGGATATGGCAACAAGGACGCGCACTGCTTTTTTCGGTTGCCGGCCTTCCGCCGGCGTAGGGGCCAAGCTCTGAATGGACGCGGTGGAGACATTTGCCGGTCTTCATCGTCACGGCGGCCGCCTTGCGGAAGCACGGCGGCTGTTCCCCCATGCCCCCACGCCATGGATCGATCTTTCCACCGGCGTGAATCCGGTTCCCTGGACGGGCGAGGGTGTGGCGGACGACGGCAAGTTGCCAGATCCCGAAGCCACCGCGGCCTTGGAATACGCCGCCGCCGGCATGTTCGGCGTGGCGGCGGACCACGTCGCGGCGGTTCCGGGAACGGAACTGGCGCTGCGCCTGTTGCCCGTGATCACCGGCGCACGCCGTGTGGGGATCGTGTCGCCGACCTACAGCAGCCACGAACAGGCCTGGAGCGCGAGCGCGGTACGGCGCGTGGCGCGCGGCGATATGGATATCGGCGGTCTCGACGCCCTGGTCATCGGCAATCCCAATAATCCCGACGGCGCCGTCATCTCCCGGAATGAAGTGCTGGTCCTGGCCGAACGCATGGAGCGCCGGAATGGCTGGCTGATCGTGGATGAGGCCTTCGCCGACGCCACGCCGGAACTCAGTGTGGCGGACAAGGCCTTTGGCCGGCTGATCGTGCTGCGCTCTTTCGGCAAGTTCTTCGGGCGCCCTGGCGTTCGCCTGGGCTTTGTCGTGGCCGGATGCGGTGTCCTGGTGCGGCTCAAGGGCTTGGTGGGCGAGTGGCCGGTCAGCACCCTGGCGACTGTGGTAGGCGCGGCCGCTTACGCCGACCGGTCATGGCACCAGGCGACCCGGGCGCGGCTCGGGGAAGACGCGAAGCTGTTGGATCAGGAGTTGACCAAGGCGGGCTTCACGGTGATCGGCGGAACCAGCCTGTTCCGCCTGGCAACACATGAACGCGCCGAGGATCGTTTCCACAAGCTCGCCGCACAGGGCGTGCTTACCCGGCCATTCGCCGCGCAACCGTCGTGGCTGCGGTTCGGCCTGCCGAAGCCCGAGGCGCGCGCGCGGGTTTACGCGGCACTGAGGGATTGCGCATGAGGTGCTTGGTTGTCGCGGCGACCGTATGCGGTGTCCTGGCGGTGCCGGCTTGGGCGGCGCCAGCCTGGGCGGCGCCCAAGCGCATCGTATCCTTGGGCTCGTGCCTGGATACGGACATCGTCCAGCTCGCCGACCGGGAGCAGATCGCGGCCCTGAGCCACTACTCGGGCGATCCCAGCACCACGACCATTTATGAGATGGCGAAGGGGATTCCGCTCTCCCAGGAGTCCGCCGAGGAAGTGATTCTGTTCCATCCGGACCTGGTGCTCGCCAGCCGCCATTCGTCGCTCGCGACCCGCAACGCCCTGGCCCGTCTGAACGTGCACACGGAATTGTTCAGCGAACCGCAGACCGTCGAAGAAAGCATCGTCCAGCTGCGGCGGGTGGCCAAGTTGATCGGCCATGAGGACCGCGGCGAGGCGATGGCGAGGCGCATCGCGGAAGCGCTCGCGGAGGCCGCGCCGCCGCCGGGTGCGCGGCCGCTTACCGCTGTCATCTTCCAGCGCAACGGCTTTTCCACCGGGGCTCAATCCCTGGTCGGCGAGATGCTCGAGCGTACCGGCTACGTCAACGTCGCCACCCGCTATGGTCTCAAGAGCTGGGGCTACCTGGCGCTTGAACCGCTGATCGCCGACCCGCCCGAAGCGCTGCTTGCGGGTGGGGTGGTTGACGGGAAGCCAACCTGGGCCGACCGCGTCCTGCATCATCCGGCGCTGGCCTCGGCCGGGCCGCGCATGAAGCGCATTACCTTCCCGGACACGCTGTTCAACTGCGGTGGGCCGGTACTGATTCAGGCCGCCCAGGTTCTGGCTGCCGGGCGCCGCTCCATCACCGGTGAGCCATGAACAGCCGCCCGTCATTGATCCTCGCCTTGGCGAGCCTGGTTGCCGTGCTGGCCCTGGTCAGCTGGTGCGTTGGCAAAGTGTGGGTGCCGTTCGATGTCTGGCTGCACGCGGGCGACGACCCACGCTGGGCGATCATTTTCTCGCTGCGCCTTCCACGCACGATTCTGGGCATTTTCGTCGGCATGGCGCTGGGGCTGTCGGGGGCCGCGCTGCAGGGCTATACCCGCAATCCGCTCGCCGATCCCGCCGTATTCGGTGTTTCGTCCATGGCGTCGCTGGGCGCGGTCATGACGCTGTATCTCAGCACCATGATCCCCTGGCTGGTGCCGGCCGGCGGCATGCTTGGCGCGGGCGTTGGCGTCGCGATCCTGCTGGGGCTGTCCGGGGCGACCTCCAGCGTGCTGACGTTCATCCTGGCGGGCGTGATCCTCAACGCAGTGGCGAGCGCCGGCGTGGCCCTGGCGCTCAATCTCGCGCCCACGCCCTGGGCCGTGAACGAGATCGTCAACTGGCTGATGGGCTCGCTGGCCGACCGCAGCGCGGGTGAGGTGCAGTTCGCCGTGCCGTTCATCGTGGCCGGTTGCGCGCTGCTGCTGATGACCGCCAAGGCACTGGACGCCCTGACTCTCGGCGAAACCGGCGCGCAGTCCCTGGGCGTGTCGCTGTCGCGCCTGCGCTTCCTGCTCGCCATCGGCACCGGCCTTTCGGTCGGCGCCAGTGTCGCGGTCACCGGCATGATCGGCTTTGTCGGCTTGGTGGCGCCGCACCTGCTGCGGCCGTTCGTAGCGGCGCGGCCCGGCGCGCTGCTGCTGCCCAGCGCCATCGCGGGCGCGGCCGTGGTGCTGGCGGGCGACATCGTCGCGCGCCTGATCCCGACGCCGGTGGAACTCAAGCTCGGCGTCGCCATGGCCGCCCTCGGCGGACCGTTCTTCCTCGCCATGCTGTTCAACATGCGCAGGAGGATCGCATGATTGCCGCGACCAACATCTCTGTGCGCCTGGGCGACCGGCAGGTTCTGGCCGGCGTGTCGGCGAGCTTCGCGGCTGGCGCAATCACCGCCATCGTCGGCCCCAATGGCGCGGGCAAGTCCACCTTGCTCTCCGTGCTCGCGGGCCTGCGAAGGCCCGACCGGGGCAAGGTGGAGCTGGACGGCGCGGATCTGCACGGCCTCGCGCCGCGCGCGCGCGCGCAGTGCCTTGCGTTCCTGCCGCAAATCCCCGAAGTCGCCTGGGGAATCGAAGTGCGCACCCTGGTGGCGTTGGGCCGCACGCCGTTCACCGGCGCGCGCGGGTTGTCGGCCGAAGACGAGGCGGCGGTGGATCGCGCCATCGCCACCGCGCGAGTCGGGAACCTCGCGCACCGCAATGTGCTCACGCTCTCGGGCGGCGAGCGGGCGCGGGTGTTATTGGCGCGTGCCCTGGCGGGTGAGCCGCGGTGGCTGCTGGCCGATGAGCCGCTCACCGGCCTCGATCCCGGACACCAGCTGGACGCCGCCGACCTGATGTTGGGCCTCGCCGCCGAAGGCAAAGGCGTGATCGTCACCTTGCACGACCTGCACATGGCCTTGCGCATCGCCAGCCAGGTGATCGTGCTGACCGATGGGCGCGTCGCCGCCGCCGGCCCGGCGCGCGCGGCGCTGACGCCGGAAATTTTGCGCGCGGCTTATGGGGTCGAGAGCCGGATGTGGGACGGCGAACACGGCCCGGTGATCGAAGTCATCGGCCGTGGGTGATTCCTGGCTGGTATTGGGGGCTCTGGCCTTGGAAGCCATGATCGGCTACCCGGGCTGGCTGCACCGGCTTATTCCGCATCCTGTCGCCTGGATCGCCGCCGCGATCGCGGCGCTGGACCGGCGCTGGAACCACCCGGGCAGAGCCCGCAAATTTCTGGGTGTGGTAACCATGCTGGCGATTGTCGGCTTGTCCGCGGGCGCGGGTATCGCGATCATCCGGGTCGCGTCGCATATTCCCTATGGCGGCGTGCTCGTGGTGTTGATCGCGACTCTCGGCCTCGCGCAGCGCAGCCTGTTCGATCATGTCGCGGCCGTCATCCGCGCTTTCAACGCCGATGATCTGCCCGCCGCCCGTACCGCCGTGGGGCGTATTGTCGGCCGTGACGTCACCCAATTGGACCAAAGTGGCGTTGCCGCCGCCGCGCTCGAAAGCCTGGCCGAGAGTTTCAACGACGGCGTGGTGGCGCCGGCCTTCTGGCTGTTCCTGGGCGGATTACCCGGCCTGTTCGCCTACAAGGCCGTGAACACCGCCGACAGCATGATCGGCCACAGGGAGCCCCGCTGGCGCGATTTCGGCTGGGCGGCGGCCAGGACCGACGACGTCATGAACTTGATCCCGGCGCGCCTCACCGGGGGACTCATCGCCATCGCCGGGCGCGGCGGCTGGCGCGTTATGTTCCGGGACGCGCGTAAACACGCATCGCCCAACGCCGGCTGGCCGGAAGCCGCCATGGCCGGCGCCCTCAAGGTGGAACTCGGCGGCCCGGCCAGCTATGACGGCGTCATGCATGACCGGCCCACCTTCGGCGCCGGCCCGCGTCCCGGCCCGCATGATCTCGGGCGCGGGTTGATGATCTTCCTGGGCGCGTGCTGGGTAATGTGGGGGTTGCTCGCCGTCGGAGGCCTGATATGGCGGCCGTGATGATCCAGGGCTGCGGCTCCGATGTCGGCAAGTCGGTGCTGGTGGCGGGCCTGTGCCGCCTGTTCGCCAGTCGCGGCCTCAGGGTGCGCCCGTTCAAGCCGCAGAACATGTCCAACAACGCCGCCGTGACCGCAGACGGCGGCGAGATCAGCCGCGCGCAGGCGTTGCAGGCCATCGCCTGCCGCACGCCTTTGACCGTCCATATGAACCCGGTGCTGCTGAAGCCCCAATCCGATACCGGCGCACAGGTGGTGGTGCGCGGGCGCATGGAAGGCAACTGGCAGGCGCGCGCCTACCAGGAGCGCAAGGCCGAACTGCTGCGCACCGTGCTCGACAGCTTCGCGATCCTCAAGGCCGAGAGCGACTTGGTCATAGTGGAGGGGGCGGGGAGCCCGGCGGAAACCAACCTCCGCATGGGCGACATCGCCAACATGGGCTTCGCGCGCGCCGCCGATGTGCCGGTGATCCTGGCGGGCGACATCAACCGCGGCCATGTCATCGCGGCCCTGGTGGGCGCGCGCGAGGTGCTCGACGCCGGCGACCGCGCCATGATCCACGGCTTCATCATCAACAAATTCCGTGGCGACCCCGCGTTGTTCACCGAAGGCCGTGCCGAGATCGTGCGCCGCACCGGCTGGGCGGACTTTGGTTTGGTTCCCTGGCTGGCGACGGCCGCGCGGCTGCCGGCGGAAGACGCGGTGGTGCTGGAATCCACGCGTGGCGCTTCGGCCGAGAAGCCGGTGAAGATCGTGGTGCCGATGCTTTCGCGCATCGCCAATTTCGACGACTTCGATCCCTTGAAGAACCAGCCCGGTGTGCGGTTCGAATTCATCCCCCCCGGCCGCGCGCTGCCGGGGGATGCGGACCTCGTGATCCTGCCGGGCACCAAGGCCACGCTGCACGACCTCGCGTTCCTGCGCGCGCAAGGCTGGGATATCGACATCGCCGCCCATGTGCGCCGGGGTGGGCGGGTGCTCGGCATATGCGGCGGTTTGCAAATGCTCGGGCGCAAGGTCAGCGACCCGCGCGGCATCGAAGGGCCGCCCGGCGACGCGCCGGGGCTGGGACTGCTCGATGTGGAAACCGAACTCACCGGTGAAAAGGTCTTACGCCCGGTGACGGGCACGGTGCGCGGCGCTGTGCTCACCGGCTACGAGATGCATGTCGGCGTCACGGCCGGCGCGGACATGGCTAGACCTTATCTCACGTTGGATGGCTCCGGGCCCGACGGCGCCCAATCCTCCGACGGCAGGATCGGCGGGACTTACGTGCACGGTCTGTTCGCGGCAGGCCCAGCGCGAGGCGCAATCCTCGCGACTCTCGGCGTGCGGGCAACCACCGAGGATCACAGTGCCGTGGTGGACAAGGCCCTGGATGAGATTGCCGCGCAATTGGAAACGGCCCTGGCGGTGGACGCCATCGCGGCGCTCTCCGGTCTAAAAGGTAGAATGTGAAAAGATGAAGTTGCCGGTTATCTCGGGGGTCGATGTTTCACGTGAAACAGTTTACCGCGCGCGCATCGATGCGCTCGCCAAGCCGCCAGGCTCACTCGGCCGCATGGAGGACTTGGCCGCGCGCCTGGGGGCCATCGAGGCCACGGCGCTCGACCGGGCGCTGCTGTTGATTTTCGCCGGCGATCACGGCCTGACCGAGGATGGCGTTTCCAGTTTCCCCTCCAGTGTCACCGGCCTGATGGTCGAGACGTTCCTGGCCGGGCGTGCCAGCGCCAACGCCTTTGCCCGTACCGTGGGCGCGGACGTACGCGTGGTCGATGCCGGCGTGGCGGCGGACCTGCCCAGCCATGGGTTGTTGATCGCGGCCAAGGTTCGCGAGGGAACGCGCAATGCCGCCCGGGAGTCCGCGTTGACCACGGCGGAAACCGAGCAAGCTCTAGAAAAGGGCGCGGAGCTCGCGCAAGCGGCGGCGGGCGAGGGCTATGGCATCCTGGCCATGGGCGAGATGGGGATCGGCAACACCGCGTCGGCGGCGCTGATCATGCACCGCCTGACCGGCCTACCGCTGGAACGATGCGTCGGCCGTGGCGCGGGCCATGACGATGCGGGGCTGGCGCGCAAGCAGGCCGTGCTCGCCAGGGCCGCCGCCCGCAGCGCGGCCACGGCGCCGTGCGATGTGCTCAGGGAGTTCGGCGGCCTGGAGATC
>JAIBCD010000194.1 GCA_019694335.1 Rhodospirillaceae bacterium | reverse complement strand
CGAGAACTACGGCGGCGGGCCGGTCGGGATGGACACGATGGCGGCGGCGATCGCCGAAGCGCGCGACACCGTTGAGGACGTGATCGAGCCCTACCTGCTGCAGCAGGGCTTCATCCAGCGCACCCCGCGGGGCCGCATGGCCTGCGCCAAGGCCTATGCGCATCTCGGGCTGGAGACGCCGGCGACCGTGATCAAACCCTCGCAAGCGGGGCTGTTCGAGGACGGGAATTAGCGTTGGGATACAAAGTTCAGGATTTCGTCAGACGCCGTCTAGGACGCGAAAGGTACGAGACCCTGACTTCGCCGTTGTCTCCGTTGGAATGTGAGCGACGTTTGAAAGTGGCGCTCTATCCGAGCCTGTATCCCAAGGGCGTATGGGAGGCGCACACCGATCAGGACGGGGACTCGGATCGGGAGGAGGAAGATTGCGAAGCGGCGGCGAATTCGTCATGCGAACCCACCGCGGGGCGCTGGCGATTCTCTGGTTGGTCATTGCGCGGGGAAGCCAAGGTTAGCATCGATACGGGCTACCCCGACGACCCGACGACCGTGCTGAGAGCCAAGTTCCAGCCAGCGGTCGGCGGCACGTTGGTGCAGTGCCGGTCCTATGCGCCGGAAAGCGAACACTTGGACTTGTTCTCGACGGCCATATTGGTCGCAATGGCCCTTGGCTCGTTGCTCTATGCGCATTTCCAGTCCGGCGGGCTGGTGTCCGACGATCACGGCGGTGTCATTCCGATCTGGAAATTGATGTGGATTCCCATCGGCATCGGCCTATTCGGGCTGTTCCTCCATCAAAGCCGGGGACACCGCGCTCGGGACCATCACGAGATCTTGGCGACGTTCGTCGCTCGCGCGACCGAGGCGATGCGTGACGAGACCAAAGCTCCGCCGGCAGGGCTGTTCGAACGTCGCGACTAGCGTTACCGCTAGGCCATGAACCCGTTCGCGCTCTTCGCGTCCCGCACCGCCACGCTGGGCTCGCCGCTGAGCCCGCAGGCCTGCGCGGAACGCATTGCAGCCATTACCGACGGCCCGCTCGTGCTGCTTGGAACCCGTCCCCTGATCGGCTCGGCGACGGCTAACGGCGTCAGGGTGCGCAGGCGGATCAACTATCGGAACTCCTTCCAGACGGCGCTGTCGGCGACGTTCGAGACCCAGGGTGCGGGGACGATCATCCGTTGCCGTTTCGGCATGATGCCCCTGGTGATCGTCTTCCTGGCGGTCTGGATGGGACTGGCGCTGCTGGCCGGCGCGGGCTTGGCTGTCAGCCAGATGACCGGGTCTCCGGGATCCGAGACCAGTCCATTCATCGTCCTGTTTCCATTGGGTTTTCTTGCGTTTGGCTTCGTGATGGCGAGTGTGGGGCGCAGCCTTGGGCGCAAGGATGAGGCCTATATCCTCGAGACCGTGCGCGCCGCGACGGAGGCGACCGTGGTCGAGCGCGAGCCCGGCTACGAGACCCTGACCGCCGAGGAAATGGAGGACATGACCCGGCGCGGTCCGACCTCCCGACTGATGCTCGCCGTCGTGATGGCGGTCCTTCTCCTGCTCGGCCTCGCCGGCTGGATATTCAGCCGCATCGGACCCGTTTCGTGACCGGCCTCGCCCCTACAGCGGGCGCGTTTGTCGGGCGTGAGCACCTGTTGCCGGTGCGTGTCTATTACGAAGACACCGACTTCACCGGCGTCGTCTATCATGCGAATTACCTTCGCTTTTTCGAGCGAGGCCGGTCGGATTTCCTGCGGCTGGCGTCGACCGGTCATGCGGAATTGCTGGACCGGGAGGACCCGCTGGCCTTTGTGGCGACGCGGGTCGAGATCGACTTTCTCAAGGCCGCGCGGATCGATGACGCCCTTGTGGTGCGCACGACCTTCGATCGGGCGAAGGGGCCGCGCCTTTTTGTCTCCCAGTTGATCGAGCGCGGTGGCGAGGTGATCTGCCGCGCCCGGGTTGATATCGCGGTGGTCGGGATGGATGGTCGGGCGCGGCGGCCTCCTGCGGCGCTGAAGGAAAGTCTGCGGCCCTGGCTGGCGGAGGCGTAGGGCCGCGGGGCCTTTTGGATCAGGGGTTTCCGGGGTTCGGACCCCGGCCGGCGGAATGATCGCCTGATCCGCCGCCCGGCGCCAAGCCAGGTTTTTTTTGGCCCGGAATTCGCGGTCGCAATGGGCCCTTTTCCGGGACCGTCACCGCCCTTGCCGCGAGCGCGACCTCCGATGGCGGCCGCGTCGGCCCCCGGGCCCCCGGACCGACCCCGGGCGGATTTGACCGGCAGGGCCGGATCAAGCTGTCATCTCCCCATCGCCTCCCGCTGGCGCGCGCCTTGCAATCGTCGCAGGCGAACCGGCTAGCGCCATAGATTTGGCGTGGTTTTTCGATGAGACTGGCCTCCAGCGCCCCCGGGGCGGCGCCGCGAGCATTTCAGGAGTTACCCGCATGGGTGAGGGCGCACACGCCGGCTTGAACCTAGTCACCCTCTTCATGGAGGCCGACTGGGTCGTGAAAGGGGTCATGATCGGCCTCGCCATCGCCTCTCTGTGGTCGTGGGCGGTGATCATCGACAAGCTGTTCCGGTTCACGGCCATGAACTCGGCCGCCGACGGGTTCGAGCGCCAGGTGAACTCCGGCCGCTCGCTGGAGGAGATCGGCGCCCAGGCCGGCGACCATCCCGAACAGCCGCTGCCGCTGATGCTGGTCACGGCGCTCCGGGACTGGCGCGAGGCCCGCGCCAAGGGGACCATCACCGAGACCCAGTCCGCCCTGGTCATCAACCGGATCGACCGGTCGCTGGACGCCATCATCGCGCGGGAGGCGCGGCGCATCGAGGACGGCCTGGGCGTGCTGGCGGTGGTCGCCACCGCCTCGCCCTTCATCGGCCTGTTCGGCACGGTCTGGGGCATCATGAACGCCTTCCAGGCCATTGCGGCCGAGCAGAACACCAACCTGGCCACGGTCGCCCCGGCGATTTCCGAAGCCCTGTTCGCCACCGGCATCGGCCTGGCCGCCGCCATTCCGGCCTACATCGGCTACAACAAGTTCACCCTCGATGCGTCCAAGTTCACCGGCCGGCTGGAAAGCTTCGCCGACGATCTGGGCGCGGCGGTCGCGCGCCGCATCTCCGACCGCATCGGCGGCCCTGCCGACGGGGCCCGCTAGATGGCGCTGACAGCCGGCATCGGCGGATCCGGTTCGGGACGGCGCCGCCGCGGTCGCGCCAAACGCGGCGCCCTGTCCGAGATCAATGTCACGCCGCTGGTCGACGTCATGCTGGTGCTGCTGATCATCTTCATGATCTCGGCGCCGCTGCTGACCGCCGGCGTCGAGGTCGAGTTGCCCAAGACCGAGGCCAGCGCGATGCAGGCCACCGACGAGCCCCTGACGGTCACGGTCCGCAAGGACGGGACGATCTTCGTGATGGAGGACGCGGCCACCTACGACCAGCTGGGCCCCCGCCTGAAGGCCATGACCCAGGGCGATGTCGACCGCCCGATCTTCCTGCGGGGCGACGCCGCCACCCCCTATGAGGCGATGGCGCGGGTGATGGCCAAGCTGCAGGTCACCGGCTTCACCCACATCAATCTGATCACCGACACCGGAAGCGGGGATGACGCGGCCACGCCGGTCACGCCCGCCGCGGCGGAGCCGCCCACGCAATGAGCGTGGTGACGCGCGAGCGTCGCACGAACCTCGCGCCCGCGCTGGCCGGCGCGGCGCTGCTGCATGCCGGCGTCTTCGCCTTCTTCCTCTGGAAGGGAACCGAACCCCCGGCTGACCTG
>JAIBCD010000006.1 GCA_019694335.1 Rhodospirillaceae bacterium | reverse complement strand
CGGATCAGGAATTTTTCGCCGGCGGACGCAGCCTTGAGCAGCGCCAGCGTATGGCCGGTGGACAGCAACGTGCCCTTCGGCAGCTTGAGGGTGCGGATGGCGTCGGTCTCGTAGGTCACCGTGCCGTCGCCGTCGGCGTCCAGGGTGACGTGGCCGAGATAGGATTTGCTGAGCGTGCCGTTCTCCAGCACCTGCATGCGGAAACTCGCCGAGCGCCCGTCCTTGGCCTCCCAGGACGCGAACCGCTGGTCGATCTGGTTGTCGATGCCGCTGGCGAACGCCAGTTCCATCTGCAGGTTGCTCTCGATGGTGTAGCCGTCGCAGCGGTCGGTGATGGTGTAGACCATCGTGCCCTTGGCGGCGCGCACGCCGTCCGACTGCATGGCTTTGGTGAGCGCGAGGTCATAGATCGCGCTGTGCGACGCCAAGGCGGTCACAGGCGCGGCGGCCGGGGCGGCATGCGCCGCGGCGACCGCCGCCACGGCGGCAACAACAGCGATCGGGAAACGTGACATCATCGGGCTGAAAGTCCCCTGAACTGCAAAGACCATAACATCGGCCTGGCGCTTCACCATACTCGTGCGGAGTCGCACGAATTGGTTTTTAGTAGAAACCTATGAGTGCAAGGAACCCGCCGCGCGGCGACGGCCTTCTCCCCAGGATCACAGACGCCATTCCCGGCCGCGCTATTCCTGTTGCGGTTTAGAACCGGCTTAAGGCCCAGAAAATTATTCATGAAAACAAGCCTCTGGGATGAGCCTTGCCGGTCCGCGCGGACGCCGGGGCCTGCGGACAGCCCTCCAGGACTTAGCGAGGCTCGGCGCGGTGACTGCGCGGTTGGGCGCGAGGCCGGCGATGCGCCCGGAAATGTTGACGCCCCCAAACACACCCAACAGAATGTCACACGAATTGGGGATCGGGGGATACCACATCATGGCGGTACAGGCGGACGCGCAACCACGCGCCCCGGGACCGGACCACGACCACACCGCCATTGTGACCAAGCTCACCCAGCTTGTCCGCATCACGGAACAGGTTCGTCCCGAAAAGGAAAACGACAGCGCCCGCACGGTCACGCAGATCGCGCAGATGGCGCACGCCCTGGTGGCCGAGATCACCAACCACCTGAAGGAACAGGACCGGCGGATCGCGGAACTCGAAAATCTCGCGACCACCGATTCCCTGACCCGCATCCTCAACCGCCGCGGCTTCGAAGAAAGCCTGGCGCACGAACTCTCGGTCGCCCGCCGTCATGGCGTCGGCGGCGTCTTGATCTTCGTCGATCTCGACCTGTTCAAGCCGATCAACGACACCTACGGCCACGCGGCCGGCGACGAGGTGTTGCGCACCGTGTCGAACCTGCTGCGCGGCCATATCCGCGACACCGACTACCTCGGCCGCCTGGGCGGCGATGAGTTCGCGATCCTGCTGCCGCGCTCCAACAAGCGCAACGGCGTGCGCCGCGCCGAGGAACTCGACCGCAAGCTCAACAACGCCTATGCCAACTGGAACAACCAGCAGATCGCCATCAAGGCGAGCTGCGGCGTGCACATGTACGCCGCCAAGGCGGAAATGCGCGAACTCCTGCAGGCCGCCGACGAAGCGATGTATAAAATCAAGCAGGAACGCCGTGCGAAATTGGGCCTGAAGTCCCGCTAGTCGCGCTCAAACAAAAACGCCGGCCTTCGAGGCCGGCGTTTTGCATTTCTGACAGCGCTTTTTACGAGGCCGGCTTCTGCTCGGCCGGCGCGGCGGCGCCCGCCTGCGCGGTCGGGCCGGACTTTGGCTCGACCACGCGGATATGCAGTTCGCGCAGCTGCTTCAAAGTGACCGTATTGGGCGCCTGCATCAGCAAGTCCTCAGCGCGGCCGGTCATCGGGAACAGGATGACCTCGCGGATATTGGGCTCTTCCGCCAGCAGCATGACGATACGGTCGATACCGGGTGCCGAGCCGCCGTGCGGAGGCGCCCCGTACTTGAAGGCGTTCAGCATGCCGCCGAAGCGCGCTTCGACGTCGGCGTTGGAATAGCCGGCGATCTCGAACGCCTTGTACATGATGTCCGGACGGTGATTCCGGATCGCGCCCGACGACAGTTCCACGCCGTTGCAGACGATGTCGTACTGGAACGCCTTGATGGTGAGCGGATCCTGCGTCAGCAGCGCTTCCATCTCGCCCTGGGGCATCGAGAACGGATTGTGGCTGAACTCGATCTGGCCGGTGTCCTCGTTGCGCTCGTACATCGGGAAGTCGACGATCCAGCAGAACTTGAACTGGTCGCGGTCGAGCAGCTTGAGTTCGTCGCAGATCCGCGTGCGCACGAGGCCCGAGAATTTCGCCGCCGCTTGCTCCTTGTCGCAGGCGAAGAACACGGAGTCCCCGTCCTTGACCCCGGTGGCGGCCTTGATGGCCGCGACCCGGTCGGCGTCGAGGTTCTTGGCGATCGGCCCGCGCGCCTCGCCGTCCTTGTACTGGATATAGCCCAGGCCGCCGGCGCCGTTCTCGCGCGCCCATTCGTTGAGCTTGTCGAACCAGCTGCGCGGATGATCGGCCGAACCGGGCGCCGGGATGGCGCGCACCACCGCGCCCTTCTCGATGTTCTTGGCGAACAGGCCGAAGTTGGAGCCGCGGAAGGCTTCGGTCACGTCGGTGATCAGCAAGGGATTGCGCAGGTCCGGCTTGTCGCTGCCGTACTTGAGCATGGCATCGGCGTAGGTGATGCGCGGGAACGGCGGCTTGGTCACGGGGCGGCCGCGGCTGAACTCCTCGAACAGGCCCGCCAGCACCGGCGCGATGGTGTCGAACACATCGTCCTGGGTGGCGAAAGCCATCTCGAAGTCGAGCTGATAGAACTCGCCGGGGGAGCGATCGGCACGGCTGTCCTCGTCGCGGAAGCACGGCGCGATCTGGAAGTAGCGGTCGAAGCCCGAGGTCATCAGCAGCTGTTTGAACTGCTGCGGCGCCTGGGGCAGCGCGTAGAACTTGCCGGGATGGATGCGCGACGGCACCAGGAAGTCGCGCGCGCCCTCGGGCGACGACGCGGTCAGGATCGGAGTCTGGAATTCGGTGAAGCCCGCGTCCCACATGCGCCGGCGGATGCTGGCGATGACCTTGGAGCGCAACAGCATGTTAGCCTGCATCTTCTCGCGGCGCAGGTCGAGGAAGCGGTAGGTGAGCCGGGTTTCCTCGGAATACTCCTGCTCGCCCGCCACCTGCATGGGCAGCACGGCGGCCTCGGACAGGATCTCGACCTTCTGGGCCGACAGCTCGACACGGCCGGTGGGCAGCTTGTCATTGATGGTCTCGGCGGCGCGCGGCACCACTTTGCCCGTGACGCTGATCACGCTTTCCGGGCGCACGGCTTCCAGGATCTTGAACACGGCGCTGGCGCTGTCGGCCACGACCTGGGTGATGCCGTACATATCCCGCAAATCGACGAACAACAGGTGGCCATGATCGCGTTTCCGGTGCACCCAGCCGCCCAGGCGGACCTCTTTGCCCGCATCCTCCGCGCGCAAGGCACCGCAGGTATGTGTCCGGTAGGAATGCATCGGTAAATCCTAGCTTTTTAACGCGGTCGGAGACCGCCAAAGATATGCGGCCCGGGGGCCCCAAAGGGGCGAGAAAGCACACCGAACGCGGGGTTTTGTCAAGCTTATGAAGCTCCCCGAAAGGCCCCAAATGGGGCTTCGGCCCGTGGTTGCGAAGCTCTCAAAAGCCCCTTAAGACAATGCCCCCATGTCTTCCGAGCCCAATTCATTGATTACAGATACCGCGGCCCTTGAGGCGCTCTGCGGGCGCCTTGCGAAAGCCGACTTCGTCACGGTCGACACCGAATTCATGCGGGAGACCACCTATTGGGCCAAGCTGTGCCTGGTGCAGGTGGCGGGCCCGGACGAGGCTTACTGTATCGACCCCCTGGCCGAGGGCATCAACCTGAAGCCGCTCTACGACCTCTTGGCCAACCCGGCCGTGCTCAAGGTGTTCCACGCCGGGCGCCAGGATCTGGAAATCTTCTATACCGCCACCACCACGGTCCCGACCCCGGTGTTCGACAGCCAGGTCGCCGCCATGGTGTGCGGCTTCGGCGACCAGGTCGGCTACGAGACCCTGGTGTCCAAGCTGGCGGGCGCCAACCTCGATAAGTCACAGCGCTTCACAGACTGGTCGCAGCGCCCCTTGTCCGACCGCCAGATCAAATACGCGCTGGGCGACGTCACCTACCTGCGCAAGGTCTACACCGAACTCTCGCGCATGCTCGACAACTCGGGCCGCCGTGCCTGGCTGGAAGAGGAAATCGCCACCCTCATCGATCCCGCCACCTACCGCGTCGATCCACGCGATTCCTGGCAGCGCATCCGCGCCCGCACCCGCTCGCGGCGCCTGTTGTGCGTGCTGCGCGAACTGGCCGCCTGGCGCGAACTCACGGCGCAGGCCATGAACCTGCCGCGCCAGCGCGTCGCCAAGGACGACGCGCTCCTGGAACTGGCCGCCAACATGCCGGTGACGGTCGACGACATCAAACGCACCCGCCTCGCCAAGCCGCTCGCCAGCGGCAAATACGTGGAAGGCGTTCTGGCCGCCGTCGCCAAGGGCCGCGCCGTGCCGGAAAGCGAATGCCCGGTGGTGGAACGCGACAACGGTTGGGAAGCCGTCGCCTCGCGCGGGGTCGTGGAATTGCTGAAGCTATTGTTGAAGGCCCGCAGCGAAACCCATCACGTGGCCCAGCGCCTGATCGCCACCAGCGACGACGTGGAAGCGATTGCGCTTTCGGACACCGCCGAAGTTCCGGCTCTGCACGGCTGGCGCCGTGAGCTGTTCGGCGAGGACGCCTTGAAGCTCAAGCACGGCAAACTCGCCATCGGCCTCTCAGCCGACGGCAAGAACGTGGAAGTTTTTCAGCGCTGATTACAGCTCGGTTTCTTCAACCAGGGTTCTGGCCGCGCCGTCGGTCGGACAGTTGAATGTCTGGCGCTTGGCGTGGATGATGCCATCCTGGACGGACACAACCGTTTCGTTGTGGAACTCCGCGCCGTGGTCCTGGCACTCCCATGTCACGACGGTGCCACCCCCCTTCCGAAGCGCGTCCCAGACCTCGCCAAACAGCACCAAGGGTCTTTCCGGGTGAGCCGCCGACCGTAGCGCGTGAAGGCGGCCGTCACGCTTCGACACGCCCACTGCCACAAATTTGTGCTTCATGCAGGGCACCGTTCCTACCTGCAGCAGGAACTCGGCCGCCAGGCCGTCGCGGTCATAGTCCTCCATGCTGAGGTGGTGTACCGGCGGTCGCGCCCGAATATCGGCGACGAGCTTGGGGTCGTCCACATTGTCCCGCGCCAGGTCGTTCTCGGCTTCGGGCCAGCGGCTAAGGTAGGCGACACCGGTGATGGGTTTGGTCATCGACGGTGTTTCTTGGCCGTCGAACAAAGGGCCGAGGTCGAGGATTTCGACAGCTCCGCCGTGGCGGCGCACAAGGTTCAGGCGACCATACTCGCCATAGGCAAATCCGCTACAGGGACAGGTAGCCGCACTGGAAACTTCTGCGGGTCCGCATACTTCCTTGGGTGGTTCCGCCCACACCAGCTGCCATGTCTCCCTGGCGCCATTCACGGTGAGGGTTGTCTGGTCTCGCACCAGTTCGGGCGCCGAAGCCGCCAAAACCCCAGTGCTGCCAACGGCAAGCGCTATGACTACCGCAATGAAATGCTTTTGCATGACACCCTCCTCCGTCGTACCGGCAAGAATGCCGTCGCCTAATGGCGTCAATATGGCGATCAGACGAAATCCACACGTTCGCCAAGACCCAGGTGGTCGGCGAGGCGTTTGAGCCGGCGCGCGTAGGGTGCCGCCGTCAGCATCGGATCGTCTTCGGGCATCGTCAGCACCAGTTTTCCGCCTTCGATGCGGATCGACGTGCGCTTGAGCACGCCCGGCGCGCCGGCCGACAGGGCATAGGTGAGGCGCAACGCCAGTCCCGCGGTGCGCACGCGGTGGATGCGCGAGTTGTCGAGCAGCGCGTGGGCCTGCTCGATGATCGGTTCCGACGGCTCGCTGGCGTAGCGGTAATACATCGCGAGCGCCAGGCCCGCGCGGTCCTCGTGGTCGAGGCCCAGGAACGGCAGGCGCAGCACCTTGAGGAAGGCCTGTTCGGCGCGATAGTCGGGGTGCTCGGTCCAGGCCACGTCGCGCATCAGGCAGGCCGCGAGGCGCAGTTTCCGCTGGCGCGCGCTCTCGTCCTTGAACAGGGGCGTCATCCACTCGCAGGTCTCGTGCCCGACCTGGGGATTGCGGCCGGAAGAACGCGCAATCTCCTCAGCCAGGCTCACCAGCGGGTCTTGCTTGCGGATGTGGTCCGGCAGGGATTTGTAGAACTGGCCCTCGCGCATGCCGTAGATCGAGAACACCACCGATTTGGGTTTGGTGATCTCGAGCAGGCGTTCGAGCACCGCGGCGGCCAGCGGCAGATTGACGAGGCGCGAGCGCGACACGCCCTTGATCTGCTCCAGGCTCTTGGCCGACAGGCGTGCGATCACGTCGAACAGGCGGATGGCATGGGCGCGGTCGAGCGCGAAATTGTCGAGCACATGGAGCGGATAGTCCATCTGCGCGATACACACGCGTGCCAGCGCGCGCCAGGCGCCGCCGACGGCGTAGAGGGTCTTGTCCTTGGCGCTGGAAATCCACTTATGCTTGTCGAGCGCCTTGTTGATGATGCCGATGGCCTTGGCCCGGTCGTTGTCCGAGGCCTCCGACAGACGCAGCAGACCGAGCGGCAAGGTGGTGTGATCGTTCATCTCGCCATGACCGATCTGGACCAGTTCCAGGCTGCCCCCGCCCAGGTCCGCGACCACGCCCTCGGCGTCGGGCGTGCCGCACAGCACGCCCAGCGCCGAACGCCGGGCCTCCTGCTTGCCGGTGAGGATCTGCACCTTGATGTCGCAGCGCTTCTCGAGGGCCTTGGCGAAGGCGGCCCCGTCGCGCGCGTCGCGCACGGCCGCGGCGGCCAGGGCGTCGATGCGCTCGGCGCCCAGGGCGCGCGCGATCTCGACGAACCGCGAGACGGTATTGAAGGCCATGCCCACGCCGTCGGAATTGAGGGCGCCGGAGCGTTCCAGGCCCTTGCCGAGCGCGCAGATGACCTTTTCGTTGTGGAGCGGGATCGGAGTGCGGGTCATCCCGTTATAGGCGACGAGACGGACCGAGTTCGAACCGATGTCGATTACCGCCACCGGTTTCCGTGGGCCGGTGTCGGCCCTGTCCTCGCTCGCGTCCTTGGATCCCATAACCGGGTGATAACAGCTTACCCGGATGGCCTCAACGCTCCGCCGCGCCGCTTGGATTCTTTTTGGCCACGCCCAAGTTTTCCCATTGGATTTGGCCGCGCTTCGTGCGGACGCCCAGGAATCACCGTTGATTCGGCACCAATTTGGCCACCCGGCGCTTGGCGCGTTCCAGGGCGCTGCCCTGGCCGGACAGGCTGGGGTTGGTCATGAAATAGTCATGGGCCGAGAACGGCTGGCTGCCCGGGTTCCGGCGCTTGTAGGTACCGTCGGCCTGGAGATCCCAGCTTTGCAGGGTGTCGTTGATGTTGGCGACCATGATCTGGTCCAGGATCTGCTGGTGCACGGTGGAGTTTTCCACAGGCACGAAGGTCTCGACCCGCGCCACCAGGTTGCGCGGCATCCAGTCGGCCGAGGAGATGAACACCTTGGCCTTGCGCGACGGCAGTTCCGCGCCGTTGCCGAAACAGGTGATGCGCGAGTGCTCCAGGAACCGGCCGATGATGCTTTTCACCCGGATGTTCTCCGAGAGGCCGGGGACGCCGGGCCGGAGCCCGCAGATGCCGCGGATCACCAACTGGATTTTCACGCCGGCCCGGGATGCACGATAGAGCGCGTCGATGACGATGGGATCGACCAGCGAGTTCATTTTCGCCCAGATCGCGCCGGGCTTGCCTTGCTTGACGAAGGATATCTCATCCTCGATCAGGGCGATGATCTTGTCGCGCAGGCCGATCGGCGCGATCGCCAGCTTTTCCAGCGCGTCCGGCTGGGCGTAGCCGGTCATGTAGTTGAACACACGTCCCGCGTCGCGGCATAGCGCCGGGTCGCCGGTGAAGAACGAGAGGTCGGTGTAGACCTTGGCGGTGACCGGGTGGTAGTTGCCGGTGCCGAAGTGCACGTAGGAGCGGGTCTCGGTGCCCTCGCGGCGCACCACCAGCGAGATCTTGGCGTGGGTCTTCAGGTTGACGAAGCCGAACACCACATTGGCGCCGGCGCGCTCCAGGTCGCGCGCCCAGCGGATATTGGCCTCCTCGTCGAAGCGCGCCTTCAGCTCCACCATGGCCGTGACCGACTTCCCGGCCTCGGCCGCCTCGACCAGCGCCTTCACGATCGGGCTGTCCTTGCTGGTGCGGTACAGGGTCTGCTTGATCGACAGCACGTTGGGGTCACGTGCCGCCTGGCGCAGGAACTGCACCACCACGTCGAAGGATTCGAAGGGATGGTGGACGACGATATCCTTCTGGCGGATGGCCGCGAAGCAGTCGCCGCCGAAGTCGCGGATGCGCTCCGGGAAGCGCGCGTTGTAAGGCGGGAACAACAGTTCCGGCCGCTCGTCGATGATCAGCTGCTTCAGGTCGGTCTGGCCGATCATGCCGGAGATCTTGAAGGCATCCTCGCCCGAGACCTCGAGCTCGTCGCAGATCAGCTTCATCTGGTCTTCGGACATGTTGGCCGAAAGCGCCAGACGGATGCAGGTGCCGCGGCGGCGGCGCTTGAGCGCGTTTTCGAAACTGCCCACCAGATCCTGGGCTTCTTCGTCGACTTCCATTTCGGAATCGCGGATCACGCGGAAGTGGCCGGTCTGGACCAGCTTGAAGCCCGGGAACAGAGCAGCCGAGAACATCACCACCAGATCCTCGAGCAGGATGAACCGTATCGAGGGGCCCTTGAGCCGCACGAACCGCTGCACCTGCGGCGGGATCGGCACCAGGGCGCGCATGGCCTCGCCGTCACTGATCCGCACCAGTTCCAGGATCAGCGCATGTCCGAGATTGGGGATGAACGGGAACGGGTGAGCCGGATCCACTGCCAGCGGCGTGAAGATCGGGAAGATATGGGTCATGAACCGGTCTTCGAGCTCGGCCCGGTCCCCAGCGGAGAGATCCTTGGGCCCCACGACCTGGATGCCTTCGCCCGCGAGCAGCGTCTGGAGTTCCCGCCAGGCTTCGTCCTGGGCCTTGAACAGGCCGCGCACGGCGTCGTTGATGCGGTCCAGCTGCTCCTGGGGCGTGAGGCCGTCAGCCGACGGCTGTTTGACATCGGCGTTCACCTGGCCTTTCAGGCCGGCGACGCGCACCATGTAGAACTCGTCGAGGTTGGAGGCCGAGATCGACAGGAACCTGACCCGTTCCAGCACCGGATGGCGCGGGTTGCGCGCCTCTTCGAGCACCCGGGTATTGAAGGTGAGCCAGGAAAGCTCTCGGTTGATGAACCGTTCGCGCGGCGGGAATGACTCGGCGTCGAACCCGGCGGACGCCGCCGGCTTCGGATCCTGAGACAGAGGTTCGGACGGATTCACGTTCTGGCCCTGTTACGCGCCGCGGGGGTGTAACAAAATCGTAGTGTTTTCCAAGGCGTTAGGATACCACGAGCCACCCAGGGTGTCTTCCGCCCTTTGCATCCCGAAAGCCATCCGCTAACCAGGGTACCGCGCACCGCCTAAGGATTTGCCCCAAGGATTTGCTGTTGAAGACATTGCATCTTCTGCGCCACGCCAAATCGGACCGGGGGGCCGAGGTCCGCGACCACGACCGCCCCCTGGCGAAGCGTGGGCTGGAGGCCGCGCGCGCCATGGCCGAGCACCTGAGGGCCGAGAAGTTCAAGGTCGACGCGGTGTTCTCCTCGAGTTCCAGGCGCACGCGCGAGACCTTTGACCTGATCAAGGGCGCGCTGGGAGCGGCGCCCGTGCAGTTCAGGGACGACCTCTACCTGATGGATGCCGACGGCCTGCTCGGCTTCATCCACGCCCTGCCCCGCGACCTCCGCCGCGTGCTGCTGATCGGGCACGACCCGGGCTACCATATCCTCGCCAACCAACTGGTCGACCCGGCCTGCGGCAGCGACGAACTCGACGCGCTCGCCGATAAATTCCCGACCGGCGCGTTGTGCAGCCTGGGCTTCGCCGGCACCGCCTGGACCGACGTCATGCCCGGCGCCGGCGGCCTGCTCGCCTTCGTGCGCCCCAAGGACATCGACTAAGGGCGGAATGATGTTTCTTCGAACCATCATTCCCCCCTTTCTTGTTGTTCGGCAGCGTGTCCGGCCCAAAAACCGGTGCCGATTTTTTTTGGACGCGCCCTGATGGTCATCTCCTACATGCGCCGGTTTTTATTCGTGCACGTCTACAAGGCGGCGGGCATGTCGGTGGAGAAAGCGCTGAAGCCGTTCGATGTGCGCAGCGGCCTGGCCGGCTACGCCCCCGGCGATCAGCGCCGCATGCTCGAGGGCCTGGGCTTCAACCCCGCGATCCTGGACATGCAGCGCCATACCTTCGGCGCCGAGATCCGCGATGCGCTGGGGCCGGAGCTGTTCGGGAAGCTGTTCAAGTTCGCCTTCGTGCGCAACCCCTGGGATCTCCAGCTCTCGCTCTATCACTTCAACCTGAAGCACCCGGAATTCGCGGGCGATGGCGGCGCGCTCCGCGCCAAGGATTTCGAGGACTTCATCCTGAACCGCAAGAAAGCCGAGCATCACGCGCTCGGCCAGCAGAAGCGGTTCGTCGTGGACCGGGACGGCGCACCGCTGATGGATTTCGTTGGACGTTTCGAGACCCTGGCCGCGGATTTCGCCACGGTCTGCGCGCGGATCAACGTGCGTGGCGCGGCGCTGGAACACATCAACCGCACCGAACACAAACCCTGGCAACAAAGCTACACCCGGCGCATGTTCGATATCGTGCGCGAGATCCACGCCACCGACATCGCGTACTTTGGGTATTCGGACGATCCCGCGACCTATGGGATCAATTAGCCTCTAAGAGGCTTTTCACCAACGGCACGGTCACCGGCCGTTTCTCCGCGAGTGCCAGGCCGTCGGCGCGGGCCACCAGGCTGCGCATGGCGGCGAAGCTGCGATCCATGTGCCGCACCAGATAGGCGATCACTTCGGGCGCCACGGTCACCTGGCGGTCGGCGAACAGCTTCACCAGGACCGCTTCCACCATCGCGTCATCGGGCGCCGCGATGCGCACCGCCGGCACGGCCGACAAGCGGGACTTGAGGTCCGCGAGCGTCACCGGCCAGCGGGCCGGCGGTTCCCGCGAGGTCAAAAGCAGGAACCCGCCCGCCTCGCGGACGGCGTTGAAAAGGTGGAACAACGCGGCCGCGTCCGCCACCGCCTCGCCGTTCTCCAACGCCAGGGCCTTGTGGCCGGCCACGAGCCCGGCGATCGCCGCGGACGTGACCTCCGCCGGCGCCAGGATGCGGGCATCGGCCTTGAGGGCGAACACCTGGGCGAGATGGCTCTTGCCGCAGCCGGCCGGCCCGAACAGCGCCAGGGCATGGCCGGGCCCCAGGGTGTGCCAAGCTGGCCAGCGGTCGATCCACTCCACCGCCTCGCGGTTTCCGGGCGCAACCCAGAAATCCTCCCGGCCGAAGGCCGGGCGGTGTCCGAGATCGAATGCGAGCTGGCCCATGTCTAGTTGGCGTGAGGGTCTAGTTGGCGTGAGGGCCGATGACCCAGACGCCGTTCGCTTGCGTGAGCGAGAGATCGCGCTGGCTCATGGCGAGCTTGAGCTGATCGCGTTCGCCCGCGAAATATAGGGTCACCTGGGCGCGGTCGCGGGTGATGGCCTGCAGGTCGATGCGTTCGATCAGCGGCACGCCGCTCAGGCGCTCGCGCACCGTCAGCCAGTCCTTGAGGCTTTCGATCGGCACCAGCGCGGTGATCTGCGCGACACTGCCGAAGGTGACGGTATTGCGCTCGCGCCAGCTGTCCTCGACCACACCGATGGACGCGCGGACGGCGGCCGTGAAGGCGTCGTCGCGGCCGCTGGCGGTCGCGGTGGTGGCCAGTTCCTCCTCGTTCAGCCCGCCGCGCACGGCGGTCAGGGTCGCGCGAATCGCGGGCCCGTCCATCTGCGCCACCGCCACCAGCGCGCCGCCCGCGTCATAGGACCGGGCGAGCGTGGCCAGCGCGCTGCTGTCCTTGGCCAGCGCCTGATCGAGGGTCACCGCGGAGATGTCCTTGGGCTCGGCGTCCGGCACGTAAATCGGCACCAGGCCGTTGATGGAGGCGACCTTCAGCCATGCCGCCCGCCACGGATTGTTCTCCTCCCACAGCAGCGTCTTGCCGTCCTGGGTGCGCAAGACCGGCACGACCACCAGCGGCTTGCTCATGGTTTCGGCGAACGGGATGTTCGCGTCGCGCAACAGGCGGCGCACCGCCTCGGGATTGAAGCGCACCGTGAGGTCGGCGATGTACCTGACAGCGGACGTGCGCTCGTTGGCGATCGAGAAATCGCGCACCATGTCGATGACCTGGGTCGAGGTCAGCGTCGGCACGCGCGGCAGGTCGGCGGGCGCCACCAGGCGCTCCAGCACCTTGCGCAGGCCGCTGACCCGCGCCTGCACCAGGGCGCGTTCGCGGGCGTCGGTGACAGTGGGGGCGGTGACATCGACCGGCACGTTGTCGGCCACATAGACATCACCGGCCGGGCGCGCGTCCCCGTCGGCCGCGCGGGTCAGGCGGGGCGCCATAATTTCGGCAGCAAAACCAAGGCCCAAGAGGCGGCCGGCGGCCATTGCAAAGCCGCGTCGATCCAGTATGTTCGCGCTCATCACGAGGGACGGCCTTCCGCGGTAAGCATTTTCATGGAAAATGCGGCAGATACAAAGTTATCCACAGGCAATCTGTGCCCGGGAACGGTCTAACCCATAAAAGGTGCCGCCGCCCAGTATCATTAACAGGGTGGCATGAATAGGGCGGGCACAAGGGATCGGTGGGCAGGCCAGAGCGAATGACGAAGAACTCCCTGGATTACCGCGCCGCCGGGGTCGATTACACCAAGATCGACCCTTTGAAGATCGACGCCCAGCGCGCCGCGCGCGACACCGCCGCCAACCTGGCTGGGCGCGGGTACACCGAGCTTTCGGAATCGCGCGGCGAGTCCGCTTACGTGATCGAGATCGGCGGGCAACTGATCGCCGCCATCACCGAATGCCTGGGCACCAAGGTGCTGATCGCCGAACCCATGCGCAGCCTTACCGGCAAGACGTACTTCGACGCCCTGGCCCAGGACACCCTGGCCATGGCGATCAACGACATCATTACCGTCGGCGCGACGCCGGTGTTCGTGCATGCCTACTGGGCCGCCGGCAGCAGCGACTGGTTCGCCGATCACGAGCGCGCCCACGATTTGATCCAGGGCTGGAAGAAAGCCTGCGACGTCGCCAAGGTCGCCTGGGGCGGCGGCGAGACACCGAGCCTGGTGGGCGTGGTCAATCCCAACGCCATCGATCTCGCCGCGTCCTGCACCGGGATCATCTCTCCGCGCGAACGTTCGACCCTGCAGGGGCGCATCCAGCCCGGCGACGCCATCATCCTGCTCGCGGCAAGCGGTATCCACGCCAACGGCGTATCCCTCGCCCGCAAACTCGCGGCGGACAGCACGGACGAATACGCGGCGAAGCTCAGCGACGGCCGGCTGTACGGCGACGCGCTGCTCGACCCGACGCCGCTGTATTCGCCGGTGACCGAGGCGGTGTTCGCCGCCGGCGTCATCCCGCACTACTGCGCCAATATCACCGGCCACGGCTGGCGCAAGATCATGCGCCACCCCGCCGACTTCACTTACCGTTTCCACATGATCCCGCCGGTGCCGCCGGTGCTCGCGTATATCCAGGAACACGCCGGCATGAGCGACGCCGAAGCCTACGGCACGTTCAACATGGGCGCTGGTTTCGCGCTGATCGTGGCGGCGGCTGACGCGGCCAGAACATTGGCGGCCGCGCAAGCCGCCGGCGTACAGGCGTGGCACGCCGGTGTGGTCGAGGCCGGCGCGAAGCGCGTGGTGATCGAGCCGATTTCCGTGACCTTCTCAAGCGACGACCTCCACCTCAGAGCCTGAGTCGCGCTTCGCCTTTTTGTTTGCGCGCCTGAGCGCTACACCACGGCCTTCTTGTAGAGATGCCAGCTGGCGTGCCCCAGGACCGGGATCACGACGCACAAACCGACCAGCGCCGGCAAGGCGCCCAGCGCCATACTCGCCGCCACGATCAGGCCCCAGACCGCCATCATCAGCGGATTGACGGTCATCACGCGGGCCGAGGTCTGCATGGCGGTGGCCAGACTGACCTCGCGGTCGAGCAGCATCGGGAACGACACGACCGCGACACTCAAGGTCACCACGGCGAACACCAGGCCGATCAGGTTGCCGGCGGCGATCAGGGTCCAGCCCTGTTCGGTGGTGAACAATTGCCGGACGAATTCGCCCAAGCTCACCGATTCCGTCGGCAGCAATTGCCAGGGATCGCCCAGGGTCACGGAGAACAAGGTCATGGCGGTGGCGAGCCAGAGGAAGAACAGCGCCACCAGGAACAGGCCGAGCATGGCGATATCGCCGAGAGCGCGGGAGTGGAAGAAGTTGAACGCCTGCAAGCCGGAGATGTCCTCGCCCCGCTCGATGCGCCGGCTCATTTCATAGAGGCCCACCGTCACCAGCGGCCCAACCAGCAGCGACCCCGACAGAATCGGGAACGCCAGCGGCAACATGTCGTAATTGAATACGAACAGGAATCCGAAGGCCGTCGCCAAGGGATAGATCAGCGCGATGATCGGCAGATGGGTCATCGGCTTCGCCCTGAAATCGGCGAAGCCTTCGGTCAGCGCGTGGGCGATGTCCACCAGCGTGAGCTTGCGGACCTTCGGCACGCTTTTGGCCGAAGCGGGTGCGGCGGCGGCATGAGTATGAGTTTGAACAATTGCCATCTTAAGGGGCCTCCCAACAAGGGTGGTGGGATTTGGAGCGCGAAGCGCCAAACGCTGGCCAACGAGCTCCAGACGAACGAGCTCTCCGAAAGTTAAGCAGGAAAAGTATACGCCTCCGGTGACCTTGGTGCCACCCAAGCAAAGGTTGTTCCGCGTAACAGGATGTAGCGAAGCGCGCCTTTAGATACGATTAGACACGATCCAAATCGATCTCGCCGGCAATGATGCGGCCCAGCACCTCGGGAAACAGTTCCTGTTCCCGCGCCTGCACGCGCGCCGCCAAGGTTTCCGGAGCGTCGCCGGGCATCACCGGCACTTTGGCCTGGGCGAGTTGCGCGCCATGGTCGTAGACCTCGTCCACCAGATGAATGGTCACGCCGGTTTCGATTTCGCCCGCGCTCAACACGGCTGTGTGGACGCGCGCGCCGTACATTCCCTGCCCGCCGAACTTGGGCAGTAGCGCCGGGTGTGCGTTGAGGATGCGCCGGGGAAAGGCGGCGAGCGTGCGCGGCCCCAATTTGCGCATATAGCCCGCGAGGATCACCACATCGACGCGATGTGCACGCAAAGCGCCGGCAATGGCGGCGTCGGCGTTGTCATCCGACCCGGCCGACGTGGCGCTGATGTGTTGGCCCGCGAGGCCGTTGTCCGCGGCCCAGGCGAGCGCCGCGCTGTCGCGGTTGTTGCTGATGAGAAGTACCGGGTCGGCCTTGAGCCGCCGGTCACGGCAGGCCGCCACAACGGCCCGCATGTTGGTGCCGTTGTGGGAGGCCAGAAAGCCGAGACGCAAAGGAGACGGGAGCCCGTTCATCGCCGGGCTCCCAAAAACATTAACCGACGATTTCGCTGCCCGAGAAGAAGTACGCGATCTCGATGGCGGCGTTTTCGAGGGAGTCGGAACCGTGCGCGGAGTTGGCTTCGATGGATTCCGCGAAGCTCTTGCGGATGGTGCCTTCGGCGGCGTTGGCCGGGTTGGTGGCGCCCATGATCTCGCGGTTGCGGGCGACCGCGTTCTCGCCTTCCAGCACCTGGACCACCACCGGGCCCGAGGTCATGAAGTCGACCAGGCTCTTGAAGAACGGGCGCTCCTTGTGGACGCCGTAGAAGGTCTCGGCCTGGGTGCGGGTCATATGGATGCGCTTCTGGGCGACGATCCTGAGGCCGCCGGCTTCCAGGAGGGCGTTGACCTTGCCGGTGAGGTTACGGCGGGTCGCGTCGGGCTTGATGATCGAGAAGGTGCGTTCGAGAGCCATGGGATACCTGTTTTTATAGGGCTTGTTGCGGTTGGGCGGCGTTATAGACAAGCCGCCCCGCCGGCGCAACCCGGCCCGCACGGGCCTTTAAACAGGCTTTTCCTGCCAGCCGGTATTGGTTTGCTGCCAGTAATGCAGCTCATGCCCCAGGGCTTTGGCGTCTTTCCAGCGGCTCCGGGCGCCGGCCAGGGCATCGGGGTCGTTGCCGTCGAACACGTCCAGGCAGCGGTCGAATCCGCCCTGCGTTGTGGCCATGCCGTCGGTGAGAACCATCAGGCTGGCGCCGTTGGGATTCTCGTCCCGCGTGCCGAGCCAGATCGGCTGGTCGGCGGCCTGGCCATCCTTGACGGTGCCGTGCGGCAGCCAGGAATCGGGCCGGAACGTCCACAGCAGGCTGGCCAGCGCCTCGACCCGTTCGTCGGACGCGGCCAGCACCACGGCGCGCATGCCGGCGCCGAGCGCGCGTTCCAGGAGCGGCGGCAGCGCCTTCTCCAACGGCCAGGATTGCAGGTGGTAGAAGTCGACTCTCAAAGCGGGATCAGCCGACCATCTTCACCGGCACGTAGCGGATGCCGCCGGCGGTCATGATGCGGAGCAACACCACCTGGCGCGCGGCGCCCCTGGCGGTGTGGAGCGCCGCGTCGGCGTCGGCGACATTCCCGATGCGCGTCTGCTGGATTTCGTCGATGACATCGCCGGGCCGCAGGCCCTTGAGCGCGGCGTCGCTGTATTCGTCCACCGACGCCACCACGAGTCCATGGACGCTCTCGGGGATCGCGTACTTCTTGCGGGCTTCGTCGCTGATCTCGATCACGGACACGCCGAGATCCTTCAGATTGGTCTTCTTGACCTCCTCGCGGGCCACGGCGGGCGGCTTGGCCGCGGCCACCACTTTCTCGCCGCCTTCCTTGAGTTCCATGACCTTGAGCTTGACCTGCTTCTGCTGGCCCTTGCGCCACAGCTGCACGTCGACGGTCTTGTCGATGGCGGTCTGGGCCACCACCTTGGGCAGTTCGCTCATCTTGTCGATCGGCTTGCCGTCGAAGCTGAGGATCACGTCGCTGGATTCAATGCCCGAGGAGGTGGCGGGGCCGCCCTCGGTGACCTGCGACACCAGGGCGCCGCGCGCCTTGTCGAGGCCGAGCGACAGTGCGATCTCTTCGGACACGCTCTGCACCTGCACGCCGATCCAGCCGCGCCGCGTGCGGCCGTATTTGCGCAAGTCCTCGATCACCGGGCGCACCAGGTTGGCCGAGGACGCGAAGCCCACGCCGACGCTGCCGCCCGAAGGCGAGAAGATCGCCGTGTTCACGCCGATCACCGCGCCGTCCATGTTGAACAGGGGGCCGCCCGAGTTGCCGCGGTTGATGGCGGCGTCGGTCTGGATGTAGTCGTCGTACTGGCCGGACTTGATGTCGCGCGCGCGCGCCGAGACGATACCCGCGGTCACGGTGCCCGAGAGGCCGAACGGATTTCCGATCGCCATCACCCAGTCGCCGACGCGCGTTTGCGCGGAGTTGCCCCACCCCACGAACGGCAGATCCTTCTTGGCCTCGACCTTGAGCAGCGCGATGTCGACCTTCTCGTCGCGGCCGACCACTTTTGCTTCCAGCACCGTGTCGTCGTCGAGGATGACGGAAATCTGGTCGGCGTCCTCGATGACGTGGTTGTTGGTGACCACATAGCCGGCCTTGTCGATGATGAAGCCCGAACCCAGCGAGGTCGAACGGCGGCGCTGGTTGCGGTCGCCGCCGCTGCCGCCGTCACGCTTGTCGAGGTAATCGCGGAACCACTGGTCCCACGGCACGCTGCCGGGCGCGGCGTCGTCGGCCTTCTTGCGGTCCACGTACTGCGTGGTCGAGATGTTCACCACCGCCGGCGCCAATTTGTCGGCGAGGTCGGCGAAGCTCTCAGGCGCGCCCCTGGCAAATGCCGGCGCGAAGACGGGCAGCGCGGCCATGGACAAGAGGCCTGCGACAACAAAGACGGTGAACGTGGATTTCAATGTGTCTCTCCCGGAACCTGAGGCAAAACGCCTCGCACCCCATAACGCACGCTTAAACCATGACTCTCGCTTAAACCCGCTCATGCAGCAAGGGCGCCCCCACCATCGTGAGGACGCCCTTGCGGCAGGCTTTATTCCCTATTCTTAAGGATTTAGCGGACCCGCTTAGCGCGGGGGGCGGGAGAAGTAGCGGAAGAAATCCGAATCCGGGCTGAGCACCACGGTCGTGTCATCACCCAGCGACGCACGGTAGGCCTCGAGCGAGCGGAAGAAGCCGTAGAATTCCGGATCGCGGCCTTGGGCGGAGTTCAGGATGCGCCGGCTTTCGGCTTCCCCTTCCCCGCGCAGGGTCGCCGATTCCTTTTCGGCTTCCGCCAGGATCACGGTGCGTTCCCGGTCGGCGTCGCCCTCGATGCGCGACTTCTGCTCCTGGCCGCGCCCGCGGAAATCCGCCGCTTCGGCCATACGGTCGGAGCGCATGCGGTTGTAGGTGGCCTGGGTGGTGTCGGCGGTCAGGTCGGTCCGGCCGATGCGCACTTCCAGCACCTCGATCCCGAACTCGGCGGCACGGCGGCGCACGGCGGTGGTGATCTCGTGCATCACCTCCGGCCGCTCGGCGCCGAGCACATCGGCGAGGTCGGTGCGGCCCAGGTTGTCGCGCACCGAACCGTTGAGGATGCTGCCAAAGCGGTCACGGAAGGCGTTTTCCGTGAGCACGGTCTGGTAGAACTTCAGCGGATCGACGATGCGATAGCGCGCGAACGAGTCGACATTGATGCGCCGCTGGTCGATCAGCGACATGTCCTGGCCGGCCGGGTCGAGATCCAGCACACGCTTGTCGTAATAGATCACGTTCTGGAACAGGGGCACCTTGAAGTGCAGACCGGGCTCCGTGATCACGCGCTTGGGCTCGCCGAACTGCAACACCAGGGCCTGGTGGGTCTGGCGCACCGTGAACATGGCGCTGGACGCCATCAGCAGCACCACGACGGCGACGATGATGCCAAAAATGGAACGTGTACTCATGGCGCACTTCCTTTCGCGGCCGGGGCAGGTGCTTTCTTGGCCACCTCCGGCAGCGGCAGATAGGGCACCACGCCCGACCCGCGCGCCTTGTCGTCGACGATCACCTTGTTGGCCTTGGCGAGCACGTCCTGCATGGTTTCCAGGTACATGCGCCGGGCGGTGATGTCCTTGTTGGCGACATAGGTCTGGTAGAAGGCGGTGAAACGCGCGGCTTCACCCTCGGCTTCCTTGACCAGCTTTTCCTTCTCGGCGGTGGCGTTCTGCACCATGCGGGCGGCTTCGCCCTTGGCGCGGGGAACGATGTCGTTGCGGTAAGCCAGGGCCTCGTTGCGCAGGCGTTCTTCGTCCTGCTTGGCGCGCTGCACGTCGTTGAAGGCGTCGATCACCTCTTTCGGCGGGTCGGCCTTCTGGATGCGCAGGTCGAGGATGGTCACGCCCGCCTTGTAGCCGTCCATGATCTGCTGCAGCAGCTCATGGGCCTGCTGGGCGATCTGGTCGCGCTGGTTGGTCATGACCGCCTGCAGGGGATTGCGGCCGACCACTTCGCGCAGCGCGCTCTCGGCGGCCACCTTCACGGTGCCTTGCGGGTCGCGCAGGTTGAACAGGAATTCGCCGGCGTCGCGGATGCGCCACTGCACCACGAATTGGATATCGACGATGTTCTGGTCACCGGCCAATACGTGACTCTCCGCCGGCATTTCACGGATGTTGTTGCCCGACCCGCGGAAACCGATGGTTTCCTGGTTGGTCTGGGTGACCTTGGGCCGGATCACTTCGCCGATCGGCGCCGGGAACCAGAAATTCAGGCCAGGCTGCGTGGTTTTGACGTATTTGCCGAACAGGAGTTCGACGCCCTCTTCGTCGGGCTGCACCATGTAGGCGCCCGACGCGGCCCAGAACAGAACGATCGCGGCCGCGAGAATCCACAGGCCGCGCAGGGAACCGAAACCGCCGGGCACCATGCGCTTGAGGCGGTCCTGGCTCCGGCGCAGCAATTCTTCCAGATCGGGGGGCGGAGAACCGCCGCCGCCGCTGTTGCGGTCACGGCCGCCCCAGGGGTTGCCGCCGCCGTTGTTTCCGCCGCCACCACCGCCGCCCCAGGGACCACTGCCCCACGGGCCGCCGCCTTGTTGTTTGTAGAACAATGGAATAATCCTTCGCTTGGCTGGTCTCAGGTGGCTGGTCTCGGGTGGCTGGTGTCAGGGAGCCCGCGTGGATGGCAAGGCTGTTGTCAGGCCCGCGGAAAACTTGGTGGAAAACTCGGTCATCGAACCTGACGGGCGTTATAGGACAAAGGCTGCCGCGCGTCCATCAGCCGAGCCCCTCGCCCACGCAAGCGTGACATCGGGTAAACCCTTTACAATAAAGCCCAATCCGCCGCCGTCGACCGTCACTCAGGAGTTACCTATGGCCATCCCCACCGAAGCGCAAGTCACCGCCGCCCTGCGCGCCGTGGATTCCGGTTCACATGGTTCAAGTGGAGGCGGGTTGGATGTGGTGGCGCGCGGTTGGGTCAAAGGCCTCGCGGTCAAGGACGGCCATGTCACCTTCGCGCTCGAAGTGCCGCCCCGCCTCGGCCCTGAACTCGAACCCGTGCGCGCCGCCGCCGAAAAAGCCGTACGCGCGCTGCCGGGCGTTACCGGCGTCACTGCCGTACTGACCGCGCAGGCGGAGAAACCACAGGCGCAGCCGCCGCGCCGCGAACGCCTGGAGCTGCCCACGGTCGCGCATATCGTCGCGGTCGCCTCGGGCAAGGGCGGCGTCGGCAAGTCGACCACGGCCGCCAACCTCGCGGTCGCTCTCGCCCGCAAGGGTCTCAAGGTCGCGATTTTCGACGCCGATGTGTACGGCCCCTCGGTCCCGCGCCTGTTCGGCCTCTCCGGCCAGAAACCGAAAAGCGACGGCGCCAAGGTTTTCCCGCTCGAAGCCCACGGCGTGAAGGTCATGTCCATCGGCTTCATGATCGCCGAGGACAATCCCATCGTCTGGCGCGGACCGATGGTCATGGGCGCGCTGGAGCAGATGCTGCGCGATGTCGCCTGGGGCGACATCGACGTCATGGTGGTCGACATGCCGCCCGGCACCGGCGACACCCAGCTCACCATGTCGCAGCGCGTGCCGCTTGCCGGCGCGGTGATCGTGTCCACGCCGCAGGACATCGCGCTCTTGGATGCGCGCAAGGGCCTCAACATGTTCCGCAAGGTCGAAGTGCCGATCCTCGGGCTGATCGAAAACATGAGCTATTACGTCTGCCCCAACTGCGGACACCGCGACGAGATCTTCGCCCACGGCGGAGCGCAGCGCGCGGCAAAAGAGATGGGCGTGCCGTTCCTCGGTGAAATCCCGCTGGAATTGAAAATCCGCACGACTTCGGATGAAGGCACGCCGATCGTCGCGAGCGAACCCGACGGCGCCCATACGCGCTCGTTCATGGACATCGCCGGGCGTCTCTGGGAAACCCTCTCGGCCGGCAAACGGCGGGCGCCATCCATTTCGATGGGCGTCCCAAAAAAATAACAGACCGAAACCGGGCCTTACGGGTTTCTTCCTCCCGGAGGCCGTTCGCCTTCACCGGCCATTTGCGGCATGTGGTGCGCCACCTCGGACTAGGTCGAGACCGGCGTGCGCCACCCGAGTCCTCAGCGCTTTTCCAGCGTGACGAAGCTGTAGGCGGGAGTCCCGTCAACGGCGGCAATGTCCTCGCGCGCGGCTTCCCGCCATCCGTCCCGGGGCAAGGCGACGCGCACGTCGCCGGGATAGGCGTGGTGGATCTCGGTGAGATAGATGCGCTTCGCCTGCGGCAATGATGCCGCGAAAATATCCGCGCCGCCGATCACCATCACCTCGGTGGCGCCGGTGCGCAGCGCATCCTCGTAGGCAATGGCGAAGGCATCCGGGAGCGTGTGGATCACCGTCACGCCCGCGGCGGTCCAGGCCGGATCCCGTGTAACAACGATGTTGAGCCGTCGCGGCAACGGCCGGCCAATGGAGACATAAGTCTTGCGGCCCATGATCACGGGCTTGCCCACGGTCAAGCGCTTGAAGTGCTGCAGGTCCGCCGGGATATGCCACGGCAACCCGCCGTTCGCGCCGATCACACCTGCGTCAGTGGCCGCCAGGATCAGCGCCACACCCATTTCCGCCATACCGGCGCCCTTTTCATCCGTCATACCGGCGTTACTAGCGCATTTGCTGGCGCTTGAAAAAGCGGGAGGAGCCATTGTAAAGGTTGCGGAAATGACCTGACGTGCACGAAAGTCGCATGTTACACTGATTTCCGCCGCTGATTGGGCCGCCACGACCTAGACCATGGCCCCGGCGGGCGCTGGCGAGAGCGCTCCTGTCGCCCGAAAGCCCCCGCTACGGGCAACAGTTTTGACGCAACGATTTTACGATCAACGATTTTACGATCTCAGGGAGAACAAGATGACCAAGACACTGCGCACTGCGGCCCTCGCGGCGATCATGATCAGCGGCGTGAGCGGCGTGGCGCTGGCCGACTGCCCGGCCCAGCCCAAGCCCCCGGCGATTCCTGCTGACGGCGCGAAGCTGACCAGCAAGGAAATTGACGCCGTGGTGAAGGATTATGACGCCTATCAGAAGGACTTCCAGAAGTTCAACGAATGCGTCGTGAAGGAATACAAAGCCGCCGACGACGCCATGAACGCCGTCATTGACGCCTATCAGTCCAAGAACAAGAAGAAGTAAGCAGCGCTTCTTCGGAGAACGAAAACGCCGCCCGGTATCCCGGGCGGCGTTTTTCTTTGGGGGAAGGGCTAGACCGCGACCTTGGCCGCGATATGCGGGTGGGGATTGTAGCCCTCGAGGGTGAAGTCCTCGTAGCGGAAGCCGAAGATGTCGCCGACGGCCGAGTTGATCTTCATCTCCGGCAGCGGGCGCGGCGCGCGGCCGAGTTGGATCTGGGCCTGCTCGATGTGGTTCACGTAGAGATGGGCATCGCCGAAGGTATGGACGAACTCACCCGGCTTCAGGCCCGTCACCTGCGCCATCATCATGGTCAGCAGCGCGTAGGACGCGATGTTGAACGGTACGCCCAGGAAAATGTCGGCACTGCGCTGGTAGAGCTGGCAGGAGAGCTTTCCGTCCGCGACATAGAACTGAAACAGGCAGTGGCACGGCGGCAGCGCCATCTCGTCCACTTCCGCCGGATTCCAGGCGCTGACGATATGCCGGCGGCTGTCGGGATTGGTGAGCAGGCTGCTCACCACATTGGCGATCTGGTCGATCTTGCGCCCGTCCGGTGACGGCCAGGAGCGCCACTGGGAGCCGTAGACCGGGCCCAGGTCGCCGTTCTCGTCAGCCCATTCGTTCCAGATCGAGACGCCATGCGCGTTGAGGTAGCGCACGTTGGTCTCGCCTTTCAGGAACCAGAGCAGTTCGTGGACGATGGACTTGAGGTGCAGTTTCTTGGTGGTGATCGCCGGAAAACCTGCGGCGAGATCGAAGCGCATCTGGTGACCGAACACACTGTAGGTGCCGGTGCCGGTGCGGTCCGATTTACGTGTCCCGGTCCTCAAGACATGGTCGAGGAGATCAAGATATTGCTGCATGCTCCTGGTTATACCCCCTAGGGACGGCTTTGCCAAAAGCGGCGTTCGCACCTATATTAAGGACGCCGCGCAAGCGGCTATGGCGCTAAACCTGCTGTGGCATAGGCGTAGCGGACCCGGGGGCAGTACCCGGCGCCTCCACCATTTCCCCTGATCTTCAGGGACTCATGGGGGCGACACAGGCTCGACGTGCGCAGTAAAGACGGTAGCTGTTCCCGGCATGGTTCCGCCGTTATCGGGCCATATCTAAAAGTGCCAACGACAACGTTGCACTCGTTGAGGACGTCCGCCTCGCTGCCTAACGGCCGCTAGGTAAACACGTCCAAAGCGCGGTTCGGGGGGCACCGGGCAACAGAAGCCCCCCACTTTCATCTAGCCCCGCTCCTCGCTTTCCTCGGAGCAATTTTCAATCTTTTATGCATTGAACCGGCGCGTCAGCCCGGGGAAAATACACCAATGGCTATTACATCCTTGAGTTACGAGCGGATGGTGGAGGACGCCCTGCGCGGCGTGCTGCGCCAGGCCCTGGAAATCACCGAAGCGCAGGGGCTCCCCGGCGCGCATCACTTCTACATCACCTTCGACACCACGCACCCGGACGTGGATATCGCGAGTTCGCTCAAGGCGCTTCACCCGAGCGAGATGACCATCGTGCTCCAGCACCAGTTCTGGGATCTGAAGGTGCTCGATGAGCATTTCGAGATCACCCTGTCGTTCTCCGGCGTGAGCCAGCGGCTGTCGATCCCGTTCGCGGCGGTCACCGCCTTCGCCGATCCGCATGCGAAATTCGGCCTGCAATTCCACGTCGAGTTCGAGGAACAGGCGGACAACGCCGACGACGAGGACGACGACGCGGGCGATCCGCCGGTCGAGGAGATCGGCGCGATCGATTCCGCCAAGGTCACCCAGCGCCTGAAGACCGCCGGCGCGGCGCCGCTTCCCGCTTCCAAATCGAGCGGGCCAGCCGCGGTCCCGGAAGAATCCCCCGCCGGCAAGGTCGTGACGCTCGACGCCTTTCGGAAAAAATAAGTCCGGGCCTCATGCCCGCATCATTCTTCAAATACAGGATCTGACCGATGCTCGACGCCGCTTTTGCCGAGATCTTCCCTATCGCCCATGATGACACCACGGCCTACCGCAAGCTGGACATCAACGGGGTCGGCATCGAGAAGTTCCGTGGCCAAGACATTCTGGTGGTCGAACCCGCGGTGCTCACGCGCCTGACCGCCGAGGCCTTCCGCGACATCTCGCACCTGCTGCGCCCCAGCCACCTCAAGCAGCTGCGCTCCATCGTCGACGATCCGGAAGCCTCGTCCAACGACCGCTTCGTGGCGCTGGAACTGCTCAAGAACGCCAATATCGCCGCCGGCGGCGTGCTGCCCATGTGCCAGGACACCGGCACAGCCATCATCATGGGCAAGAAAGGCCAGAACGTTTGGGTGGACGGCGACGACGCCCAGGCGCTCACGGCCGGCGTGGCCGAGGCCTACACCAAACTCAACCTGCGCTATTCGCAGATGTCGCCCACCTCGCTGTTCGAGGAGAAGAACACCGGCAACAACCTGCCGGCGCAGCTCGACCTGTTCGCGGTGCCGGGCTCCTCCTACAAGTTCATGTTCATGGCCAAGGGCGGCGGCTCGGCCAATAAAAGCTTCCTGTTCCAGAAAACCAAGGCCGTGCTCAATCCGGCGGGCCTCAAGAAATTCCTGGAAGAGGAGATCAAGCACATCGGCACGTCGGCCTGCCCGCCCTATCACCTCGCCATCGTCATCGGCGGCACTTCGGCGGAACAGACCCTGAAGACCGTGAAGCTCGCCTCCGCGCGTTATCTCGACACCCTGCCCACCAAGGGTGGCGTCCACGGCCAGGCCTTCCGCGACCTTGAGACCGAACAGCAGGTGCTGGAGATGACCCGCACCCTCGGCATCGGCGCGCAGTTCGGCGGCAAGTATTTCTGCCATGACGTGCGCGTGATCCGCCTGCCGCGCCACGGCGCCTCCTGCCCCGTCGGCATCGGCGTGTCCTGCTCCGCCGACCGCCAGATGCTGGGCAAGATCACCAAGGACGGCGTGTTCCTCGAGCAGCTCGAGACCAACCCTGCCCACTTCCTGCCCGAAGTGAAGGCCGAGAAGCTCTCGGAGCAGGTGGTGAAGGTGGATCTCAACCAGCCGATGGCGCAGATCCAGAAACTGCTGTCGGGTTATCCCACCAAGACCCGGGTCTCGCTCACCGGTCCGATGATCGTCGCGCGCGACATCGCGCACGCCAAGCTCAAGGAGCGTATCGATAAAGGCCAGGGTCTGCCCGAGTACTTCAAGCAACACCCGGTCTATTACGCCGGCCCCGCCAAGACTCCGACCGGTTACGCCTCGGGCGCCTTCGGTCCCACCACCGCCGGACGCATGGATTCATATGTCGACGAACTCCAGGCACATGGCGGCTCGCTGGTGATGCTGGCCAAGGGCAACCGCTCAAAGGCGGTCACCGAGGCCTGCAAGAAGCACGGCGGGTTCTACCTGGGCTCCATCGGCGGCGCGGCGGCGATGCTCGCCGAGAAGTCCATCAAGAAGGTGGAAGTGATCGAGTATCCCGAGCTGGGCATGGAAGCGATCTGGAAGATCGAGGTCGAGGATTTCCCGGCCTTCATCGTGGTCGACGACAAGGGCAACGACTTCTTCAGTCAGCTCTAGGGTTCACGGGATCAGCAGGCTCCTGGTGATGCCGGGCGGGAACGACATGCGTTTCACCTCCCGGTTCTGCAAGGCTGGATAAACGAACAGCTTCCAGTACTGTCGGGCCAATGATCACGACACCGGACATGCTGTGGAACGGGCCGGCGCGCGCAGCGCTCACCGTGGTGCTTGCCCACGGCGCCGGCGCCCCCATGGACACGCCGTTCATGACCTTCTTCGCGGAAGGGTTGGCGGAGCGGGGCTTCGGGGTCGGGCGGTTCGAATTCCCCTACATGGCGGCACGCCGGACCGGCAAGCGCAAGCCCCCGGACCGCGAACCCATGCTGCTCGATTGCTGGCGAAACGCGACCGCCGGACTCAAAAGCCCGTTCGTGATCGGCGGCAAGTCCATGGGCGGACGCATGGCCAGCCTGATCGCCGATGACGTCGGCGCCGCCGGGCTCCTGTGTCTCGGCTACCCTTTCGTCGGCATGGGCGGAAAGGAAAATCCCAAACGCACCGCGCATCTCGCCGTGCTCAAGACCCCGGCGCTGATTTGCCAAGGCACGCGCGACCCCATGGGCAACAAATCCTTTGTTACGGCGCTGCCGCTTTCGCGGAAAATCCGCCTGTCCTGGGCCGAGGACGGCGACCACGACCTGAAACCGCGCAAGGCCTCGGGCCTGACACATGCGGAAAACCTCGCGGCGGCCCTTGACGCGGCGGGGCGGTTTCTTGAACCCTTGGCAGCCGCCAAAAAGAGGGACCGATGACCACCCGTACCGAGACCGACAGCATGGGCAAAATCGAGGTGCCCGCCGACCGCTACTGGGGCGCCCAGACCCAGCGCAGCTTCGAGCATTTCAAGATCGGCACCGAGCGCATGCCGCTGCCGCTGATCCGCGCTTTCGGCCTTCAGAAAAAAGCCGCCGCTCTCGCCAACAAAACACTGGGCGAACTGCCGGCCGACATCGCCGATGCGATTGTCGCCGCCGCGAGCGAAGTGGCCGACGGCAAGCTCGATGACGAATTCCCGCTGGTGGTCTGGCAGACCGGTTCCGGCACCCAGACCAATATGAACGCCAACGAGGTGATCGCGGGCCGCGCCAACGAAATGCTCGGCAAGGGCCGCGGCGGGAAAACGCCGGTCCATCCCAACGACCACGTCAACCGCTGCCAGTCGTCCAATGACAGCTTCCCGGCGGTGATGCATATCGCGGTGGCGCGCGAGCTGACCGGCAAGCTGATGCCGGCGCTGGAACGGCTGCAGGGCACCTTCGACAACAAAGCCGATGACTTCGCGGGCATCGTGAAGATCGGGCGCACACATTTGCAGGATGCGACGCCCCTCACCCTCGGCCAGGAATTCTCCGGCTACGTCACCCAGATCGGTCTTTCGATAGAGCGCATCAAGGCGACCTTGCCGCGCCTCTATCGCCTCGCCCAGGGCGGCACCGCGGTCGGCACCGGACTCAACGCCAAAAAGGGCTTCGCCGACAAATTCTGCATGGAGCTGCGCGGCCTGACCGACTTGCCGTTCTGGCCGGCGGTGAACACCTTCGAGGCCATGGGCAGCCATGACGCCATGGTGGAAGTGGCGGGGGCCCTCAACACCATCGCCATATCGCTGATGAAGATCGGCAACGACATCCGCCTGCTGGCGTCCGGCCCGCGCTCGGGCCTGGCCGAACTGATCCTGCCGGAGAACGAACCGGGCTCGTCGATCATGCCGGGCAAGGTCAACCCGACCCAGGTCGAGGCCATGACCATGGTCTGCGCCCAGGTGATGGGCAACGCGGTGGCCGTGTCGGTGGCCGGCTCCCACGGCCACCTCGAACTCAACGTGTTCAAGCCGGTGATCGTCTACAACGTGCTGCAGTCGATCCGCCTGCTCACCGACGCCGCGGTCAGCTTCAACAAGCATTGCGCCGTCGGCATCAAACCCAATACCGCCGTGATCGCGCAGCACCTGGAAAATTCGTTGATGCTGGTGACGGCGCTGAATCCGCATATCGGCTACGACAAGGCGGCGTCCATCGCCAAGAAGGCGCACGCCGAAGGCACCACGCTGCGCGCGGCGGCCTTGGCGCTCGGCTATGTCACCGCCGCGCAGTTCGACGCCTGGGTCAAGCCGGGAGACATGATCGCACCCCATGCCTGACGGGCTGAAGAAGCGTTCCGTGGATATCGACGGCCACCGCACCAGCGTCTCCATCGAAGCGCCGTTCTGGGACGCGTTGCGCGAAATCGCCGCGCAGAAAAAACTCTCGGTCAACCAATTGATCGCCGAAATCGACAAGGACCGCGCCGGCAATCTCTCCAGCGCGATCCGCGTTTATGTGCTGCGCGCGCTGCAGCGGTACAATTAATTCCGGCGCTCACCCTCACCGCTTGGCGGGCATGGCGTCGGAGATTTGCCGGGCCCGCGCGACCACCGGCGCGAAGCAGCCCGTGAATTGCACTTTCTGGCAGGTGTCGGAAATATAGCCCAGCGTCGCCCCGTCCGAATCCCGGAACTCGATGTCATAGCGAATGAGGCGCGGATTTCCGGACAAGACGCTGATGTTCCGGCCCAACAGCAGACTGAGTTGGGTGGCCGGCTGCTGCTCGGGCGCACGGGTAAATCCCCCGAGCACGATGAGCGCCTGCGTCAGCCCGCGCGCGAACTCCGTGCTCAACGCATCCTGATAGCCATAAACGCGTACCGGCCGCGGCTCGGCCGCGCCGGCGTAGTCACTGACTCCGGCGATCAGCGCGGCGTAAATCCACCACCGCATGCCGGCGTCAGAACGCGGCCTCCGCCAAAGCCATCATCGCGGTGCTGCCGGAACGGACAATCGCATCGAGGCTCAAGGTCTGGGGCAGGACACGCTTCATGAAATAGCGGCCGACGTCGAGCTTGGCGGCATAGAAGCCGTCGCCGCTCTTGTTGGCGATGGCTTTCTCGGCGGTCAGCAGCCAGATCCAGGCGAACACCGTCAACGCGAACAGGCGCAGGTATTCGTTGGCGGCCGCACCCTTGGCGTTGGGATCGCGCTTGGATTCCTCGTTCAGCCATTCGGTGCAATCGGCCAGGCGTTTCACGGCGTCCTTCACGGGCCCGGAGAAATCCGCGAGGTCGTTACGCCCCTCCACACGCTTGAGGTCGTCGTTCACCCGCGCCACCCAGCCCTTGAACAGGCGGCCGCCCTCGATCCCGAGCTTGCGGCCCACCAGGTCGAGCGCCTGGATGGTGTTGGTGCCTTCATAGATCTCGGTGATGCGCACATCGCGCACCAGCTGCTCCATGCCGTGCTCGCGGATATAGCCGTGGCCGCCGAAGGCCTGCAGGCAGGCGTTGGTGATTTCGGATCCGAAGCCGGTGCCCGCGGCTTTGACGATCGGGGTCATCAAGCCCACCATGTCGTCGGCCTGCTGGCGCGCGGCCTTGTCGGCGTGATGGTGCGCGATGTCGACATTCATATGCGTCCACACCGTCAGCGCGCGCTCGGCTTCGATGATCGAGCGCGCGAACATCAGGCGGTTGCGGATGTCGGGATGAACGATGATGGGATCGGCGGGTTTGTCGGGGCGCGCCGGTCCGGTGGCGGCGCGGCCCTGCAAGCGGTCCTTCGCATAGGCCGCGGCGCTCTGATAGGCGACTTCGGCCTGCGACAGCCCCTGCCCGCCCACGAACAGGCGCTCCTTGTTCATCATCACGAACATGCCGGCGAGGCCCTTGTGCGCTTCGCCCACCAGCCAGCCCTTGGCGCCATCGAAATTCATGACACAGGTGACCGAGGCCTTCATGCCCATCTTGTGCTCGATGGAGCCAGCCGCGACCGCGTTGCGTTCGCCCGGCGAGCCGTCGGCCTTGGGGAAGAATTTCGGCACCAGGAACATCGAGATCCCGCGGCTGCCTTCGGGCGCATCCGGCAAACGTGCCAGCACCAGGTGCACGATGTTCTCGACCATGTCGTGTTCGCCGGCGGATATGAAGATCTTGGTGCCGGTGACGCTGTAGGAGCCGTCGCCGTTGGGCACCGCCTTGGTGCGCAGCAGGCCGAGGTCGGATCCGGCATGGGATTCCGTCAGGCACATGGTGCCCTGCCAGGTGCCGCCGATCAGTTTCGGCAGATAGGTCTTTTTCTGTTCGGGCGTGCCCAGCGCCGAAAGCGCCAGGATCGTGCCCTGGGTCAGGCCGGGATAGAGGCCGAGCGAAAGATTGGCCGACCCGATCATCTCCGCCACCAGGCAGTCGAGGGTTTCGGGCAGCCCCTGCCCGCCGAACTCCGGGCTCGCCGTCAGGCCGCACCAGCCGCCGGCGGCGTATTGGGCATAAGCTTCCTTGAAGCCGGGCGGCGTGGTGACCGCACCGTCCTTGATGGTGCAGCCCACCTGGTCCCCGGTCTGGTTGAGCGGGAACAGCACCTCCTCGCACAGCTTGGCGCACTCATCGAGCACCGCATCCATGACGTCGGCCGACGCATCTTCCATGCCGGGCAAAGCCGTCAGCTTGGTGGGCGCGTCGAACAGCTCGTGCAGAACGAACCGCATATCGCGCAACGGCGCGGTGTAAGTCGTCATCGTGTTTTCCCCTTCGGCGACTAGGCTGGTGGTTACATTACAGCGGTCTCATCACGCCGGGGACGCCCATTTTTAGGCCGATTTCCCTGTGATTCGGCGTCATTCCCAGTCTCCCAGCGATTAAAACAGCCCGCTTTTTGAATTGCAAACCGGATCATTTCCGCCGGTTTCGCGTTGTTCCGAGTGGCGCCGGACGGGGCGCCGCCTTGATGTCAGGGACGACCATTCATGACTTCTCGCTCTACCGCTTTCAGCGCGCCTTCCCGGATGCGGTCTCTGGCCGCGCGCCCGGAGCAGACGCCCTACCTCACGCGCATCAAGTCCTATCCGGTTTTGTCCGAGGCCGAGGAACGCACGCTGCTCGCCCGCTGGTACGAACGCGGCGACCGCGCCGCCTTCGACGCCCTGATCGGCGCGCATCTGCGCCTGGTGCCGAAGATGGCGCAACGCTACGCCGGTTACGGCGTGCCGCTGCCCGACCTGATCGGCGAAGGCAACCTGGGCCTGTTGCAGTCAACCGAACGGTTCGCGCCGGACAAAGGCTTCCGCTTCTCCACCTATGCCCGCTGGTGGATCAAGGCGGCGATGCTGAATTTCATCCTCCAGACCTGGTCGTTGATCAAGGTCGGCAACGGCGCGGCCAAGAAGCGGCTGTTCTTCAACCTGCGCCGCGCCAAACAGCAAATCCAGGCCGACGGCACGCGTTATCTCGACGACGACGCGATCGAGACGATCGCCCAGCGCTTCCAGGTATCGACCGCCAACGTGGTGGCCATGGACCAGCGCATGTCGGCCAACGACGTCTCCATCCACCAGCCGGTGCCGGGCGGCGGCAGCCTCACCTTCGGCGAGATCCTGGCCGATACCGCGCCCACGCCCGAGGACGCCTTCATCGCCTCGGACGAACAGCGCTGGCACGCGGACGTATTGAAGGAAGCACTGGGCCGCCTTGACCGGCGCGAGAAGGAGATCGTCACGCGGCGCTATCTCAACGACCGCCCCGCCACCCTGGCCAAGCTCGCCACCGCTTATGGCCTCACCGCCGAACGCGTGCGCCAGATCGAATCCAAGGCCCTCGACAAGCTGCGCCACTACGTGCGGCCCAAGCTGCAGCACCAGACGTGAGGCTTTGCACCCGCCTTTCAAATCAACTAGACCAGCCGCATGGCGCTACGCATCATCGAGCGGATCTCTCCCAATTCCGGCGACCGCCAGGCCGTGGACGGCAAGACCGGCGTTCGTCACCTGGTGTTCCATTACACCGGCATGCACTCCGCCGCCGCGGCGCTCGCACGCCTCGCCGATCCCACCGCGCAGGTGAGCGCTCACTATCTGCTCGACGAAGACGGCGCCATCACGCGCCTGGTGGGCGAAGACAAACGCGCCTGGCACGCAGGGAAGTCGTTCTGGCGCGGCGTGCGCGACATCAACTCGACCTCCGTCGGCATCGAGATCGTCAATCCCGGCCACGATCATGGCTACCGTGCGTTCCCGGACGTACAGATCGAAGCGCTGATCGAACTGTCGGCCGACATTATCGCCCGTCACGGCATCGCGCCGGACAACGTGGTCGGACATTCCGATATCGCACCCGGGCGCAAGATCGACCCCGGCGAACTGTTTCCGTGGCAGCGGTTGGCCGCCGCCGGCATCGGCCTGTGGCCTGAACCTACCCTGCCCCTGCCGGGCGTGCCGGACCTCGCCGCCGCCTTCCGGCGCTTGTCGGAGATCGGATACCCGGTGCCGGTGACCGAGATTCTCGGCGCCGACTTGCTCGATCCCAGTTCGGCCGCCACCGATGTCATCGCCGCCTTCCAGCGCCGGTTCAGGCCGGGGCAGGTCGACGGAATCCTCGACCTGGAAACCGCCGCCATCCTGGCCGCGGTCGACGTCCGCTACGCGGAAGCGCGGGGTTAGAGCATGTGAACCGCGCGCCAGGTTTCTTGTTGGAGCGTGATCTGGGCGGAAAGCCGGGAACCACTTTTCCGGATCGCGCTCACTTGATTTTAAGGCCTAAGAGCCTAGTTTGCCGGTGCCAGACGGCTGGATGGCCGCGCTTCAGCAATGGGGCGAGGAAAGTCCGGGCTCCACGAAGGCAAGGTGCCGGGTAACTCCCGGCGGGGGCAACCCCAGGGACAGTGCCACAGAAAACAAACCGCCGGGCGGCCACCGTTTAAATGCGGAGGCCCTCCGGTAAGGGTGAAAAGGTGCGGTAAGAGCGCACCGCGGCGCCGGTAACGGAGTCGGCAGGGTAAACCCCACCTGGAGCAAGACCAAATAGGGACGGCCCTCCGGGCAGTGCCGCGTCACAGTGGCTATGCGCCGGAAGATGCGCTTTCGCATCGCCGTCCGGGTCGGTCGCGCGAGGCCCCCAGTAATGGGGGCCCCAGAGGAATGGTCATCCATCGGCGGTAACGCCGAGGACAAAACCCGGCTTATAGGCCGTCTGGCATTAACCTTTAACATGAGGAGCGTCAGGTAAGCGCTCGCCTTTACATACCCCAAAATGAGAACAAAAATAGAACAAATCCATGAGGTTAGGGAGCCATCCCATTGACACCCATAAATTCCCATGAGATACCATTAAGGTCCGGGTATGAGGCGTTAACAATTATTGCCGCCACCCCAAGTTTTCGTGGGGGTTGTAGCTGTTGCCAGTAATGGCCGCCTTGCATCGGGATTTCAGGGGTACGAGCTTCGAGGGGGCTCGGCGATGCAGGCGTTCTTCGGGACGTTCACCAATAAGATCGATGCCAAAGGACGCCTGTCGGTTCCGGCGCCCTTCCGCGCGGTCATTCAGAGCCGCGGCCTCACGTCGGTCGCGCTGCACCCGTCCCTATTCGAGACCTGCCTCGAGGGCGCGGGCCGCGACCGTTTCGAAAATCTCACGCTGAAACAGGAAGATAGCTTCGCCCGTGCGGGCGGCGACGATATCGCCGACCTGATCATGGGCGACCTGCGCGATCTCGCGCTCGACGGCGAAGGCCGGATCGTCCTGCCCGATGAATTCATGGCCGCCGCCAAGCTCACCACCGAGGCCGCCTTTGTCGGCGCCGGCTGGAAGTTCCAGATCTGGGAACCGGCCGCGTTCAACGCCGCCAAGGCCGCCAAGCGCGCCAAGGTGCTCAAGCAGAACGGCGGCCCGGCATGAGCCCCCAGACGCCCGGCCCCACCGCGCCTGGAATGGACGAGCCCCAACATATCCCCGTGCTTCTGGCCGAAGTCGTCGAGGCGCTCGCCCCCAAAAGCGGCGCCACCTATTTGGACGGCACCTTTGGCGCGGGCGGCTACACCATGGCCCTGCTCGACGCCGCGGCCTGCGTGGTGTGGGCCATCGACCGCGACCCGGAAGCCCTCACCCGCGGCGAGACCCTGTTCGCCCGCTATCCCGACCGCCTGCACCTGATCCATGGCCGCTTCGGCGACATGGTCGACCTGCTCGGCCATCGCGGTGTTTCCGGGGTCGACGGTATAGCGCTCGATCTCGGCGTCAGTTCCATGCAGATCGACGACCGGGCACGCGGCTTCTCGTTCCTGCGCGACGGTCCTTTGGACATGCGCATGGAGAAAAGCGGCCGCAGCGCCGCCGACGTGGTCAACACGCTGTCCGAGAAAGAACTCGCCGACATCATCTTTCTTTACGGCGAGGAGCGGCATGCCCGCAGGGTCGCCCGCGCCATCGTCGAGGCCCGCCGCGAGCGCCCGTTCTCGCGCACCTTGCATCTCGCCGACGTGGTCCGGGCCGAGGTGCGCCGCGCCCACGACGGCATCGACCCCGCCACGCGCACCTTCCAGGCGTTGCGCATCTACGTGAACGACGAACTGGGCGAACTGGAGCGGGGCCTGCGCGGCGCCGAGCGCCTGCTGCGCCCCGGCGGCGTGCTGGCGGTGGTGTCGTTCCATTCGCTGGAAGACCGCATCGTCAAGACCTTCCTGCGTGCGCGTTCCGGCGCGGCCTTGCGCCCCTCGCGCCACACCCCGGCGAGCCTGGGCAACGCCGCCGCCGCCGCCACCTTCAAGCCGCTGTCGCGCCGCCCGATCACGCCGAGCGACGCCGAGGCCGCCACCAATCCACGCGCCCGTTCCGCGCGTCTGCGCGTCGCCGAACGCACCGCCGCGCCGCTGCTCACCGCCGTCGCGGGAGGCCTGGCGTGAGGGTGTCTCATTTCATGTGGGCGATCGTGACCATCGGCGTGGCGGTGGCCTTGTTCCTGCTCAAGCACAAGGTGCAGGAGCTCGAACACCAATTGGTCGCCAAACGCGCCCAAATCGCGCGCGACCAGGGCGCCATCCGCGTGCTCGAAGCCGAGTGGACCTACCTCAACAATCCCGAACGCCTGCGCCGCCAGAGCGAGGAATACCTGGGCTTCCATCCGCCGGCGCCGGGCAACGTCGCGACCATCGCCAGCCTGCCGTTCAAGGCCCGGCGCGGCGAAGCCGCGCCGACGGTCGATTTCGAAAAGCCGCCCGGGGAAAGTCGCGGCTCCGCGACGCGCACGCCGCAGCTCCACACCGAATTGCAGCAGCCTTACTTCCAGGCGGTTGCCACGGAACGCCCCAGTATCCTGTCGGTCACTTATGCCCGTCTTCAGCGCTTGCTGCTGCCGACGGCTGCTGGGGCGACCACCTCCGCTGAGCAGGAAGGCCGTAAATGATCGGCCGTACCCCAAAACGCCGCCCGTTCCTGTTTCCCGGCGAGGAAGTGAAACCCTCGCGCGAGCCGAAGCTGCGCCTGCACGGCGCCACCAAACACGCCATCGAGACCGGACGCATGCGCCTGGTGGTGACCGCCGGCCTCGTCGCCGTGGCCTTCTCTCTGGTCGGCGTGCGCCTGGTCGACCTCATGGTGCTCGGCGATGGCCCTTCGGTCATGACGCGCGTGCGCGAACCCGGCCGCTCGCCGATGGCGCGCGCCGACATCGTCGACCGCAACGGCGTGATCATCGCCACGAACCTGCCAACGGTGAACCTGTTCGCCGACGCGGTGGCGGTGCCGGACGCCAAGATTGCGGCCGCCAAACTGACCGCCACGTTGCCCGACCTCAAGTACGACGATGTCCTGAAGCGCCTGACCTCGGGGCAGCGTTTCATCTATCTGCGGCGCAACCTGACGCCCGACGAGCAACTGGCGGTCAACCGCCTCGGCATCCCCGGCGTGTCGTTCGAGAATTCCGAAAGCCGCGCCTACCTGCAAAGTTCGCTGTTCGCGCACATCACCGGCAATACCGACCCCGACAACCACGGCATCGCCGGCGTCGAGAAAACCTACGATGACGCGCTCACCACCAAGAACGAACCGCTCGCGCTGTCGCTCGACGTGCGCGTGCAGCACGCGGTGCATGAGTCGCTGGCGCATGCCGTCAACCGCTTCCATGCGGTCGGCGGCAGCAGCGTGGTGATGGACGTGAACACCGGCGAGATCCTCGCCATGGTGTCCCTGCCCGACTACGACCCAAAGGCCGTCGGCGACGCCAACACCGAATCGCGGTTCAACCGCTCGACCCTCGGCCTCTACGAGATGGGTTCGACCTTCAAGCTGTTCACCACGGCCATGGCGCTGGAAAGCGGCGCCGCCAAGATCGACAGCGAGTTCGACGCCTCGCAGCCGATCAAGATCGGCCGCTTCACCATCAACGACTACCACGGCCTCAAGCGCACCATGTCGGTGGCCGAGATCATGGTGCACTCGTCCAACATCGGCGCCGCCAAGATGGCGCTGGAAGCCGGCACCGAGACGCAAAAGGAATATTTGCGCAAATTCGGCCTGCTCACGCCGCTCAAGCTCGAATTGCCGGAAACCGGTTCGCCCCAGTACCCATCGACCTGGCGCGAGATCAACACCATCACCATCTCCTACGGCCATGGCATTTCCGTGACGCCAGTGCATGTGGCCGCGGGCGTGGCATCCCTGGTCAACGGCGGGATCCTCTATCCCCCCACCATCATACGGCGCTCCACCGCCCCCGAAGGCAAGCGCGTGATTTCCCGCCCGACCTCGGACGCCATGCGCGCCCTGATGCGCATGGTGGTGGACGCGCCCGGCGGCACCGGCCGCCAGGCCGACGTTCCCGGTTATCTGGTGGGCGGCAAGACCGGCTCGGCCGACAAGGTTTCGGCTCATGGCGGCTACCTGAAGGCGTCCAACCGCACCATTTTCGTGTCGTCCTTCCCGATCGACGCCCCACGCTACGTGGTGTTCGTGCTCCTGGATGAGCCGAAAGGCATCAAGGAGACCTACAATTTTGCCACAGCCGGTTGGAATGCTGTGCCGACGACGGGAGACATCGTCGCCAAGATCGGTCCCATGCTCGGCGTTTTCCCCTTAGGCCATGACGACAATTTCCAGCCGCTGGTATCCCTGATGGCGGCTTATACCAATGGCGGCAAAGACGAATACGCCGCGGCCGGCCAGTCGGCGGCGCTGGTGAAGACCGCCGCGCGCACCGACGTGGTTGCCAAACCCATCGCCGCCGCTTCGCGATTGGAATCCGCGCCGCTGGAGTCGGCCAAGCCGCTCGACATTTACGCCGAGTCTTCGGGCCTGACCGCCGAACCGGCTGGAACAAATACGACCGCTCCGGACTCCGACTCCATTGGCGATCTGATTGGCGATTTGCCAGTTGCCAAAACAGGAGGGGTCACCGGTGCGCCTCAGTGATCTGCTCGAGGAACAGGGAATGAACTTTCAGGCTCGTCCTGATCTGGATATCGCCGGGCTGACCGAGGACTCCCGCAAGGTGCAGCCCGGCTTCCTGTTCGCCGCGCTGTCGGGGTCCAAAGCCGATGGCCGCGCCTATATCGCGGACGCCATCAAGCGCGGCGCGCGCGCCATCCTGGCGCCGCCTGGCACCGTGATCGACCAGGCGGACCTCGACGCCACCGCCCGCGTGATCTTCGATTCCAATCCGCGCCGGCGCTTCGCGCTGCTGGCGTCGCGCTTCTACAACAAGCAGCCCGGGACCGTGGCAGCCGTCACCGGCACCAACGGCAAGACCTCGGCCGCGCATTTCGCGCGCCAGCTCTGGACGGTGCTGGGTCGCGACGCCGGCTATATCGGCACGCTCGGGGCGTTCGCGCCGGGCTATGACGTTCCGGGCAGCCTGACCACGCCGGACCCGGTGCACCTGCACCGGATCTTGGCCGCCATGGCCGATACCGGCGTCACCCATCTCGCGATGGAAGCTTCCAGCCACGGCCTGCACCAGTACCGCATCGACGGCGTGCGTCTGTCCATCGGCGGGTTCACCACGCTCTCGCGCGACCATCTCGACTATCACGGCTCCATGGCGGCCTATATCGCCGCCAAGCTGCGGCTGTTCTCGGAAGTGATGCTGCCCGGCGGCGTCGCGGTGCTGAACGCCGACAGTTCCGAGTTCCCGGCGTTCGAGGCCGCCTGCCGCCTGCGCGGACATAAGGTCATCAGCTACGGCAAGGCCGGCACGACCTTGCAGGTCGTCGAAAGCAGGATCGTCGCCGAGGGCTTCGACCTCAAGCTCGCGGTGTTCGGCAAGTCTCACCGCGTGCTGCTGCCGCTCGCGGGCACGTTCCAGGTCGGCAACGCGCTGTGCGCCCTGGGCTTCGTTCTCGCCAGCGGCGCCGATCCGGACGCCGCGGTGGCCGCGCTAGGACACCTCAAGGGCGTACCTGGCCGCATGGAATATGTCGGCGCGAGCAAAGATGGGGCTCCCGTGTTCGTGGATTACGCCCACACGCCGGACGCCATCGAGACCGTGCTCGCCGCGCTGCGTCCGCATACCCAGGGCAAACTTGCCATCGTGTTCGGCTGCGGCGGCGACCGCGACCGGGGTAAGCGCCGCCTGATGGGCGAACGCGCGACCGCGCTCGCGGACCAGGTCTATGTCACGGACGACAATCCGCGTTCGGAAGTTCCGGCCGCGATCCGCGCCGAGATCCTGCAGGGCGCGCCGGGTGCCGCGGAGATCGGCGACCGCGCCGAAGCGATTTCCGTCGCCATCGCAAAACTCTCGGCGGGCGATGTGCTGCTGCTCGCGGGCAAGGGCCACGAGACCGGCCAGACCGTGGGCGGCAAAGTGATTCCCTTCGACGACCGCGAGGTCGCGCGCGATGTATTGCGCGCGGCGGGAGGCAAGGTATGACGCCGATGCCCGCCACGCGCCCGCTTTCAGCACCATTGTGGACCGCCGCCGAGGCGGCCAAGGCCGTTTCCGGGAGTTGCTCTGGAACCTGGAACGCCACCGGCATTTCCATCGACAGCCGCACGGTCGCGGCCGGTGATTTGTTCGTCGCGCTGAAAGGGCCGAGCTTCGACGGCCATCGCTTCGTCGTGCAGGCCCTGAAAAAAGGCGCCGCCGGCGCAATCGTGCACGAAGCGGTGCCGGAGTCCGCCGAATACCATGATCGCCTGATAGTGGTTAAGGATACGTTTCTCGCGCTGGAAAACCTGGCGCGGGCCGCCCGGGCACGTACCGGCGCCAAGATCATCGCCGTCACCGGAAGTGTCGGCAAGACCGGCACCAAAGAGGCGCTCAAGCTGGCGTTGGCCGTTCAGGGCGCGACGCACGCCACCGAAGGCAACCTCAACAATCACTGGGGCGTGCCGCTGTCCTTGGCCCGCATGCCGGCGGCGACGCAGTTCGGCGTGTTCGAATTGGGCATGAACCATCCCGGCGAGATCGCGCCGCTGTCCAAGCTGGTGCGCCCGCATGCGGCCGTGATCACCACGGTCGAAGCCGCGCACCTGGAGTTCTTCGCCTCGGTCGCCGAGATCGCCGACGAAAAAGCCGCGATCATGGCCGGCCTCGAACCCGGCGGCATCGCCGTGCTGCCGTCGGACAATCCGCATTTCGCGCGCCTGATGGCCAATGCCAAGCGCTACGGCGCCAAGACCGTGGCCTTCGGCACCGGCGGCGACGCCACCGCGCGCCTGTTCGCCTGGTCGCTGACGCCAGACGGCACTCAGGTCGCGGCGGAGTTCGACAACGAACGCATCATGTACGACATGATTGTCAGCGGCCGTCACTGGGCGCTGAACAGCATCGCCGCCATCGCCGCCGTCAAGGCGATCGGCGGCAACATCCATCTGGCCGCCGCGGCGCTGGCGCGCCTGGCCGCGCCGGTGGGCCGCGGCGCGCGCAAACGCATTCGTGTGAGCGGCGGCAAGGCGCTGCTGATCGACGAAAGCTACAACGCCAGCCCGGCGGCCGTGCGCGTGCTGGCCGATACCCTGGCGCAGATGCACCAACCGGTGGGCGGCGCACTGGGAAAAGATGGGGGCCGCCTGATCATGGTGTTGGGCGACATGCGCGAGTTGGGCACCAAGGCCGCCGAGCTGCACGCCGGCCTCGCGGAGAGCCTGCAATCCGCGCGCATCGACCTGGTCTACACGGCCGGGCCGATGATGAAACACCTGCACGACGCGCTGCCCGAGAAGATGCGCGGCGCTCACGCCGCGGACTCGGTCGCGCTGGCCCGTATCCTGCAAGCCGACCTACGCAAGGACGATGTCGTGGCGGTCAAGGGCTCGCACGCGAGCCGCATGGATCTGGTCGTCGAAGCCCTCGGCGCAATGGAATAGAACCCGCATGCTTTATTTCCTTTCCGAGCTCTCGCAACAGGTCAACGTCCTCAACCTGTTCCGCTACCTGACCTTCCGGGCGGGCGGTGCGATTATGACGGCGCTGTTCGTGTCCTTCGTGCTCGGCCCCTCGCTGATCGACTGGTTGCGCTCCAAGCAGGGCCGCGGCCAGCCGATCCGCACCGACGGCCCCAAGGGCCACCTCATCACCAAGCAGGGCACGCCCACCATGGGCGGCGTGCTCATGCTGCTGGGCATCGGCATCGCCACCCTGCTGTGGGCCGACCTCACCAACCGCTACATCTGGATCGCGCTGGCGGTGACCCTGGGCTTCGGCCTGGTGGGATTCGCCGACGACTACCGCAAGGTCACCAAGCGTTCGACCGGCGGCGTGTCGGGGCGCATCAAGCTGATCGCGGAGATCGTGATCGCGGGCGCCGCGGCCTATGCCATCACCGTCGTCAACACCGGTCCCGCCAACCACGCGCTGATGCTGCCGTTCTTCAAGGAAGCCATGATCAACCTGGGCATTCTCTATGTGCCGGTGATGGTGTTCGTGATCGTGGGCGCGGCCAACTCGGTCAACCTCACCGACGGACTCGACGGACTCGCCATCGTGCCGGTGATGCTGGCCGCCGGCACCTTCCTGATCATCGCCTATCTCATCGGCAACCTGGTGTTCGCCAACTACCTCCAGGTGCATCACGTCCCCGGCGCGGGCGAGCTCGCGGTGTTCCTGGCGGCGGTGGTCGGCGCCGGCCTCGGCTTCCTGTGGTTCAACGCCCCGCCGGCCATGGTGTTCATGGGCGACACCGGCTCGCTGGCCATGGGCGGCGCGCTCGGCGTCACCGCCGTCATCACCAAGCACGAGATCGTGCTCGCCATCGTCGGCGGGCTGTTCGTGCTGGAAACCGTTTCGGTGATCGTGCAGGTCGCGTCGTTCAAGCTCACCGGCAAGCGCGTGTTCCGCATGGCGCCGCTGCATCACCACTACGAAGAAAAAGGCTGGGCGGAATCGACCATCGTGATCCGCGCCTGGATCGTCGCCGTGATCCTGGCCATCGCCGGCCTCGCCACCTTGAAGCTGAGATAATGTCCATGGTCCCCACCTTCCGCTACGCGGGCGAAAAGGTTGTCGTGATGGGTCTCGGGAAATCCGGCCTGTCGGCGGCGGCCTCTTTGCGCGCCAGCGGCGCCGACGTGGCGGTGTGGGACGACCAGCCCGCGAGCCTCGCGCAGGGCGCGGCCAAAGGCTTCCGCACGTTTGACGGCGCGGCGCCGCTCTCGGGCGTGCGCGCGGTGGTGTGGAGCCCCGGCATCCCGCACACCTACCCGCAGCCCCACAGCCTCGCCACCAAGGCCCGCGCCCAGAACATCCCGCTCGCCTGCGACGTGGACCTGCTGCTCGAGGCGCAAACCGACGCCAGCGTGGTCGGCATCACCGGCACCAACGGCAAGTCGACCACCACGGCGCTGACCGCGCATATCTTCGCCACTGCCGGCCGCAAAGTGGCCGCCGGCGGCAATATCGGCATCCCGGCGCTGGACCTGGAGCCGCTCGGCCTCGGCGGCACTTATGTGCTGGAGCTGTCGTCCTATCAGCTCGAACTGGTCCCGCATCTCGCCTGCGAGACCGCCGTGCTGCTCAACATCACTGCCGACCACCTGGATCGCCACGGCGGCATGGATGGCTATATCGCCGCCAAACGCCGCATCTTCAGCCACCAGCGCCCGCCGCGCGTCGCCATTATCGGCATCGACGATCCGCATTGCGCCGCGCTGTATGACGCGCTGCGCCGCGACGGCCTGCATACCGTGTGGCCGATCTCCGCCAAGCAGGCCGCGCCCGGCGGCTTCCATGTCCAGGACGGCAAGCTGATCGACGCCACCGGGCCGCGCCCCACGACCATCATCGACCTGACCACGGTCGCGCGCCTGCCGGGCGTGCATAACTGGCAGAACGCAGCAGCAGCAGCAGCCGCGCGGGCCTCCGGCATTTCTTATGACGCCATCGCCGAAGGCATGCGCACTTTCCCGGGCCTCAAGCACCGCCAGGAGCTGGTGCAGCAGGTCGCGAACGTCTCCTTCGTCAACGACAGCAAGGCCACCAACGCCGATGCCGCCGAAAAGGCGCTCGCCTGCTATCAGAACATCTATTGGATCGCCGGCGGCCGCCCCAAGGAAGGCGGCATCAGGAGCCTGGCGCCGCTGTTCGGCCGTATCCGCCACGCCTTCCTGATCGGCGAAGCCGCCGACGACTTCGCCGATACGCTCGACGATCAAGTTCCGTTCGCTTTGTACGAAGACATGGAATCCGCGATCGCGGAAGCCGGCGCAATGGCGCTCAAGGATCAACTGCCCGGCGCGACGGTGCTGCTGTCGCCGGCCTGCGCATCCTTCGACATGTTCAAGAGCTTCGAGGAGCGCGGCGACCGCTTCCGCGCCGAAGTCCTCAAGCTGTGGCCCAAACGAGAGATGTCCGCATGACGACGGCGACGCCCCATACCATCACCCGCCTGGATACCTCGACCGTCGGCCGCTGGTGGTGGACCGTGGACAAATGGATGCTGGCCGCGATCACCCTCTTGATCGTGATCGGCGTCATGCTCAATTTCGCCGCCGGCCCGCCGGCCGCCGAACGCATCCACGCCAGCGCTTTCCACTTCGTGCGCAAGCAGATGATGTTCCTGCCGCTGGTGGTGCTGGTGATGTTCTCGATCTCGCTGCTGCCGCCGATGCGGCTGCGGCGCTTCGCGGCGATCGGCTTCGCGGTGTTCGGCGGCCTGGTGCTGGCGACGCTGGTGGCCGGCACCGAGGTCAACGGCGCGAAGCGCTGGATCGCCGGCGGTTCGCTGCAGCCGTCCGAGTTTCTGAAGCCGTTCTTCGCGCTGGTGGCGGCGTGGATGTTCTCCGAGCACCGCCTGCGCGAGGACTTCCCCGGCAACCTGATCGCCATGGGCCTGCTGCTGCTGGTGGCCGCCTGCCTGCTCAGCCAGCCCGACGTCGGCATGACGATGGTGGTGTCCTCGGTGTGGGCGGCGCAGTTCTTCATCGCCGGCCTGCCGATGATCTGGGTGATCCTGATCGTGGTCGCGGGCATGTCGGCGCTGGTCGGCGCCTATTTCCTGTTCCCACACGTCACCAGCCGTGTCGACCGGTTCCTCGATCCGTCCAGCGGCGATACCTACCAGATCACCCAGGCCATGCGCGCCTTCCAGCAAGGCGGCCTGTTCGGCCGCGGCCCCGGCGAAGGACGTGTGAAGGAGGCCCTGCCCGACGCGCACACCGACTTCATCTTCGCCGTCGCCGGCGAGGAGTTCGGCGTGTTCCTGTGCGTGCTGATCGTCGCCCTGTTCGCCTTCCTGGTGCTGCGCGCGCTGACCAAGGCCATGCGCGAGGAAAACTTGTTTGTGCTGCTGGCGGTCGGCGGACTCGCCATCCAGTTCGGCCTTCAGGCCTTCATCAACATGGCCTCCAGCCTGCACATGATGCCCACCAAGGGCATGACCCTGCCGTTCATCTCCTACGGCGGCTCGTCGCTGCTGGCGCTGGGCGTCGGCATGGGCATGATCCTGGCCCTGACCCGCCGGCGCCGCGATCCGGAAGGACGGACGGCATGATCGTTCCCCGTCAGACCCACGAGCGCCTGATCGTTCTCACCGCCGGCGGCACGGGAGGACATGTGTTCCCCGCCGAGGCCTTGGCGCAGGCGTTGCTGAACGAAGGCTATCGCCTGGCGCTGATCACCGATCAGCGCGGCACCCATTACAGCGGTACGCTGGGCATGATCGACACCCATGCCGTCAGCGGCCAGGGCATCGCCGGGCGCGGACTGCTGGGCCTGGTCAAAGGCACGGTTGCGCTCGGCCTGGGCGTCCTGCAGGCGCGCACCATTCTCGCCAAGCTCAAACCGGCGGCCGTGGTCGGCTTCGGCGGCTACGCCTCGGCGCCGGCCATGTTCGCGGCGGTGCAGCTCGGCATCCCGACCGTGATCCACGAGCAGAACGCGATCCTGGGCCGCGCCAACCGCCTGCTGGCGGGGCGCGTCAACCAGGTCTGCACCTCGTTCGAACTCGCCAAGCCCGCGCCGGAAAAAGCGCGGGTCATGCGCACCGGCATGCCGGTGCGGCCAGCGGTGGCCGCCTTGCGCAACGCGCCTTACGCGGCGCCGGACGGCGGCCCCTTCCGGATCCTGGTATTGGGCGGCAGTCAGGGCGCCCGCGTGTTCAGCGACGTGCTGCCCGCCGCCATGCGCCTGTTGCCCGAGGCTTTGCGTAACCGCATGGAGATCACGCAACAGTGCCGTCCGGAAGACCTGGACCGCACCCACGCGGCCTATGTCGGCACCGGCGCGCACGCCCACCTCCGTGTGTTCTTCGACAACGTGCCCGAGTTGCTCGCCGGTACGCACCTGCTGATCGCGCGCTCCGGTGCGTCGACCGTGGCCGAAGTCACGCTGATCGGCCGGCCGTCGATCCTGGTGCCCTACCCCTACGCCGCCGATGACCATCAAAGCGCCAATGCCGCGGCGCTCGCGGCCCAGGGCGGCACCTGGATGCTCAAACAGAACGGCTTCACGCCCGAAGCCCTGGCCGAGCGCATCGCAACGCTCGCCGCCGCGCCCGACCTGCTCACCGAAACCGCCGCCGCCGCCGCGCGCTTCGCCATACCCGACGCCGCCCAGCGCCTCGCCGCGGTGGTCGAGACCGTGATGCGCGGCGACGCCCGCACCAACACCGCCGCTCCCGCCATGGCGCCGCCATCCAGGATCGAGCCGATGAAAAGAGGAGTTATCTAGATGCAGGCCATGCCGCTCGATATCGGCATCATTCACTTCGTGGGCATCGGCGGCATCGGCATGTCGGGCATCGCCGAGGTCATGCACAACCTCGGCTACCAGGTGCAGGGCAGCGATATCGCCCAGAACGCCAATGTCGATCGCCTGCGAGCGCTCGGCATGCGGATCGACGTTGGCCACAAGGCCGAGAACTTGGGCGAGGCACGGGTGATCGTCACGTCCTCGGCGGTGAAGCCCGACAACCCCGAGGTGATCGCCGCGCGCAAGGCCATGCTGCCGGTCGTGCGCCGCGCCGAGATGCTGGCCGAACTCATGCGCCTCAAGTGGTCGGTGGCGGTCGGCGGCACCCACGGCAAGACCACCACGACGTCGCTGGTAGCCAGCGTGCTGGACGCCGCCGGGCTCGACCCCACCGTCATCAACGGCGGCATCATCAACGCCTACGGCACCAACGCGCGTTTGGGCGGCGGCGAATGGATGGTGGTCGAGGCCGACGAGTCCGACGGCACTTTCACCCGCCTGCCGGCGACCATCGCCATCGTCACCAACATCGACCCCGAGCACCTGGATTTCTACGGCGAGTTCGCCAAGGTGAAGCAGGCGTTCCGCACCTTCGTGGAATCGATCCCGTTCTACGGCTTCGGCGTGCTGTGCATCGATCATCCGGAAGTGCAGGCGCTGCTGCCGCAGCTGACCGACCGCAAGATCGTGTCCTACGGCCTCTCGCCCCTCGCGCAGGTGCGCGGGCTCAATGTGGTGCTGGACTCCAACGGGGTGCGCTTCGATGCCGCCATCTCCGAGCGCATCACCGGCGGCGAACGCGTGATCAAGGACATCAAGCTCGCCATGTTCGGCCAGCACAATGTGCTGAACGCGCTGGCCGCCGTGTCCGTGGCCGCCGAGATGGGTGTCGCCGACGAGGTACTGAAGGAAGGCCTGGCGCGCTTCAAGGGCGTCAAACGCCGCTTCACCAAAGTCGGCGAGGCCAACGGCATCACGGTGATCGACGACTACGGTCACCACCCGGTGGAAATCGCCGCCGTGTTGCGCGCGGCGCGCACCGCCAGCAAAGGCCGGGTCATCGGCGTGGTGCAGCCGCACCGCTATACCCGCCTGCAATCGCTGTTCGCGGAATTCTGCCAATGCTTCAACGACGCCGACCATGTCGTGGTCGCGGATGTCTACCCTGCGGGCGAAGCGCCCATCGCCGGCATCAACCGCGACGCCCTGATCAACGGCCTCCACGCCCACGGGCACCCGGCCGTCACCGCGCTGATGTCGCCCAAGCACCTGGCCGCGGTGATCGACGATATCGCCAAGCCCGGCGACATGGTGGTCTGCCTCGGCGCCGGCAACATCACCGCCTGGGCGCACGCGCTGCCCGCGGACCTGACCGCCATCCAGAAAACCAAGGGTGCGGCATGATGGCAGCCCGCGCCCTCACGTCCCTGGTCGAGAGGCTGCCGCGCGTGCGCGGCGGCTTCGAGGCCATGGCCGACCTGGGCAAGCTGACCTGGTTCCGGGTCGGCGGACCGGCGGAGGTGCTGTACACCCCCGCCGACGTCGCCGACCTCGCGGATTTCCTCAAGGGCTGCCCGGCGGGCATTGACCTCACGGTCATTGGCCTCGGCGCCAACATGCTGGTGCGCGACGGCGGCGTGCCGGGCGTGACCATCCGCCTCGGCAAGGCCTTCGCCGGTATTGCCGTCGATGGCATGACCCTGAAATGCGGCGCGGGCGCGGTGAATGCGACCGTCGCCACCGCCGCGCGGGATGCCGGCATCGCCGGCCTGGAATTCCTCACCGGCATTCCCGGCACGATCGGCGGCGGCCTGCGCATGAACGCAGGCGCATATGGCCGCGAGTTCAAGGACGTCTTCCGCTCCGCCACCGCGCTCGACCGCGCTGGAACCGTTCACAAGCTCGACGCAGGCGCGATGGGTTTTCATTATCGCCATGTGGACGCGGCCGAGGACTTGATCTTCGTCGGCGCCGAAATCGCGGGCATTGCCGGCGACCAGGACGCCATCACCGCGCGCATGCGCGAGATCCGCACCGAACGCGAGCTCAGCCAGCCCACCCAAGCGCGCACCGGCGGCTCCACCTTCGCCAATCCGCCGGGCGCCAAGGCCTGGGAACTGATCGACCGGGCTGGATGCCGCGGTCTCACGCGCGGCGGTGCGCAGGTGTCGCCCAAGCACACCAATTTCCTGATCAACACGGGAAATGCGAGTGCCGCCGACCTGGAAGGCCTGGGCGAGGACGTGCGCGCGCGGGTGAAGGCCATGTCCGGCATCGAGCTGCGCTGGGAAATCCGCCGCCTGGGCGTGTCCGCCGGCGACAGCAAATCCGTGGGGGCGTCATGAAGCGCCCCACCAACATCCGCCGCGTCGCCGTGCTTTACGGCGGTTTCTCCAAGGAACGCGAAGTGTCGCTGGTCTCGGGCCGGGGCGCCGGCGACGCGCTCAAGTCAAAAGGGCTCGACGTCACCATGATCGACCTGCGCCGCGACATGGGCGCGCTGGTGCGCGAGATCGAGACCGCCAAGCCGGACGTGGTGTTCAACGCGCTGCATGGCCGCTTCGGCGAGGACGGCTGCATCCAAGGCCTCTTGGACATGATGGCGATCCCCTACACCAATTCGGGCCGCATGGCCTCCGCGGTCGCCATGGACAAACCGGCGGCCAAGAAGATTTTCGCTTCGGTAGGCATTCCGGTTCCGGAAGAAAAAGTCGTGACCCGCGCCGAAGCCGAAAGCGGCGACCTCATGGAACGTCCCTACGTGATCAAGCCGGTGAACGAAGGCTCCAGCGTCGGCGTCAAGATTGTGATGAAGGGCAGCAATCACCCGCCGCTCGACGATCTCGGCCTCGACGACGACGACCTGGTGATGGCCGAGCGCTTCATCCCCGGCCGCGAGGTCACGGTCGCGGTCATGGGCGAAAAGCCGCTGGCGGTCACCGAGATCACCACGGCGCGCGAGTTCTACGACTACGAGGCCAAATACGCGACCGGCGGGTCCAAGCATGTGCTGCCCGCGCCACTGAGGAGCGATCTCTACGCCCGTGCCATGGAGCTCTCGCTGGCGGCGCATCGGGCGCTCGGCTGCCGCGGGGTCAGCCGCGCGGACCTCAGGCTCGACGGCGACGACTTCTACATGCTCGAGGTCAACACCCAGCCCGGTCTGACGCCGACCTCGCTGGTGCCCGAGCAGGCCGCGTATGTCGGCATGAGCTATGCCGACCTGGTTTTCTGGATGGTGGAGCACGCCCAATGCGATGGATGATCCCGTCCGCGCTCACGTCGCGCGCCGTGCTGCTCGGCACCGCCGCCTTCGCCATTGCCGGCGTGAGCCTGATCGTCGTGAAGTTGGGCGGCCTGCCGCTCGCCGTGGACACCGAGCGCCTCGCCGCCACCGCCATCGACGCCAGCGCCAGCCTGGGCATGCGCCTGCAAAAGTTGACAGTCGAAGGCCGCGACATGACCAGCCGCGAGGATTTGCTGGCGGCGGTGGACGCCGAGCGCGGCACGCCGATCCTGGCCATCGACATGGCCAAGGCCCGCGCCCAGATCGAAGCCCTGCCGTGGGTGAAGAGCGCGAAGCTCGAGCGCCATCTGCCCGACGCCGTGCGCATCGAGATCGAGGAGCGCACGCCTTACGCCCTGTGGCAGCAGGATAAGCGCTATTTCCTGGTGGACCGCGACGGCAAGCCGATCATCGAGGTGCCGGAGGTCGATGCCGCCGCGCAGTCGCTTCCCATGATCGTGGGCAACGACGCGCCCCGCAACGCGCCCGCCCTGTTCGCCACCATCGAGACCAACCCCGACCTGGCGGCGCGCGTCCGCGCCGCCGTGCGCGTGGGCGAGCGGCGCTGGAACCTCTACCTCGACAGTTTCGAGAACGGCATCGCCGTGCGCCTGCCCGAGGAAGGCTTCGCCGCCGCCTGGACGCGCCTCGGCCTTTTGGAGAAAGACCACCAGATCCTGGAACGCGATCTGGAGTTCATCGACCTGCGCCTGGAAGACCGTTTGATCGTGCGGGTCCACAAAGACCCGAACGCACCCACGAAACCGGGCGCGGTGAAGAAGGCCGTCATGCCCGCGAAGAAAGACGCTTAGAAGGGAACCGGGGGAAATGGGGGTCATCGTTTTGAACACCGAAGCACGTCCAGAAAAAGTGGGAGCCGGTTTTCCGGCCGGACGTGCGACCTACAACAGAGTCAAGAAGACACGGGGATAGAATCATGTCCAAAACCCTGCCACGCAATCCGTCCATCGCGGCGCTCGATATCGGCACCACCAAGGTCGCCTGTTTCATCGCCAGCCGCGGCGAGGATGACGAACTGCATGTCACCGGCGTCGGCCACCACCGCGCCAAGGGCATGCGCGGCGGCCAGGTCACCAACCTGGACGAAGCTGAAAGTTCCGTGCGCGCCGTGGTCGATGCCGCCGAACAGATGGCCGGCACCCGCGTCGAGAAGGTCTACGTCAACATGTCCTGCGGGGCGCCGCAGTCGACCCGGGTGGACGTCGAACTCGCGGTCTCCGGCCATCAGATCCGCGACACCGATGTGCGGCGCGTGCTCGATCACGGCAGCGCCCAGTACGACGCCAACGACCGCGACCTGATCCACTGCATCCCGACCGGCTACTCGATCGACGGCGGCAACGGCATCATCGACCCGCGCGGCATGTACGGCGACCGTCTCGGCGTGAACATCCACCTGGTCACCGCCGCGGTCGGGCCTTCGCGCAATCTCGCCACGGTCATCGACCGCTGCCACCTCGACATCGAGGACCGCGTGGTCTCGCCCTACGCGAGCGGTTTGGCGTGCCTGGTCGAGGACGAGAAGGATCTGGGCGTCACCGTCATCGACATGGGCGGCGGCACCACCTCGATCGCCGTGTTCATGGAAAGCCAGGTGGTCTATGTGGAAAGCCTCCCGGTGGGCGGCCATCACGTCACCAACGACATCGCCAAGGGGCTTTCCACACCGATCGCGAAGGCCGAACGCCTGAAGACGGTTTACGGCAGCGTCACGCCCAACCCCGGCGACGCGCGCGAACTGCTCAAGGTGCCGATGGTCGGCGAGGACGACGAGACCGCCGCCACCGAAATCCCCAAATCCATGCTGGTGCAGATCATCCAGCCGCGCCTCGAGGAAACCTTCGAGCTGGTACGCAGCCACCTGGAGCATTCCGGCTTCGCGAAGGCCGCCGGCCGGCGCGTGGTGCTCACCGGTGGCGCCAGCCAGCTGGAAGGCGTGCGCGATCTCGCCGAACTCGTTCTCGACAAACAGGTGCGCCTTGGGCGCCCGAAAGCCATTCGCGGATTGCCGGACTCACTCTCCGGCCCCGCGTTTTCGACGGCTGCAGGCCTGCTGCGTTACGGCCTGCAGGAACACGTCGCGCGACCCGACTTCGCGGCCATGGACTCCGCCAACAAGAAGCGGAGCTTCGGCAAGATCGGCCGATGGCTGCGGGAGAACTTCTGATGAGGAAAGGACCAACCACCACAAGAGCTGGCGATCACTCGACCGGCCCCACCCAAGGCAAAAGCCTAGCCCACAAAAACCAAAAACAACGACCGGGCTGGGACTCCACGCCCGTAAGCAAAAAACCAATGAACAAGATTTTCGATCATCAGAATTTCGGAGGCTAACATGACTATCAACATCAGCGTTCCCAAGACCACCATCGAGGCGCAGCTGAAGCCGCGCATCACCGTCATCGGTGTCGGCGGCGCGGGCGGCAACGCCGTCAACAACATGATCCAGAGCGCCATGGAAGGCTGCGACTTCGTCGTCGCCAACACCGACGCCCAGGCACTCACCCTGTCGCGCACCGACCGGCGCATTCAGCTCGGCCGCGACACCACGCAGGGGCTGGGCGCCGGCGCTCAGCCCACCATCGGCCGCCACGCCGCCGAGGAAGCGATCGAGATCATCACCCGCGAGCTTGAAGGCGCGCATATGGCCTTCATCACCGCCGGCATGGGCGGCGGCACCGGCACGGGTGCGGCGCCCGTGATCGCCCGCATCGCCCGCGAGATGGGCGTGCTGACCGTGGGCGTGGTGACCAAGCCGTTCCATTTCGAAGGCATCCACCGCATGCGCCTGGCCGAAGCCGGCATCGAGGAGCTGGCGGCGTTCGTCGACACCCTGATCGTGATCCCGAACCAGAACCTGTTCCGCGTCGCCAATGAGAAGACCACCTTCGCCGACGCCTTCAAGATGGCCGACGACGTGCTGCACGGCGGCGTGCGCAGCGTCACCGACCTGATGATGATGCCGGGCATGATCAACCTGGACTTCGCCGACGTCCGCACGGTGATGAAGGAAATGGGCCGCGCCATGATGGGAACGGGCCAGGCCTCCGGCGACCGCCGCGCGCTCGACGCCGCCGAGGCCGCCATCGCCAACCCGCTCCTGGAGGAAACCTCCATGAAGGGCGCCAAGGGCGTGCTGATCAACATCACCGGCGGCAGCGACATCACCCTGTTCGAGGTGGACGAGGCCGCGAACCGCATCCGCGATGAGGTGGAAACCGACGCCCACATCATCTTCGGTTCGTGCTTCGACGAAACCATGGAAGGCAAGATCCGCGTCTCCGTGGTGGCCACCGGCATCGAGTCCGAAGCCGGCGTCCAGCCGCGGCCCATGCCGGTGCGGGCGGAAACCCGCGCCGTCGGCCGCCGTATGCCCGCCGAGATCCGCACCCCGGCGCCGGCTGCGCGTGCGCCGGTGACCGCGGCCGCTCCGGCGACTCCGGTGATGGCGCAAGGCCCCGCGGCCGAACGCGCCGCTCCGGTGCAGCCGAACTTCACGCAGTTCGGTTTTGGCCCGACGCTGGCGCCCGCCACCGGCACCCTGGACCTGCAGGCCGAGGAACAGGCGCTCATGGAAATGACCGCCGCGGTCCGCAAGGAAGTGGAAGCCGAGGTTGCCGCCGCGATGCCGGTGGGCGCCTCGCAGGCCGCCGCCGTCGAGGAAGCGCTCGCCGCCGCGCCGGCCGCGGCCCCGCCGCGCACCATCGCCGCGATGGCCGCGCCGGTCGCGCCCTCGCCGATGCCGACCTCGACTGGCGTATTCGGCGGCGCGCCGCCGGCCCGTGAGGTGTTCGTGGCCCGCGCCCCGGAACCGCGCCCCGAGCCGCGTCAGCCGGAATTCCGCATGGAAGCTCCGGCCGCTCCGGCCCCCAAGCCAGCGCCGCGGATCGAAGCCGTGATGGCGGCTGCCGAACCGGCTCCGGCCGCTCCGGCCGCGGGCAAGGCTGAACCGGCCCGCGTCAGCCTGTTCGGCCGCTACCGCAGCCTGACCGCGCGCAAGCCCGAAGAGACCCAGGCCGCGCCGCAACCCCAGGCCAAGATCGAGAAACCCGCTGCGCTGAACATCGCCGTGGGGCCCCAGGATCGTCCGTTGAGCTCCCACGACGAGGATGAGTTGGAGATCCCGGCGTTCCTGCGCAGGCAGGCCAATTGAAATGAGCCCCATGACTTAGGGCTCAAGCCCTAAGTCATCCTTGGGCGAATTTCATCCTCGGGCTCGACCCGAGGATCCAGGGTCCCAAACTCAGACCCCTGGAACGAAAACTCGGACAGTGAAGGGCCCGCGCCGCAAGGCGCGGGCCCTTTGCTTTTGCGCAAAACTCTCTAATGATGTGCGCCTTCATTTGCGAGGGCGCACCCATGACCTTTGAGAACATCATTGTCGAAACCCATGGCGCGGTCGGCCTGATCCGCCTCAACCGTCCCAAGGCGCTGAATGCGCTTTCCAGCCCGCTGATGAAGGATCTCTCGGACGCGATCGAGATTTTTGAATCCGATGCCGGCATCCGCGCCATCGTCCTCACGGGTAGCGAAAAGGCCTTCGCCGCCGGCGCCGACATCAAGGAAATGGTCACCCAGGATCATATCGACACCTACGTTCCGAACTATATCGTCGGCAGCTGGCAACGCACCGCCAGGTGCCGCAAGCCGGTGATCGCCGCCGTGGCGGGTTACTGCCTGGGCGGCGGCTGCGAACTCGCCATGATGTGCGACTTCATCATCGCCGCCGACAATGCCAAGTTCGGCCAGCCCGAGATCACCCTGGGCGTGATCCCCGGCTCGGGCGGCACCCAGCGCCTGACGCGTCTGATCGGCAAAGCCAAGGCGATGGACATGGTGCTCACCGGCCGCCAGATGGACGCGGCCGAGGCCGAGCGCTCGGGCCTCGTCAGCCGCGTGGTGCCGGCCGACAAATTGATGGAAGAGGCGCTCGCCGTGGCGGCCAAGATCGCCGCCATGTCCCTGCCGGTACTGATGATGGCCAAGGAATCCGTGGGCCGCGCCTATGAAAGCAGCCTGGCCGAGGGCCTGTTGTTCGAAGGCCGCACCTTCCAGTCGATCTTCAGCCTGAAAGACAAGAAGGAAGGCATGACGGCGTTCATCGAGAAGCGAGCGCCGGTTTTCAAGCATCGTTAGGACGTTTGAGAGACACCAGCCACAGCAGCGCGTAAGTCACCGCAGCATTGATCAACAGCATCTCCAGGCCGATGCGGTAGGCCGTGAAAATCTTGGCCTGCATCGCGTCCAACATCAGGCACAACACCGGGGCACCGAGTGCCGCGACCGCGATCAATGGCCCCTGCGCCGGGCGGCGGGCGAGCAGGCCATAGGCCGAGAGGCCGAACAGCGGGCCATAAGTGTAGGCCGCGATCTTCAGGATCAGGCCGATCATGCTGGGGTCGTCGATCCAGCGGAACACCACCGTCAGCACCACGAACAGCGCCGCGAACCCCAAATGGATGCGCGTGCGCAGGCGGGTGCGCGCGGCCTCACTCAAGTCCTGGCGGCGTTCGAACCGCAGCACGTCGTTGCAGGTGGACGACGTCAGCGCCGTGAGCGCGCCGTCGGCGCTGGGGAACAGCGCCGAAATCAATGCAATAACGAACACCAGCTGCAATCCCGCCGGCAGATAGCCCATCACCACCGCCGGGAACAGGCGGTCGCCGCGCGCGTCCAACCCCGTGTGCTGGGCGAAGACGGTCATCACCGCGCCCAGGGTCAGGAACGCCGTCACCACCAGCAGCATGGCCATGCCGGTCACCATCATGTTGAGCTGGGATTCGGGCACGGTGCGAACCGAGATATTCTTCTGCATCTGCTCCTGGTCCATGCCGGTCATGGCGATGCCGATGGCCATGCCGGCCAACACCTGCTTGAGCCAGAAGTCGCGCGCCTCCGGCGCCGTCCCCCAAACCCGCGTCAGGCCAAGATCGGCGGCGCGCGTGAAAACCTCGCCGACCGTGAATGGCAGCGCCTGAAGCACAAAGACGATGCAGGCCGCCAACCCGATCAGCATGCCGGCGGTCTGGAGGGTGTCGGTCCAGACGATGGTCTTCACCCCGCCGCGCCACGTGTAGAGCATGATCATGGCGATGATCACGAAGGTGCTGACGGCGAACGGGATGCCCAGGCCTTCGAAGCTGATGTCCTGAAGGATGCGGATCACCAGGTAGAGCCGCGCGGTGGCGCCCAGGGTGCGCGAGATGATGAACAGCACCGCCGCGGTCTGCCAGCCCCAATCCCCCAGCCGTTGCGCCAGCCAAGCGTAAATCGAGACATGCCCGAGCCGGTAGTAGAGCGGCAGCAACACGAAGGCGACGATCACATAGCCCAGGGTCTGCCCGAACACGACCTGGAGATAGGTGAACCCGTCGTTGCCCACCGAGCCCGGCACGCTGATGAAGGTAACCCCCGACAGCGCCGTGCCGATCATGCCGAAGGCCACCAGCGGCCAGGCGCTGTCGCGGTTGCCGACAAAGAAGTCGGCGTTGCGGGCCCCCCGGGAGGTGCGCCAGGCCACGGCATAAAGCAGCCCGAAATAGCCCAGCACGCTGAACAGCAGGCTTTGCGGCGACACGTCGTCTCCCCCCCCCTGGGCCCCTCCGGGGACGGCCCAACCTACACTAAGCCGCCCGCGCGGCGTGCCCCGGCGTCTGGCCCCGGTTCGGTGCCAGCGAGCCAGGAAATGCCCTTTTATAAGGGAGTCCCTTACGGTCCGCCGTGAAAGCCCGGGCGAAAACGGTAAATTATTCTCCTAAAAGGACTTTCCGCCCCACGCGCGGCTGTGACAAAAGACGGCCCTCAACTCTCACCCCTAGGTAGAAAAACCCTCGAAGCGGGCCGGGCGCAAAGGTTTTCGGGCGGAGGGGTAACCCACAAAATATTGTGGGAGCATAATTTTTGCCTTGTCAAAGTGGAGCATTTTGTAAAAATTACGATTGAATACGGGTATCGGGGGTTGCTACCGAACCATGGCTTCGCCAGGGCGGAGGGTACCGCTGTGGCGATGCCTGCAGATAGATCGGTGACGAATGACTTTTGACGTTAGCAGCCCCGGCGCCTTCAGCGCGCCTAGCGGTAGTGCGACTTCGGTAGACGACCGTAGACCCGTCCTGCAGAAGACCCTCAAGACCTCCATCAGCTGCACAGGCGTCGGACTTCACACCGGCGTGCGTGTTGCGATGCGGTTGCACCCGGCCGGACCCGATACCGGTATCGTGTTCAAGCGCGTCGACCTGATCGGCGGCGGCACCACCATCAAGGCCACCTGGGCCAATGTCGCCGACTCCCGCATGTGCACCGTTCTCGCAGATGCGAACGGGATCAGCGTGGCGACCGTCGAACACCTGATGTCGGCGTTCTGCGGGCTCGAGATCGACAACGCGATCGTCGAACTCAACGGCCCTGAAGTGCCCGCCATGGACGGCAGCGCCGCGCCGTTCGCTTTCCTGATCGAATGCGCCGGCGTCGCGGAGCTCGATGCCCCGCGCCGCGCCATGCGCATCCTGAAGCAGCACAGCCATATCCAGGGCAGCAAGATGGTCGCCCTCGGCCCGTGGCCCGACGGCCTGCGCGTCGATTTCCACATCGACTTCCGCGCCCAGGCGATCGGCCGCCAGAGCTGTTCCTTCACCGTCTCGCGCGACAGCTTCAAGACCGAGATCAGCCGCGCGCGCACCTTCGGCCTGCTGTCCGACGTGACCGCGCTGCGCGAAGCCGGCCTCGCCCGCGGCGGCAGCCTCTCGAACGCCATCGTCGTCGACGGCGACCGCATCCTCAACGAGGAAGGCCTGCGCCACGACAACGAATTCGTGCGCCACAAGGCGCTGGACGCGGTCGGCGACCTCTACCTCACCGGCCATCCCATCATCGGCCACTTCATCGGCCGCTGCTCCAGCCACGCCGATACCGCGCGCCTGATGCGCCAGATCTATGCCGACCGCTCCTGCTGGGAGATGGTGGACATGTGGCAGGAACCGGCCGCCCACGCGTCATGGTTGGATCAGGGCACGCCCCTCCCCTTCGTCGATACCGTCCGGGCCAAAATCCGCCGGGCCGCGACCGTTCGGTAAACGTGGTTTTTCCCAATGCTTTCAAAACCCGCCCGGGAAAAACCCCTGGCGGGTTTTGATTTTAGGGGGCGCTGAGGGTATATCTACCGCCTTCCGATTTGCCCGTTTTTGGAGGCCTGTAGGCCCGTGCGTCAGACCTCGCCGTTCTCTGCCCTGCGCCTTGCTCTGGTGGCCCTCGCGTTGGGGCTGGCCGCCTGTTCCTCCGACAAGAAGGAACTCGAGTACAAGGAGCAGTCGGTCTACGAGATTTACAGCAAGGCCGTGTCCTACGTGGACAACGGCCGCTTCAACGACGCCGGCAAGTATTTCGACGAAGTCGAGCGCCAGCATCCCTATTCGGTGTGGTCGACCAAGGCCATGCTGATGTCGGCCTATTCCTATTACCGCGACGACAAGTACGACGAGGCCATCACCCGTCTCGACCGTTTCATCCAGGTCCATCCCGGCAACCGCGACATCGCCTATGCCTATTACCTGAAGGCCCTGTGCTCCTATGAGCGCATCGCCGACATCCGCCGCGACCAGGAGCAGACCACCAAGGCGCTGAACGCCCTCGAGGACGTCGTGTCGCGCTTCCCCGACACCTCCTACGGCCGCGACGCGCGCCTGAAGACCGACCTGGTGCGCGACCATCTGGCGGGCCGCGAAATGGCTATCGGCCGTTTCTACCTGAGCAACCGCCAGTACCTCGCCGCCATCAACCGCTTCAAGGTCGTGGTCGACCAGTACGGCTCCACCAGCCATGTGCCCGAGGCGCTCTACCGCCTGACCGAGGCGTTCACCGCGCTCGGCCTCAACACCGAAGCCCATAAGACCGCCGCCGTGCTCGGCTTCAATTTCCCGTCCACCGACTGGTACCGGGATGCCTATGCGCTCGCGGGCGGCGCCAGCACGCCGACGCTCGCGGACATCAAGCCCGAAGGCAAGCCGCTGATCACGCGCGAAGCCAAAGCCGTCAAGCAGGAAGCCGCCCGGCCCTAAGCGGGCCCTGTTCCAGAGGCTCCAACTCCGATGCTGACCGAATTGTCCATCCGCGATGTCGTGACCGTGGATAAGCTGGACATTGGTTTTGCGTCCGGGCTCACCGTGCTCACGGGCGAGACCGGCGCGGGCAAATCCATCGTGCTCGATGCCTTGGGCCTGGCGCTCGGCGGCCGCGCCGACGCCGCCCTGATCCGCAAGGGGGCCGACAAGCTGGCGGTCAGCGCCGCTTTCACGCTGCCCCGCAAGCACCCGGCCTTCGGCATTCTCGCCGCGCAGGACTTGGGCGCGGAGGACGACGCCATCGTGCTCCGGCGCACGCTCTCCGCCGACGGCCGCAGCAAGGCCTTCATCAACGACCAGCCGGTGACGGTGTCGCTTTTGCGCGGTCTCGGCGCGCTGCTGGTCGAAGTGCACGGCCAATTCGAGACCCACGGCCTGCTCGACCCGGCCACGCATATGGACGCGCTCGACGCCTTCCGGGCGGCGGGAAAGCCGAGCGCCGCGCCCGATTCAGCCTGCCGCGAAGCCTGGAGCGCCTGGCGTGCCGCCGCGAGCGCCCTGAAATCGGCCCAGGATCTGCTGGCCGCCGCGCAAAACGAGGAAGAGACCCTGCGTCATCACGCCGCGGAACTCGATACGCTGGCGCCGCAGCCCGGCGAGGAGCAGGAACTGGCTGCGGCGCGCGCCGTGATGCGCCACGGCGAGGCCATCACCAAGGCCCTGTCCGAGGCGCGCGCGGCGGTGTCCGACGCCGCCGATGTGGAAAACGCCCTGCGCACGGCCGTGGCGCGCATCAACCGGGTCGCGGCCCAGGCCGGCGGCCGCCTCGACACGCTGGTGCAGGCTTTCGACCGGGCCGCCATCGAGGCGAGCGAGGCGCTGCGCGAACTGGACCGCGCTGAATCCGACCTGGACGCCGACCCGGCGGCCCTTGAGCGCGCCGAGGAACGCCTGTTCGCGCTCAAGGCCGCCGCCCGCAAGCACGGCTGCGCGGTCGACGACCTCGCGGCCTTGCGCGACACCATCAAGGCCAAGATCGCGGCCCTCGATACCGGCGCGGGTGATATCAAGAAACTGGCTTCGGCCGAGAAGGCCACGCGCATGGCTTATGAGCAGGCCGCCGGTGTGCTGAGCAAGGCGCGGATCGCGGCGGCCAGGGAGTTCGACAAACAGATGGCGCGGGAATTGGCGCCGCTGAAACTCGACAAGGCGACCTTCCGCACCGTGGTCGGCGCCAAACCGGAAGCCGCCTGGAACGAACACGGCATAGACCGGGTCGCCTTCGAGATTGCCACCAATCCGGGCACCCCGCCCGGCCCCTTGAACAAGATCGCCTCCGGCGGGGAACTCGCGCGATTCATGTTGGCGCTGAAAGTGGTGTTGGCGGGCACGCAAGATCGCGCCGCGCTGATTTTCGACGAAGTGGACGCCGGTGTTTCCGGTGCAACCGCCAATGCCGTGGGCGAACGCCTCGCGCGCCTGGCCAGGGACGTGCAGGTGCTGGTCGTGACCCACGCACCGCAGGTGGCCGCGCGCGGCGATCATCACTGGCGGGTGAGCAAGGCCAGTCGCGCCGGCCAGACCACCACCAAGGTCGAGGAACTGGATGCCGCCGCGCGCCGCGAGGAAATCGCGCGCATGCTGGCCGGCGAGAAGGTGACGGACGAAGCCCGCGCCGCTGCCACCAAACTGATGAGCGCTGCCTCGTGAGCAAGAAGAAAGACGATATCGACCACCTGACCGAGAAAGAAGCCGCGGCGGAATTGAAGCGCCTGGCGTCGGAAATCAAGCTCCACGATGCGGCCTATTATCTCTCGGATGCACCCACCATCACCGACGCCGCCTACGACGCCCTGCGCGCGCGCAATACCGCGCTGGAAGCCAAGTTCCCCAGGCTGATTCGCGACGACAGCCCGAACAAACGCGTCGGCGCCACGCCAACCACCGGCTTCAGCAAAGTCACGCATGCCGTGCCGATGCTGTCGCTGGGCAACGCCTTCACCGAGGAGGATGTAACCGAGTTCATCGACCGGGTGCGTCGGTTCCTGTCGCTGCCCGAGGATGCCCAAGTAGAGGTGACCGCCGAACCCAAGATCGACGGCCTCTCGTTCTCCGCCCGCTATGAGGACGGGCGCCTGGTGGTCGCGGCCACGCGCGGCGACGGCGCCGAGGGCGAGGACATCACCGAAAACATCAAGACCATCGGCGCCATGCCGCTGAAGCTCAAGGGCCCCAGAAGCAATGTGCCGTCGGTGATCGAGATCCGCGGCGAGGTCTTCATGACCAAGAAGGACTTCGCCAAGCTCAACGCCGCCCAGGCCGCCAAGAACGCCAAGGTATTCGCCAACCCGCGCAACGCCGCGGCCGGCTCGTTGCGCCAATTGGACTCCAAGATCACCGCCAGCCGTCCCTTGCGCATCTATGCCTATACCTGGGGCGCGCTGGAGGGCATGGCCTGGGACACCAAGATGGCGTTCCTGGAACAGCTCGAGGCCTGGGGTTTCCCCGTCAACGAACGCAGCAAACTGTGCAGATCCGTCCCCGACATGATCGCGGCCTACAACAAGCTCGGCGAGGACCGGGCGGATCTGCCTTACGACATCGACGGCATCGTCTATGCCGTCAACAGCCTCGCCTGGCAGAAGCGCCTGGGGTTCGTCAGCCGCTCGCCGCGCTGGGCGATCGCGCATAAATTCTCCGCCGAACAGGCCCAGACCACCTTGGAGCGCATTGAGATCCAGGTCGGGCGCACCGGCGCGCTGACGCCGGTTGCGCATCTCACGCCGGTCAATGTCGGCGGCGTGATGGTGGCGCGCGCGACTCTCCACAACGAGGATGAAATCGCCCGCAAGGATATCCGCGAGGGCGACACGGTCGTCATCCAGCGCGCCGGCGACGTGATCCCGCAGGTGGTGCAGGTGCTGGCCGAGAAGCGCCCAAAGAGCAGCATGGCCTATGTGTTTCCGGAAAAATGCCCGGTGTGCAAAAGCCTGGCGATCCGTGAGCCAGACGAGGCGGTGCGGCGCTGCACCGGCGGCCTGACCTGCGCCGCGCAAGCCGTGGAACGCATCCGGCATTTCGTGTCGCGCGAAGCCTTCGACATCGAAGGCCTCGGCGAGAAACATATCGAAGCCTTCTTCGAGGACGGCCTGATCAAGAGCCCGGCCGACCTGTTCACGCTGGCGAAGCGCGGCGGCAAGGCCAAGCTGATGGAACGCGAGGGCTGGGGCGAGAAGTCGGTCGACAACCTGTTCCAGGCGATCGAACGCCGCCGCACCGTGCCCTTGGAGCGGTTCATCTTCGCGCTCGGCATCCGCCAGGTCGGCCAGGCCACGGCACGGCTTCTGGCGCACGCCTATGGAAGCTACGAATCCTGGCGCAAGGCCATGATCGCGGCCAGGGACGAGGACAGCGACGCCTACCGTGATCTCACGAACATCGAGCAGATCGGCCCTTCGGTGGCGACCGACGTGGTGGCGTTCTTCGCCGAGAAGCACAACCGCGATATCCTGGACACCCTGGACAAGGAACTGACCATCGAGCCGTTCGAGGCGCCGGACGTTGGCGATTCTCCCATCGCCGGAAAGATCGTCGTGTTCACCGGGACGCTGGTGGCCATGGGCCGCAGCGAAGCGAAAGCTCAAGCCCAGGCGCTCGGCGCCAAGGTCGCGGGTTCCGTGTCCAAGAAGACCGACCTGGTGGTGGCTGGGCCCGGCGCCGGCTCCAAGCTCAAGGAGGCCGAGGCCTTGGGCGTAAAGGTTGTCACGGAAGAGGAGTATCTCGCCCTCATCGGCGGCTAGGCTTTCATCTAAGGTTCGTTGGCGGCGGGTGCCTCCGGGACTAGGATGGGCTTCTCAAGCAGGGGGAACATTTCATGGCCGCCAAGAAACGCCGCGCCGCGAAAGCCAAAACCAAAGCCAAGCGGAAAGCCCGTAAGGGTAAGGTGCCGCCGATTCCGAAGGGCGCGCATACCGTCACCGCTTACATCACGGTCGGCAATTGCGTGGACGCCCTGGCGTTCTACGTGAAGGCGTTCGGCGCGAAGGAAACCTTCCGCCTCACCGATCCCACGGGGCGGATCGGCCATGCGCAGATCAAAATCGGCGATTCCGCCATCATGATGTCCGACCCGTTCCCGGAATGGGGCACGGTCGCGCCCAGTGGGCCCGAGCCCATGCGGCTGCACCTCGCGGTCAAGAACACCGACGCCTTCGTGGCGAAAGCCGTCGCGGCGGGCGCCAAGGTGGTCCGGCCGGTGGAAGACCAGTTCTACGGATTCCGCGCCGCCACGCTGATGGACCCGTTCGGCCACAGCTGGGGCGTGAGCCATCAGATCGAGAAGGTCTCACCCAAGCAAATGCAGAAGCGCTGGAATGCCATGATGGCCGGGATGAAGAAGGATTAGCCGAGGTAGGGCCGCGTCAGGTCTTCCGATACCGCCCACAGCCGGTCGGCGAGCGCGTCGTTCTCGGCATTGGGATGGGGCCGCGCCGGATTGCAGTCCCTGAAATAGATACCCCCGATGCCCTCCAGCGCCGGCGCGGTCGCCACGTAGCAGGTGGTCGCCGCGCCCTGCCCCACACTCTTCATGAACAGCCGCCCGAGCGCCACCAGCGCGCCGATCAAGGGCGGGAGGGTGCCGAAAATATTGGTCGCGATCACGCCGGGATGCAGCGAATTGGCCGCCACGCCGCGGCGCGCCAGGGACCGCGCGAACAGCGCGTTGGCCAGCTTGGACTGGCCGTAGCATTCCATCGCCCGGTAGCCCTTCTCGCCCGCGAGATTGTCGAAGGAGATGCCTTCTTTCGGTGCGCGGTAATGCGCGTCCGAACTCACCACCACCACGCGGCCTCCGGGCTTCAACGCCGGCAGCAGGCGGTTCACCAGGATGAAATGCGACAGGTGGTTGACCGCGAACGGCTTGGCGACGCCGTGACAGAACTCCGGCTCCATCTGCCCGAGGATTCCGGCGTTGGCGATGAACACGTTGAACGGCCCGCGCTTGGCGACCTCGACCGCGCAGGCGGCGACGGCGGCGAAATCCTCCTGGTCGCAGCCCACGGGCGTGATGCGCCCGGAGCAATCCGCGGTCGCGGCACGTACTTTGCCCACGCTGCGTCCGAGCGCCACCACATGGGCGCCGCGCAGTGCCAGCACGCGCGCGCACTCAAGGCCGATGCCGGAGGTGGCGCCGGTGATAAGTATGGTCTGGTCGGAGAGGTCGCGGCCGCGAACGACATCCTCGGCCGTGGACCGTTTGCCGAAAGGCCCGCGCGGCGCTGCGGCCAGGGATGTGATCATGGGTTTTCCCGTCACCCGCAGAGCCTAGATCGCGCGGGTCGCCTGTTCCAGCCACTGTTTCGTGTCCGCGTCCACTTGCGGCGCGATCGCGGCGCGCACGTCGGCGTGGTAGCGGTTGAGCCAGTCCTTTTCCGGCGCGGTCAGCAGGCTTTCGTCCACCATGTCGAGGTCGATGGGCGCCAGGGTCAGCGTTTCGAATTCCAGCAGCGGCTTTTCCGCGCCCGGCACGGCGGGCGCTTCGCGTACCGCCACCAGGTTCTCGATGCGGATGCCGTATTCGCCGGTCTTGTAGTAGCCGGGCTCGTTGGAGATCACCATGCCGGGTTCCAGCGCGACACCGGAGCCGGCCTTGCCGATACGCTGCGGACCTTCGTGCACGCCCAGGAACGTACCGACGCCGTGGCCGGTGCCATGGTCGTAGTCGAGGCCTTCCTGCCACAGGGCGAAGCGCGCGAGAGCATCGAGTTGGCCGCCGGTGGTGCCTTTGACGAATTTGGCGTTGGCCAGGGCGATGTGCCCCTTGAGCACCAGGGTGAAGCGGCGCTTCTGCTCGGGCGTGGCCTTGCCGATGGCCACCGAGCGCGTGACGTCGGTAGTGCCGTCGAGATATTGCCCGCCGGAATCCACCAGCAGCACCATGTCGGCGGCGATCTTGGCCGCGGTCTTTTCGGTGGCGCGGTAATGGACGATGGCGCCGTTGGCTCCCGCGCCGCAGATGGTGGCGAAGCTCGGCCCGCGGTAGGTGTTGAGCTCGCGGCGGAACTGGGCCAGCCGGTCGGCGGCGGCGATCTCGTTGAGGGTTCCTTTGGGGCCTTCGCGGTCGATCCAGGCGAGGAATTTGGTAAGCGCGGCGCCGTCGCGGACATGAGCATCGCGCACGCCCTGAAGCTCGGCCGGGTGTTTGCGCGCCTTGATGGCGGTGGCGGGATCGACACCGGGAACGGCTTTGCGGCCGGACTCCGCCACACGGTCGTTCACCCAGCGCGAGCCGGTGTCGCGGTCGAGGCCGACGACCGCGACCTCCTGCGGCAGGGCCTTCAGCGTCGCGGCAACATCGTCGTACCCCTTGAGGGTCACGTCCGGCCCGAGATGCGCGCGCACCTCGGCGCCGATCTTGGCCGGATCGACGAACAGCACGGCCTTGGCGTCCTTGGCGAACAGCAGGCCATAGGCGTAGAGCAGCGGCGAGAACTCCATGTCGCCGCCGCGCAAGTTGAACAGCCAGGCGATGGAATCCAGCGCCGTGAACAGGAAGGCGTCCTGCCCCTGGTCACGTAAGACCTTCGCCACCAGCTCACGTTTTTCGGCGCTGGTGCGGCCGGCGAACTTCTCGGGGTAAACGATGGCCGGTTCCTTGGGGCGCGCGGGACGGCCGGTCCAGATCTTGTCGATCAGGTTGGTGCCCAGCGCCACCAGGGTGGCGCCTTTCTTGGATGCGGCCTCTTCGATGCGGGCAAGCCCCGCGGGCGTATGCAGCTTGGGATCGAAGCCCAGCTTCATGCCGGCGGTGAGATGCTCCGCGAGCCAGGCCGAGGCCGGCTCCTCGGTCAGGTGGCGGTATTCATAGAGCGTGCCGTCCACCTGGTCGCGGACCTGAAGCGTGTAGCGGCCGTCGATGAAGATCGCGGCACGGTCCTTGAGCACCACGGCGATCCCGGCCGAGCCGGTGAAATTCGTCAGCCACTTGATGCGTTCGGCATAGGGCGCGATGAACTCCCCCTGATGGTCGTCGCCGTGAGGTATGAGGTATCCGTCGACGCCGGCCTCGGCCATTGCGGTGCGGAGGGCGGCAAGTCGCGCGGCACTTGCTGGGTCGGTATGCGCTTGAAGGGCTGTGTCCATCGGTGAAATTTAATGGCCGAAGGGAGCGCTTTCAATCGGGCGCGAATCCCCGGTTTTGGGCGAAAAGCCCCGATTTCGCGAAAACCAGCGTGCTCCAGTCTTTCAGGCGAATCCGGCCCACCAGCCGCAGCCGCTGTGCGCGGTAGGCCGCCTGGACCATGGATTCGTGCCGGGTCAGCAGCCCCGCCAGGATCAGCCGTCCGCCCGGCGCCAGGCGGCGCGTCAGGTCGCGCGACATATGCACCAGCGGGCGGGCCAGGATATTGGCGGTGACGATATCGTAGGTGCGGCGGGTGATCTCACGCTGGCCGCAGCCTTCGCTCAGAACCGCCGTCACCCGGCTCGCAACGCCGTTGCGGCGGATGTTGCGGCGCGTGACGCGCACGGCTTCGGGATCGATATCCGCCGCGAGCACCGGCCTGGCCCAGGCCTTCGCGATCGCCATCGCCAGGATGCCGGTGCCGCAGCCCATGTCGAGCGCGCGGCGACAACGTTGCGCGCGCTTGCGCAAGGCATCGAGCGCCAGCAGGCAGCCGCGCGTACTGGAATGCTCGCCCGAACCGAACGCCGTGGCGGCATTCACCTCCATGCGCAGCATGCCGGCGGGGAACGGGCCCTTGATGTGGTCGCCGTGGATATAGAAGCGCCCGGCGGTGAGCGGCGGGAAGCTCGCGATATTGGCCGTGAGCCAATCGGTGGCGCGCACCGCCGTCAGCGTCAGATCCGGTTCGGAGATCCCGACCGCGACCGCCGCCAGAGCCAGGCGTTCCGCGAGTTCGGCTTTGGGCGGGACTTCGGCGAACTGGCCTTCGACCGCCCAGAGTTTCCCATCGGGTGAGAACTCATACAGGCTGACAACGCCGGCAAGGCCGGTGAACACCTGCTCGAACGCCTCGGTCAGTTCAAAGGGAACGACAACCCGCGCGCTCCAGCTTCCGCCGATCTCTTCCGCCACGATTGCACCCTTCCGCGCCCGCTCTCTCTACGAAAGCGCGGAGTGTAACGGCAGGAAAGCAATGTGTCGCCCTCGCGCTTGACGCGAGGGCCCAAGACAGGAACCGAGGTAAACGGCAGCGATCTCAACGCAAGCCGCACCGCAATTGGTTCGGCCCGTCCTCGTTACGGCTCTGGATCCCCGGGCGCGCGGAAGGCGCGCTTCGTTAAGGAAGGCGGCTTTCCGCCGCCACGCCCGGGGATCACAAAACTATGTGTTTGGGGACGCTATTTCTTGCGGCCGCGGACGCTTCCGGCGCCGCTGATGCTGGACACCACTTTCGGCTCGCCCTCGTAGCGGATCTCGCCGGCGCCGGCGATGGTGGCGTTCAGGGTGTTGGTAGGATTGACCTGGGCCTTGCCGACCCCGGCGATGGACACCACGGCATCTTTCACCTCGAGCTGGTCGAGATCGGCGTCACCGGCACCGCTGATGTTGACCGTGAGGCGGTCGGCTTTTCCATTGGCGCGGATCTTGGCCGCGCCCGAAACCGAGAATTCCACCCCCGCGCCGTCGATGTTGCGGGCGTTGACCTCGGCGGCACCCGAGACGCCGACCTTGGTGACCTCGGGCGCGGTGATCCTGACCGTGACCTTGTCGCTGTCGTGGTCGTCGGGCATCACGAACCGCCACAGCCAGCTATGACGATCGCGCGCACTTTCCCATTTGATCTTGAGGGTGCCGTCCTCGACCTCGGTGACGATCTGCTCGAGGGTTTTCTTGCTGGCGATCAGGGTCACCGACTGGTCCTTGCCGGCGGTCACGTCGACCTGGCCGACGCCCTTGAACTCCACCGCCTTGAACGCGGGAACGGTGCGGGTCTCTTCCGTGGCCCAGGCGGGAGCGGCGGCGAAAGCAGTGATGAGCAGGACAAGTGAGTACGGCGTTGCGCGCATGCGGCGGCTCCTGAGGCTGAACTGTTGTCCTGGTAAAAGCACGATCCGTGCCAGCGCCCGCTCCGATATAACACATTGATAATACGACATTTTGCCCCGCAGATCCGTGCCGCCGGATAGCGGTTTCCGCAAACAGATACTAAAAGCCGCGAAGGTTTAAAGGTAAGACTCTAAGGCTTGCGCGTCTCCGACGCGACCTGGACGAAGCTGTCCAAGACCTTCTTCCGGCCCGCCTTATCGAAAGCGATCTCCAGCTTGGCGTCATCCACCGCCTCCACCCGCCCGTAGCCGAACTTGTCGTGGAACACCCGGTCGCCGATCTGGAAATCGCCCTGGCTCTTGCGGGGTTTGCTCGACCAGCTCTCGGCCTCAACCATGCGGGTGGGGCGGCGCAGGCCCGCGCCGGCGCGCGAGACATCACCGAATCCAGGGAAGTCGTAAGAGCCCGATCCGGCCGCCGTATTGCCATACAGGCCGGCGTCGGCCTCCTGCTCGACCGCGTCCTTGGGCAGTTCCTCGATGAAGCGCGACGGAATGCTCGACTGCCACTGATTGTAGACGCGGCGGTTGGCGGCGAAGGACACATATACGCGGGCACGGGCGCGGGTGATGCCGACATAGGCGAGGCGGCGCTCTTCCTCGAGCGCCTTCTGGCCGTTCTCGTCCAGCGAGCGGCGGTTGGGGAAGATGTCCTCTTCCCACCCCGGCAGGAACACGGAGTCGAACTCAAGACCCTTGGCGCTGTGCAAGGTCATGATGGTGACGCTGTCGGCGGACGTGGCGGCATCGTTCTCCATCACCAGGCTGACGTGATCCAGGAACCCGGGCAGCGTGTCCCATTCCTCCAGGCCCGAGACGAATTCGCGCAGGTTGTCGAGGCGGCCGGGCGCTTCGGCGGTTTTGTCCTTCTGCCACATGTCGATATAGCCGGTCTCTTCCAGCACCATGGCGGCGAGGTCAGCGGGCGACGTGGTGGCTTTCAGGGTCTGCCAGCGGGCGAGGTCGGTGCAGAAAGCGCGCAGCGATGCGCGCGCCTGGGGCCGGAGTTCGTCGGTCTCGATCATGCGCAAGGACGCCTCGACCAGCGACACGCCTTGCGCGCGGCCGAGCTGGTGGATCTTCTGCACGGTGGTGTCGCCGAGGCCGCGCTTGGGCGTGTTGATGATGCGCTCGAACGCGAGCCCATCGTCGGACTGGTTGATTAGCCGCAGGTAGGCGATGGCATCGCGGATTTCCATGCGCTCGTAGAAACGCGGGCCGCCGACCACGCGATACGGAATCCCGGTCGTGATCAGGCGTTCTTCGAACTCCAGCATCTGGAAACCGGCGCGCACCAGGATCGCGATCTGGTTGAGGTCGTGGCCGCCGCGCTGCAGGGCCTCGATCTCGTCCACCGCCCAGCGTGCCTCTTCCTGGCCGTCCCACACGCCGCGCACCTTGATCCGCGCGCCCGGTTCGGCGTCCGTGTGTCCGGTACGCAGGGTTTTGCCGAGCCGCGCCTCGTTGTGGGCGATGAGATGCGAGGCCGCCGCGAGGATGGTGGGCGTGGAACGGTAATTGCGCTCCAGCCGGATGATGGTGGCGTCCGGGTAGTCCTTTTCGAAGCGCAGGATGTTGCCGACCTCGGCGCCGCGCCAGGAATAGATCGACTGGTCGTCGTCGCCGACGCAGCACAGGTTGCGGTTCACCTGGCTGAGCAGGCGCAGCCACAGGTATTGGGCGACGTTGCTGTCCTGGTATTCGTCCACCATCACGTAGCGGAACTGGTTCTGGTATTCGCCCAGGATGTCGGGCCGGGTCTGGAACAGGACCAGGCACAGCAACAACAGATCGCCGAAATCCACGGCATTCAGCGTGCGCAGGCGGTCCTGGTAGGCCTGGTACAAGGCCTGCGCGCGGCCGCCGGCGTAGTCGGTGCCGGACTCTCGTGAAACCTTTTCAGGCGTCAGCCCGCGATCCTTCCAGCGCTGGATCACGCCCATCAGCCCCTGGGCGGGCCACTTCTTGGAATCGATGTCGTCGGCTTCCATCACTTGCTTGAGCAGGCGCAACTGGTCGTCGGCATCGAGGATGGTGAAATTGGTCTTGAGCCCGATCACCTCGCCGTGGCGGCGCAGGATGCGCACCGACAGCGCGTGGAACGTGCCGAGCCACACGGCCTCGGCGGCAGGGCCCACCAGCGCCTGGACGCGTTCGCGCATCTCGCGCGCGGCGCGGTTGGTGAAGGTGACGGCCAGGATCTGCCAGGGCTTGGCGAGGCGGCGGTGCAGGATGTAGCCGAGGCGCGTGGTCAGCACCCGGGTCTTGCCGGTGCCCGCGCCCGACAGCACCAGCACCGGGCCATCGGTGGCCTCTACTGCCGCGCGCTGTTCGGGATTGAGTTTATCCAACCATTGCGGCGCGGGTGGAGGCGCCGCGGGGACAAAAGCAGGCGCCGGTTCGGGCTCATCGGTGAGATCAAACGGATCCGACATTATCTTGGCATTACGCCTTCGGCCGCAGGCCCAGGATATGGCAGATCGCGTAGGTCAGGTCGGCGCGGTTCAAGGTGTAGAAGTGGAAGTCGGTGACGCCATCGCGCTGGAGCGCGCGCACCTGGTCGGCGGTGACGGTCGCGGCCACCAGCTTGCGGGTTTCCGGGTCGTCTTCCAGGCCGGCGAACAGGTCATGGAGGTTCTTGGGCACCGCCGCGCCGCAGCGGGCGGCGATCTTCACGGTCTGGGTGAAGTTGGACACCGGCAACAGGCCGGGCACGATCGGCACCTTGATGCCGGCCGCCGTGGCCTTGTCGCGGAAGCGTTTGTAGACATCGGTGCCGAAGAAAAACTGGGTGATGGCGCGGGTGGCGCCGGCGTCGATCTTGCGCTTGAGGTTGTCGAGATCCGCCGCGGCGTTTTTGGCCTCGGGGTGGGTCTCGGGATAGGCGGCGACGCTGATCTCGAAGTCGTTCATCTTCCGCAAGCCCGACACCAGGTCGGTGGCGTAGCCGTAGCCGCCGGGATGCGGACTGTATTTGGCCTCGCCTTCGGGCGGGTCGCCGCGCAAGGCCACGATATGCTTGATGCCGCTCTGCCAGTAGCGCCGCGCGACCTCATCCACCTCGTCGCGGGTGGCGGCGACACAGGTCAGGTGCGCGGCGGCCTGGACGCCCTTTTCCCGTTGGATCCGGTCCACCACCTCATGCGTCCGCTCACGGGTCGAGCCGCCGGCGCCATAGGTCACCGACACGAATTTGGGCTGGAGCGGCGCAAGCCGCTCGATGGCCGCCCACAGCTGCTCGGCCATCTTGTCGGTCTTGGGCGGAAAAAACTCAAAAGAGACCTGGATCGGCGTCGGCACTGACCATACTTCCCGGATTACGTGGCTTAGGTATTGCGCGGCTTGGATAGGGCGGTTACACGCGCCGTTCTACCCCAAGCCCCGGCCCGAAACCTACTCTAACGTCCCTCCGGGACAGGCTTTTTTTTCAAAGGGCGGTATGTTACTCCGGTGGCACTGCCGGGGGGCAATAAATCGCTAAAAATATTGGACTTTCACGCCGTCTCCGAGAGCACACCCCACCCCGTGACTCACCGCTCCTTCCCCACCGCCCTCGCCCGCGCCGTGCTGGCCGTCCTGGTCATGGCCGCGCTGTCGGCTTGCGCCACCCGCCCGGCCGACCCCGCGGCACGCGCCGCCTTCGACGAGAACAATGACCGCCTGGAGCCGTTCAACCGCTCCATGATGAAGGCCGACGACGGCCTGCAGAAGGTGCTGGTGCATCCGGTCCTCAAGACCTACCGCGCGATCGTGCCGGAGCCTGGCCGCAAGGGCGTGCTCAATTTCATGCACAACCTGCACTCGCCCGTGACCTTCGTGCACGACGTCCTGCAAGGCCAGGTGCACCGGGCGGGCGAGACCCTGTCGCGGGTCGCGCTCAACACCACCATCGGCTTCTTCGGCTTCTTCGACGTGGCCGCCAAGCTCGGCATCCCCTACCACTCCGAGGACTTCGGCCAGACCCTGGCGACCTGGGGCGTGGGTGAAGGGTCATACATTTACGTGCCGCTGTTCGGGCCCAACACCATTCGGGACGGCCTCGGCCTCGCGGTTGACACATTCCTGGTCGATCCTCTCGCCTGGTACGACCGCGGCCGCCACAGCGCGGGATGGATCGCCTGGACCGACCTGGGCGTTCTGTACGTGTCTGTCATGGACGACAACGTCGACGCCCTGGGTGAGTTGAAGAAATCGTCCATCGACTACTATGCCGCGCTGCGGTCCGCTTACCGGCAGCAGCGCAATGCTGAAATCCGCAATGGCGCCCCCGCGCCACTCGAGGACTTCGATGATGTTCCCCCGTAGGCAGTTTCTGGCGTTCTCCGCCGTCGCGCTGGCACCGTCGCTGGCTTTCGCGCCTCAGCTTGCTTTCGCGCAAGACGCCCAAGACCCGGCCACATTCGTCTCGGCTTTCGCACAGAACGGGATTGTCGATATCCTGACCGCGAACATTCCGCCGGCAGAGAAGCAGAAGCGCTTCCGCGACATGTTCAAGCGCGACTTCGACATTCCCGCCATCGGCCGCTTTGTGCTGGGCCGGTCGGCGCGAGGGTTGGCGCCCGGCGACCAGCAGTCGTTCGACACCCTGTTCGAGGATGTGATCGTCTATACGTGGTCGCGCCGGTTCTCGGAATACAACGGCCAGACCTTGAAGGTCACCGGCAGCGGCCCCGACGGCGACCAGGGCTCGCTGGTCAAATCCACCGTGGTCGGCAAAGGCGGCGATTCCTTCACCGTCGATTGGCGCATCCGGAAACGGCCCGAAGGTTACCGCGTCGTCGACGTGATCGTCGGCGGCGTCAGCATGGCGATCACCTACCGCAACGAATACGCCAACATCATCGCCCAGAACGGCGGCGTGGCCGGGCTGATCGCCCAACTCAGGCAGCAGGTCGACTCGCTGAAGAGCCAGCAGGCGACCTGAGCAGCCTACTTTCCTAAGTAGTCTTCCATGTAAGCGCGGATGACGTCGTCCAGGGACTTGTCCTTGGGCAGGCCGAAGGATTCCCCGCGCCCGGCGTCGAGGTGCGCCGGCCAGCCGGAGACGATCGACATCACGAACGGATCGGGCTGCACGTCGATCTTGCCGAGCTTGCGGTCGCCGGCGACGCGCTTCAGGGCCGCGATCATATCGGACACCTTGACGTCCAGATTGGGCAGATTGACGCCGCGGTCGTCGCCGAGTTTCGCGCCGTCCAGTTCGAACAGCGCTTCGAGCGCCGACACCACCGTGCGATAGCCCGCGACCGGCATGTCGAGGTCGAGCGGCACCGGCAACACGTAGTCGACGCCGTTCAGGGGTTCGCGCACCACCGCGCTGATGAAGCTGGACGCGGCCTTGTTGGGCTTGCCGGGGCGGATGATCACGCCGGGCAGCTTGGCGGTGCGGCCGTCGATGAAGCCCTTGCGGGTGTAGTCGTTGACCAGCAGCTCGCCCACCGCCTTGGTCATGCCGTAGGTAGTCTGGGGGGTCTGCTTGGTCTGGTCGGTCACCCGCTTCGGCATGGCGGTGCCGCCGTAGGCCGCGACCGAACTGGAGAACAGGTAGCGCGGTTTCGAGCCGAGCTTGCGGATGGCTTCCAGGAGATGCAGGTGGCCATGGAGATTGACCCGGAGCGCCAGGCTGAAATCCTGCTCGGCGCCGCCGCTGACCACCGAGGCCAGGTGATAGACGCCGATGTCGGGCCGGTCGATCAGGGCCGACACGGCCTTTTCGTCGGCGATCTCGCCGGCGACGATCTTGACCCGGTCGTCGAGGCCTTCGGGGCGCTTGTCCGGCACCACGACGTCGAACAGCACCATCTCGTCGACCGGCTCCTTCTTGCCGGACGGCGCGGTCGCGACACCATGCGCCAGGATCTGGCGCGCGAGCCGCAAGCCCAGGAAACCCGTGCCGCCGGTGATAACGATCTTCATCTCGCGGGGCTCCTAGCGGCTGATCGGCTTGAAACGGATGCGGTGCGGCTCGACCGCGTCGGCGCCGAGGCGGCGCTTCTTGTCTTCCTCGTAGTCCTGGAAGTTGCCCTCGAACCATTCCACATGGCTGTCGCCTTCGAAGGCGAGGATGTGGGTGGCGATGCGGTCGAGGAACCAGCGGTCGTGCGAGATCACCACGGCACAGCCCGCGAACTCGAGCAGCGCCAGTTCGAGCGCGCGCAGGGTGTCGACGTCGAGGTCGTTGGTCGGTTCGTCGAGCAGGATGACATTGGCGCCGGTCCTGAGCATCTTGGCGAGGTGCACGCGGTTGCGCTCGCCGCCCGAGAGCTGGCCGACCTTCTTCTGCTGGTCCGAGCCCTTGAAGTTGAACCGGCCGACATAAGCGCGGCCGGGCACCGTGAACTTGCCGAGCTTGATCTCGTCCTGGCTGTCGGCGATTTCCTGGAACACCGTGTTGTTGGCGTTGAGGCTGTCGCGCGACTGGTCGACATAGCCGAGCTTCACCGTTTCACCCACGGTGATCGAGCCGCCGTCGGGTTTGTCCTGGCCGGTGATCATGCGGAACAGCGTGGTCTTGCCGGCGCCGTTCGGGCCGATCACGCCGACGATGCCGCCTGGCGGCAGGTTGAAGTTGAGATTGTCGATCAGCAGCTTGTCGCCGAACGCCTTGGACAGCCCCTTGGCCTCGATGACGTTATTGCCGAGGCGGGTTTCGGTCGGGATGATGATCTGCATCGCCTCGGGCGTCTTCTCGCTGGCTTCCGCCACCAGCGCCTCGAACGCCGCCACGCGCGCCTTGCTCTTGGTGCGCCGCGCCTGCGGGGTCTGGCTGATCCACTCCATTTCGCGGTCGATGGTGCGGGCGCGCGAGGCCTCCTCGCGCTCTTCCTGCTCCAGGCGCTTCTTCTTCTGGCCAAGCCAGGAAGAGTAGTTGCCTTCGTATGGGATTCCTTGGCCGCGGTCGAGTTCCAGGATCCAGCCGGTGACGTTGTCGAGGAAGTAGCGGTCGTGGGTCACGGCCACCACGGTGCCGGGATAGGTCTCCAGGAAGCGTTCCAGCCAGGCCACGGATTCCGCGTCCAGGTGGTTGGTGGGTTCGTCGAGCAGCAGCATGTCGGGCTTGGACAGCAGCAGGCGGCACAAGGCCACCCGGCGGCGTTCGCCGCCCGAGAGCTTGGAGACATCGGCGTCGCCGGGCGGGCAGCGCAGGGCGTCCATGGCGATCTCGCAAGTCCGCTGCAGATCCCAGCCCTCGACCGCGTCGATCTTCTCCTGAAGCTCCGCCTGCTCGGCGATGGCGGCGTTCATCTCGTCGTCGGACAGCTCCTCGGCGAACTTGGCGCTGACCACCTCGAAGCGGTCCAGGAGCGCCTTGGTCTCGGCCACCCCGTCCATGACATTGCCCAGGACGTCCTTACTGGGGTCCAGGACCGGTTCCTGGGCCAGGTAGCCCACCTTGGCGCCCTCGGCTGCCCAGGCCTCGCCGGTGAAGTCCTTGTCGATTCCGGCCATGATCTTGAGCAGGGTCGACTTACCCGCGCCGTTGGCCCCCAGCACGCCGATCTTGGCCCCCGGCAAAAAGGATAGCCAGATATTCTTTAAGACCTCGCGTCCACCGGGATACACCCGGTTCATGCCCTTCATGACGTAGATATATTGGTAGCTTGCCATTGTTTTTCAGGACCAATGCGGGAAACGGGAAAGGGATCGCGGCTTTTACCCGATGCCACAGATCAGGACAATGGCGGCGCCCTATTTCGGGCAGGGCGGCAGGCGGGGAACGATGGAGAGGCGCCGCCCACCGACCACGATCTCCCGCCACGCCGGGGCTTCAACGCTAAAGGCGCCCTGGGACAGCAGCGTTTTGGTGTCGGCGCAGCCGGCGAGGTTGGCGATAGAACCGGCAATCCGCCAGCCGTCCGCTTCGGCACGGAACACCCAGCCCTGCCCGTTAACAGTGTTGATCACCGCCACCTCATCGTTGCCGTCGCTATCGGCATCGAACGGGAGCGCGGTGCAGGCGCCGGCGCCCGCCCTGACACAGTCCGCCAGCGCCCGCGCCTCCTCGCTGCGGCCGGTCCAGTCCTGCCCCATGAAACTTTCCGGCAGGCGTGCGCCGGAAGGCGTCGCCAGCGCGACCGTGAGGCTGGCGGCATCCAGCGGCTGGAAGATGGAATCCTGTTTGCTCCGCGCCGCCATGGCGCGTCCTGCGGCTGCGTTGATGAAGTCTTTATGCGGGCCGGCAGCGGTCTGGAGCTTCCGCACCGCTTCGTAGCCATAGCGGCCGTTGTCGAAGCGCAATGCCAGGAAGTCAAACGCCTCGGGGGCGATTTTGCCGGCCTCCAAGCGTGCGACCTGGCTATCGGTGGCGAGCCGCGCCGGGTCGGCCAGCGGCGTGAGCAGCGCGACCAGCACTGCGGTCGCGACCAACGACGTGAGAATGTTGCAGGTCTCTATGGGCCTCAGCCATGACGCCCAGGCGCGGGCGGCGGCGCAGTAGCCGGCGGCATAGCAGGCCGCGACCACAACGCAGGCGACGGCGACCACCCGATCGGCGGTGAGCCCATATTGAGCGATCCGCAGCGTGATCCCGTAGGCGGCAAGGGCAACCATGGGCAGCAGCAGGACTGCCGCCACCGTGCCCATGACGCGCACCGGCCGGCTCACCATGCGCTCAGGGGCGCCGTCCTGGTACGCCGCGTTGATGAGAAAGATCAGGCCCGCCGAGCAACCGAGCAAGATGGGCGTCGCGCTTTTCGTGGCCCACAACGGCGCAAGTCCGGTGAACGGCAGGCTGAGCATGAAAATCCCCGCAATCCCGGCTGCCACCGGCAGCAGCCACGACAGCAACGTAAGGATCAGGGTCTTCACGTTGTGAATGATTTGAGGCCGGACATCCGTGACATGGAGCGCGGTCACAAAGGCCAGCGTGGTAGCCGGATAGGCGAACCAGGCTTGTTCGAGCAGGTCAGCGAACAGCGTGATCTGGATCAGCTTGAACAGTTGCCCCCCGAGGACGAGCACGATCCAGAAAACCACGGTGAACCCCGCCGCGGTCACGGCCTGGACACCCTGCTTCCACGCCACATCGAAGTAGGTGGCATAGGTAGCCAGTTTGCGCCGGTCGATCACCGCGGCGGCGATCAGGGCCTGCGCAATGAACAGCACCGCGCCATAGGCCATTCCGACCGGCGGTTCCGACAGCAGGCGGAAGTAGGGGTCGCCGCCGAGATCGGGGCGACGATACATCACGTCGTTGGCGCCGATGATTGCGCCCAGCACCGCGGCGATTCCGGCCCAGGCCGCGAGAAGGCGTCCCGGGATATTGCCCGCGCCTTGCGCCACCAGGACCGGCACCAGCAACAAGGGCAGATAAACCCCTCCAAAAACCCCGGGGGCGGTGGCAGGCCAAACCCCGGCTTTTTGGGTCACGAACAGCGCGAATAACCCCAATGCCTGTAAAATCGCGACGCAAAGCCGCGTCATTACAATGGGTTCGAGGTTAAGGCGGGTTTGGCTGGACTGGGCGATATCCACGGAATCCCCCGCAAAGGGAGCCATACTATAGCCGATTTTCCGCTCGCGCGGACGGCCGGGAATAGGGCAAATTCTTCAGTAAATGTAAGGGTCTATCGGATAGGACCGGGGTCAAAGCGCGAACACCCGCGCCGTGAAAGCTTGCGGCGAGGCCCGCGCCCTAGAAATGTCGGTGTCATGGAGGAATCTGGATCGATGCTGCCCCGCGATCCCCGCGACCCATCGCTCTTGTCCATCGTCATCCCCCTCTACAACGAGCAGGGGTCGATCGACGTGCTGATCCCGCGCGTCCAGCAAGTGCTGGAGGCCGAAGGACTCGCCGCCGAGATCATCCTGGTGAACGACGGCAGCGCCGACCAGACCTGGGACAGGATGGTGGCGTGGCGCGCCACCCATGAGAACCTGACGCTCGTCGATCTGTCGCGCAATTTCGGCAAGGAGATCGCGATCACCGCCGGCCTCGACGTGGCCGAAGGCGACGCGGTCATCGTCATGGACGGCGACCTGCAGCATCCGCCGGAAACGATCCCGGTGTTCCTGCGCCGCTGGCGCGAGGGCTATGACATCGTCTATGGCGTGCGCAAGGACCGCTCCGAGGACGGCGCGACGCGGCGCGCGGCTTCGCGCGCCTTCTACCGCGTGTTCAACTCGCTCTCCAACACGCCGATCACGCCCGACGCCGGCGACTTTCGGCTCATGGATCGCAAGGTGGTCGAAGCCATCCGGCGCATGCGTGAACGCGCGCGCTTCATGAAGGGCATCTATTCCTGGGTCGGCTTCAAGTCGATCCCGGTGGAATTCGACGTGGTCACCCGCGCCGC
>JAIBCD010000060.1 GCA_019694335.1 Rhodospirillaceae bacterium | reverse complement strand
ATGCGGCGGTCGACCATGTCGTCCATTTCTATGAAATGCAAGCAAAGAACGTTGCCGCCGTTGCCGAGCACGATCTTCACGCCGGCGGCGTTCATCTTGGCCAGGTTGCGCGCCTGGATGCCGTAGGCGGCGTTGGTCTTGGCGTTGTCGACATTGGCGGCCTCGATCTTGCTGTACTCTTCGGCCGGCTGGCTGGCCTTCAGCCAGGTCAGGTCGGTCTTGGCGCCGCGCGCGCCGAGGTTGGGATTGAGCACGAAGTTGGGCCGCGCCTTGAGCAGCTGCATGATTTCGTCGTCCACGTCCTTGTCGCGCACGCTGTGGGCAAAGGCATCCAATCCCGCCTTGAGCAAGCCCTTGGCGTCGTCGAGGTTGAAGATGTGCGCGCTGGCGCGCAGGCCTTTCTTATGGGCCTCGTCGATGATCGCGCCGTACAGTGGCGGTGTGAGTTTCTGGTATTTGCCGTCGCGGTCGTCGACCCATAGCTTGATGAGATCGACCTTCTTCTCGGCGTTTTCGTCCACGGCCTTGCGGGCTTCGGCTTCGGTGTTCACCCAGATCGGCACGGTGGTGCGGCCTTCCTCGGGGCGGGTGATGCCGCGCCCGGCGGACTCGAACCGCGCCGCGCCAGGGATGATTTCGCCGCGCATCGCGAGCAGGTTCCAGCCGTCGGTCGCGCCCATGGAAAGCACGGCGCTGACGCCGTAAAAGGCATACTGCTTGAGATCCTTGATCAGCGCGTCGCGGGTATCGCTGGGGTGGGTGTGGGCGTTGATGATCGCCGGCATCAAGGTTTTGCCGGCGAGATTGACGCGCGTGGCGCCCGCCGGCACCTGCACCGCGCTGGCGGCGCCGACGGCCGTGATCTTGGCGCCGTCCACCACCACGGTGCCGTTCTCGATCACCTTGCCGTCGCCGACGATCACGCGCGCGCCTTCGAAGGCGGTCACGGCGGCATGGGAAACTGAGCTGGCGAGCAGGCTCGCGGCGAAAGCGGCAACGGTCGAGAGTCTGTTGATGCGCATCGAAAACCTCCCCGGGGTGAAACGGACCGGTACTCTAGCGGGTCCGCGCCCGGCTGAGAAAGGGGGAGGAAAAGCCTTACTTGGCGTGCCTGGACAGAAGTTCGGGATGCGCCAACAAGAAATCCGTCATTGCGCCGGCAAATAGATCCGATCCCGCTTGGTTCCAGTGGGCGTCGTATTTCAACCAATAGCGTTCGTCGATGTCACCGGGCGGAACATTGGCGAACGGCGCGTGGCCGTCCATGTAAAGCGCGCCGTAGGCCTCGGCCAGGACACGGACTTCCTTCTGGTTCGCGGTCTCGGGTTGCCGTTCCGCTGCGGCCTTGGCGTCCTCGCGGCCTGGAATCGCCGCCAGCACGATGGGGATTCCGCGATCCCGGCAATAGGCCATGATTTCGCGCAAGCGGGCCGAGGCCTCGGGGCCGTAGCGTGCTTCCAAAGCGGCGAGGTCCACCGCCCCCTCGAGCGGCGGCGGGGCCTTCACGGCGGTGTCTTCGCGGTGTGGCCGGCGCAGCGTGGCCGCCAGGCGCCGGGCCAGTCCGGGTATCCGCGGTTTTACGTCCGGGCTGCGCCATCCCGGGCGTTCGCCGCGTTCGAGGGCGTCGATCTCCGCGTCGGTGAGGACCGGGGCATTGTGTCTCTGCATGCGCGGAAGATAGTTGGCGAAGAAGTCCTCGGACGACATGGCGCGGGTGGGAAAGTATCCGATATAGGGATCGCTGCCGTCATAATGCAAATACGAATATCCCCGCAGCAGGTCATCGCCGAAGATCGCGATCACCAAGGCGTCGAACGCGTAATGGGGCACGATATCGTCGAAGAAGATGCTGTGCCAATTGCCCAGCCCGCCGCCGTTCACGGCGAAGGAGTATATTTCCACCGGCCGCGGCGTTCGGCCGCGCAGCGCGTCGTGTACCGTATCGGGCCAAGGCCGGTCGTTGAACTCGGCGGCGGTGAAGGAGTCGCCCAGGACCACGATGCGCGCCGTGTCCGGCGGCGGGGCGGGTTGGTAATTGCGGGCGCTGATGTAGCCGGCGTTGTTGGGCGTGAAGACATGATCGAAGGCAACCGTGTCGTGGACAATCCGGGCAATGCGCGTGGGCCCGGGCGGCCGGCGATACCCCGACACCTGGTCGAACACCGCGACCGGGCGATTGGATACATAGAGATCCTCGACGCGGTACAGGCTGCCGCGCCCGGCGTCGCGATCGAAGCCCGCGAGCAGGTACAGGACGCCTTCGCAGATGCCGTAGGCTAGCAGGACGGCGGCGGCGGCCAGCAGGATATTCGCAAGGCGTCCGGTGCGCATGGCCGTCTATCGAGGGGTACGGATGCCGACGAACACGCCGCGATGGTTGGCGATGGCCTCGTCGCTGGTGCCGTCGGCAAGGCGGATGTTATGGGCTGTGAAGTTGGTCACGACTTTCCTCGTAAATATCCTATAAACGAAGAAGTGGCCGCAGCCAAACGTGACGTGACAAGACGGTGACCAAAACAATCGCAATCATCGGCGGCGGACCGGCGGGCTTGGCCGCGGCGGAGGTGCTCGCGCGCGCGCCGGGCCTCGACGTGACCGTCTACGACGCCATGCCGTCGGTGGGGCGGAAATTCCTGATGGCCGGGAAGGGCGGGCTCAATCTCACTCATGGCGAACCGCTGGAGCGGTTTCTCGCCCGCTACGGGGCACGGGAAAATGTGTTGGCGCCGATGGTGCGGGCGTTCGATCCCGGTGCTCTGCGGGCCTGGGCCGAGGGCCTGGGCGTGTCCACCTTCGTGGGCAGCTCGGGACGGGTGTTCCCCGCCGAGATGAAAGCCGCGCCCTTGCTGCGCGCCTGGATCAGGGGTCTGCGGCTGGCGGGTGTGCATTTCCGCACCCGTCACCGCTGGCGCGGATGGAACGGCGCGGCGCTCACCTTTGAAACACCGGCCGGGCCGGTGGAAGAGACAGCCGACGCCGTGATCCTGGCGCTCGGCGGCGGAAGCTGGCCGTCGCTTGGCTCCGACGGCACCTGGGCGCCGGTGCTGCAAACGGCAGGGGCGGAGATTGCCCCGCTCCGGCCCGCCAACTGCGGGTTCGATGTCGGCTGGAGCGATCATTTCCGCGAACGCTTCGCGGGCGCGCCGGTGAAAGCGGTGGCGGGGTGGACGGACTCCCTGCCGCGCCAGCGCGGCGAATGCGTGATCACCGAGACCGGTGTCGAGGGCGGATTGATCTACGCGCTGTCCGCGCCGTTGCGCGACCGGATCGCGCGGGATGGGCAGGCGCTGCTGATGCTCGACCTCGCACCCGGCATGAGCGCCGGCGAGGTCACCACGGCCGTGACCCGGCCGCGCGGCAAAACCTCGCTCGCGACACATTTGCGCAAAAGCGCCGGGATCGAAGGGGTCAAAGCGGGCCTGCTGAGGGAAATGTTGACGGGGGAAGAGATGGCCTCGCCCCAGCGATTGGCTCAAGCCATCAAGGCGCTTCCCCTACGACTAAAAGCGCCACGTCCACTGGCGGAAGTGATCAGCACCGCCGGCGGCGTGCGGTTCGAAAGCCTGGATGAAAACCTGATGTTGCGCGCCCGGCCCGGCGTATTTTGTGCCGGTGAGATGTTGGACTGGGAGGCGCCCACCGGCGGCTATCTGCTCACCGCCTGTTTCGCCACCGGCCGCGCTGCGGCGTCAGGCGTCCTCCGCTGGCTTGTTGGCCATTGAATAAGCCAGCAACAACGGTAGGCGGGCCTAGCTCCTGCGCTGAAATGAAACTGCACCGTTTTCATATTTAGATTTTAGATGCTCAGCCGGCGCTGCGGATCGTCGAAGCCGCCGGATTGGCGCTGCCACAGGCGCGCGTAAATGCCGTCCTTGGCCAGCAGATCGACGTGGCTGCCGGTCTCGACGATCCGGCCCTGGTCCATGACCACGAGGCGGTCCATGCGCGAAATCGTCGACAACCGGTGCGCGATGGCGATCACGGTGCGGCCTTCCATCAAGGTGCCGAGCTGCTCCTGGATCGCGGCTTCCACTTCGGAATCGAGCGCCGAAGTGGCTTCATCCAGCACCAGGATCGGCGCGTTCTTCAGGATCACGCGGGCGAGCGCGATGCGCTGGCGCTGGCCGCCCGACAACTTCACGCCGCGCTCGCCGACCTGGGCGTCGAAACCCGTGCGTCCCTGCCAGTCCTCCAGGCCCGCGATGAACTCCAGGGCGTGGGCCTGCGCGGCGGCGGCGCGCACCTCGTCGTCGGTGGCGGCCGGCCGGCTGTAGCGGATATTGTCGCGGATCGAGCGGTGCAGGAGCGAGGTGTCCTGGGTCACCATGGCGATCTGCGCGCGCAAGGAATCCTGGGTCAGCCCGGCGATGTCCTGGCCGTCAATCAGGATGCGCCCCGAGTCCACGTCGAAGAAGCGTAAGAGCAAATTGACCATGGTCGACTTGCCGGCGCCCGACGGGCCCACCAGCCCGATGCGTTCGCCGGGTTTGATCGTGAGGTCGATGCCGTGCAGCACACCCTTCGCCGCGCCATAGCCGAAATGCACATCCTCGAAGCGGATCTCGCCCGTGCCCATGCGCAAGGGGTTGGCGTCCTCACGGTCGCGCATGGTGCGCGCCGTGGCGATGGACTTCATGCCGTCCAGCACGGTGCCGACGTTTTCGAAGATGCTGGTGATGTTCATGGCCACCCAGCCGGACGCCGCCTGAATCTGCCAGGCCAGCGGCAGCGCCATGGCGACCGTGCCGACCGTGACCTCGCCCTTGGACCACAAGATAACACCGAGCGCACCCATGCCCACCACCATGGCCGCGTTCATGGTGCTGAGCACCAGGGTGAGCAGGGTCATCATCCGCAGCTGCCGCTGATAGGTGATGTTGTGTTCGTCGAGGCTCGCGCGCACGAAGTCGTCTTCGTCCTTGGGCTTGGCGAACAGTTTGACGGTCAGGATATTGGTGTAGCTGTCGACGATGCGCCCCGTGAGCGCCGAGCGCACCTCGGACAACGCCTTGGAGCGGTCGCGCAGGCGTGGCACAAAGTACCGCAGCATGGCGAGATAGGCGCAGAACCACGCGATGATCGGGAGGGTGAGCCGCGCATCGACGCTGAACAACACGGCGATGGCGCTGCCGCCGTAGACCACGATGTACCAGACGGCGTTGGTCGAGGCGACGATGCTGTCCCTAAGCGACGGGCCGGTCTGCATGATGCGGTTGGCGATACGCCCGGCGAAGTCGCTCTGGAAGAAACTCCAGCCCTGACGCACCACATGCCGGTGACTCTGCCAGCGCACCATATTGGTAAGGTTGGCGGCGATGGCCTGGTTGGTGATCAGGTTGTTGAACAGCAGGAGGGCCGGGCGCAGGCCCAGCAGCAGCGCGGCCATGCCGATCAGCTGCCAACCGTAATCGTGGAACACTTCTTCCGGGGTGTGGGTCGAGACCAGGGTCACGACGCGCCCGATGAACAGCGGGATCAGCAGGTCGAGCGGCGCCGTCATGGCGCCGCCGAAGAACAGCGTGGCGAGCAGGCCCTTGGCCTGGCGGGCGTAATGCCAATAGAACGCCACCGCGCCCGATGGTGGGGTCACGTCCGGGGTGTCCTTGGTCGGATCCAGCCGTGTCTCGAAGAAACGGAACATGAGGCCGCCACGGGTGTAAGAAGCAAAAGCCCCGCCGGGTTGGGCGGGGCTTTTGAGCTTTATAGGCCCGGAATCCTAGGGGAGGCGGTTAGGGCTGTCAAACCGCGCAAGAGCCTATTATTTAAGGCCTATGTTGCGCCTGACCGAACTCAAACTGCCCCTGGACCACGCCGAGGAGGCCTTGAAAAAGGCCATTCTCAAGCGCCTGGGCGTCAAGCCGGGTGCCCTCAAGGGCTATACGATTTTCCGCCGGGGCTATGACGCGCGCCGCGCGCACCAGATCAGCCTGATCTACACCGTCGATGCCGACGTGGACGGCGAGGGCGTGCTCCTCAAGCGCCGCATCAAGGGCGTCGCGCCCACGCCCGACACCGCCTATCACTTCGTCGCCCAGGCGCCCGCCACGCTGAAGCACCGTCCGGTGGTGATCGGCATGGGGCCTTGCGGCATGTTCGCCGGGCTGATCCTCGCGCAGATGGGTTTCAAGCCGATCGTGCTCGAGCGCGGCAAGGCCGTGCGCGAGCGCACGGTGGACACCTTTGCATTCTGGCGGCGGCGCGAGCTGAATCCGGACTCCAACGTCCAATTCGGCGAAGGCGGCGCCGGCACGTTCTCCGACGGGAAGCTTCACAGCCAGATCAAGGATCCCGGCCATCGCGGCCGCAAGGTGCTGACCGAATTCGTCAAAGCCGGCGCGCCCGACGAGATCCTCTATGTCAGCAAGCCGCATATCGGCACCTTCCGCCTGGTCAGCATGGTGGAGAATATCCGCGCGAGCATCGAAGCGCTCGGCGGCGAAGTCCGCTTCCAAGCCAAGGTCACCGGCCTCGATCTCGCGCCCGGCGACCACAGCGTGCGCGGCGTGCTGCTCGCGGATGGATCGCGCATAGATACCGGTCATGTGGTGATGGCGGTCGGTCACAGCGCCCGCGAAACCTTCGAGATGCTTTACGACGCCGGTGTGTATGTCGAGGCCAAGCCGTTCTCCATCGGCGTGCGCATGGAGCATCCGCAATCGCTGATCGACCGCTGCCGTTTCGGCAAGTTCGCGGGGCACCCCTTGCTGGGCGCCGCCGACTACAAGCTGGTGCACCACGCTTCCAACGGCCGCTCGGTCTATAGCTTCTGCATGTGCCCCGGCGGCACGGTGGTGGCGGCGACCTCGGAGATCGGACGCGTGGTCACCAATGGCATGAGCCAGTACAGCCGCGCCGAACGCAACGCCAACAGCGGCATCGTGGTCGGCATCACGCCGGAGCAGGACTATCCGGGCCATCCCTTGGCGGGCATCGCCTTCCAGCGCCATTGGGAAGCGCAGGCGTTCAAGGCCGGCGGCGGCACTTATGACGCGCCCGGACAACGCGTGGGCGATTTCCTAGCCGGCCGCCCCAGCACCGGGTTCGAGAACGTGATTTCCTCCTACCGGCCGGCGGTGTTTCCCACCGATCTCAGCCAATGCCTGCCGGACTACGCGGTGGCGGCGATACGCGAAGCGATCCCGGCGTTCGACCGCCAGATCAAGGGCTACGCCATGGACGACGCGGTGATGACCGCGGTGGAATCGCGCACGTCATCGCCGATCCGCATCAAGCGCAATGAGGCGTTGCAAAGCTTGAACACGCCGGGCCTGTTCCCGGCGGGCGAGGGCGCCGGTTATGCCGGCGGCATTCTTTCGGCCGGCGTCGATGGCATCCGTATCGCCGAAGCGGTGGCTCTGAGCATGACTGGCAAGGCGCCGGCGCCCGCGGAGGCCGACCCCGAAACCGGTTACCCGTGACGGGATGGCGCGGGCAGGAGCTTTGCGCCAAGATGGCGGCACGCAAACGTCCGGGGGAGGTGCTTATGCGGATCGCGGCTGTGATCGGAATGGCGCTGGCGTTGGCGGCGATGCCGGCGCTGGCCCAAGGACAGAAGCTGTCGCCGGAACAGCAGGCCGACACCGACGCCTTGCGGGCGCTGGTGAAGACCATCCCCGACCTGCCGGTGGAGCGCATCGAACTCAAGCTCACGCCGGCCACCACCATCTATGGCATCTCGGCCATGGCCGGCGACGCCAAGGGCAACGTCTATATCATCCACCGCCCGGAAAATAAGAACGTCGACCCGATCGTGATCGCCGACGCCAAGGGCAATGTGCTCCGTAGTTTCGGCAAGGGCCTGTTCGAGATTCCCCACGGCATCCGCGTCGACCCGGACGGCAATGTCTGGGCGATCGACGCCCACACCTCGAAGATTTTCAAGTTCACGCCCGAGGGCAAGAAGCTCCTGGAGATCAGCGTCGGCGACATCCCCGACGCCACCCGCCCGTTCTGCGGCGCCACCGACGTCACCTTCGCCAAGAACGGCCACATCTTCGCCTCCGACGGCTACTGCAACGGCCGCGTGCTGGAATACACCGCCGACGGCAAGAAGATCCGCGAATTCGGCAAGCGCGGTAAAGGCCGGGGCGAATTCATGAACGCGCACGACGTGTCCTTGAGCCCCGATGGCAAGATCTTCGTCGCCGACCGCGAGAACGGCCGGGTGCAGTGGTTCGATATGGACGGCAAATACCTGGGCGAGAAACACTTCGGCGGCCAGTTGTTCGCGGTGGCGATCAGCAGCGCGGGCGATGTCTATGTCGATGCCCAGCCACGCGACGTGCCGTTCGGCACAGACTCCCATATCATCAAATTCGATCCGGCCAGCGGCAGGATCATCGGCAAGATCGCCGCCACCGCCCATCAGCTGAGCGTCGCGCCGGATGGGGCGCTGATGCCAGGCACACGCGTGCCGCGTTCCGATTCGGTGCTGATCCTGCGCCCGAAGCAGTAGCGCTACAGGCAAATAAAAACCCCGGCACTGCGGTGCCGGGGTTTTTGTTTTGGGGCGCGCGATTACTTTTTCGCGGCTTCCTTCGGCTTGAAGTCGGCGGCGTCTTTTTCCGCCTTGGCCTTCTGCTCCGGAGTCAGGCGTCCGGCGATCGCGGCCATGCGCTTCTTGGCCTGGTCGTCGCCCTTGGCGGCGGCGATGACGAACCACTTGTAGGCCTCGCCGCGGTCCGGCGTGACGCCGGGGCCGCCGGCGGCGGTCAGGGTGCCGAGCGCGGTCTGCGCGGGCACATAGCCCTGTTCAGCGGCCAGGCGGTACCACTTGGCGGCGGCGGCGAAGTCCTGCTTCATGCCCTCGCCCAGCTCATTCATGATGCCGAGGTTGAACTGGGAGTCGGCGTAATTGGCCTTGGCGGCCTCGGTGTACCACCGCAGCGCCTCGGTGAAGTTCTTCGGCCCGCCCTTGCCGGTGTGATACATGGTGCCGAGATTGCCCTGGGCATAGGTGTTGCCGGCCAGGGCGGCGGTCCGGTACAGCCGGAGCGCGGTCGGGAAATCGCCCTTCTGCTCGGCCGCGAAGGCCTCCGCGGCATCTTCCGCCGGGCCGGCGAACGCCGGGCCCACCGACAAATTGGTAAGCGTTAGAACGGCGGCAAGCGCAAAAGCGCAATTCCGGATAGCGGCTGTCATCATTCCCCTCCCAAATTAAAACAGGCCGTAAGTTTATCGGATCGCTGGAAAAAATACCCCGCAAGCAGGGTCAAACTTTCGAGAGTGAAGTGTAACCCCGAAAGCGCTTCCCGGGCCAGAGCCTACGCGAAACAGACATTTAGATAGAGCGCCGGGGATGGGTAAGATGGCGCCCCGCGCCCTCCTGTAACGGTCCGCCCCCCGCATGCCCTCTCCAAAGAAGCCCGCCGCGAAAAAGTCTCCCGCGAAAAAGCCATCCTTGAAAAAGGCGGCTGCCAAGAAGGCCGCCAAACCCGCCAAGGCGGCGCGCGGCGTGCCGGACGCCCGCACCGCAACAAAGGCCGGCCCATATGGTTCAAGAGGGGGCCTGATCCGGGCCGGAATCGGCGGTTGGACGTTCGAGCCCTGGCGCGGGGTGTTTTACCCCGACGGCCTGTCGCAAAAGCGAGAACTGGAATACGCCAGCCGCCAGCTGACCTCGATCGAGATCAACGGCACCTATTATTCCACCTTCAAGCCGGCCAGCTGGTCCAAATGGCGGGAGGAAACCCCCGAGGGCTTTGTGTTCTCGGTCAAGGCGTCGCGCTATTGCACCAACCGGCGCGTGCTGGGCGAGGCCAAGGAGTCCATCGACCGGTTCATCGGCCAGGGCCTGTCGATGCTGGGCGACCGCTTGGGGCCGATCAATTGGCAGTTCATGGGCACCAAGAAATTCGACCCCGAGGACTTCGGCAAGTTCCTGGCGCTGTTGCCCAAGGAAGTGGACGGCTTGCGCCTCCGCCATGCGCTCGAGGTGCGCAGCCCGACCTTCAAGGATCCGCGGTTCTACGATCTCGCGCGCAAGCACAATGCCGCCATCGTGTTCGCCGACGACGACGATTTCCCGGAGATCGACGAGCCCACCGCCGATTTCACCTACGCCCGCCTGATGCGCACCCAGGAAGATGTGAAAACCGGCTACCCGCCGGCGGCACTGGCGCGCTGGGCGGCGCGCGCCAAGGATTGGGCCAAGCGCGGCGACGTGTTCGTGTATTTCATCTCGGGCGCCAAGGTGCGCGCGCCGGCCGCCGCCCAGGCCTTCATCGACACGCTTTACGGATAAGTGCGCGGCCAGATCTCGCCTGTGGGGGGCGGGTTGAGGGCGTCGGCGACAAAACCGCCGATGCCGGCCTTGAGGCGTTTCTTGTAGTCCGCCCACCATGCCATGCAGGTCTGCTGCATCGCCGGAAGCGCGCCTTCGTCCTTGAGCTTGCGCAAAAGCGCCGCGCCCTCGGCCCATGTGGCGACGGTGGGCAAGGGATGGGGCCCGAGCAGCGCGCGGTAATAGTCGTAGCCCTTGCGTTTTTCCACGAACGGGATGCAGCCGGCTTCCAACGCTTCGTAAACGCGGAAGGTCTCCAGATTGGACCAGCCGCCGGGACAAGGGATCATCACCGACTCATCCATCAGCGCGCGGTAGTCGGCGGTGGACAGGCAATCGGCGGCGCCGAAGCCCGAAGTCAGATGCCAGGTTCCGCCGCCGACCTGGGCCAGGGTATCCAGCATCTCGCCCCGGCTCAGCTTGTTGGGATCGCCCGCGAAGCTCCACAGGTGTTTGCGTGCCTCGACGGATTTGGGCGCGTGGCCGCGCGCGAAGCCGGCCTTGTAGCCCAGCGGCAGGAAGAACATGCGGGCAAGGTCGGCTTTCACGTCGGAGCGGTAATTGCGGATCACCGCCTCGCAGTATTTGTAGGCGCCGGTGTCGTCGTTGAAGGCTTCGTCGGACAAATGCACCAGGACCACCTTGCAGCCGGCCTCGAACGCCCGCTGGTAATAAGGCACCTTTTCCGGCACGAGGCGGTTGTCCACCACGATCATGGCGGGGGCGAGATAGGACCAGGTGTTGTCCACCTTCTCGCTGGTGATGACTCCGTCCAGCAGAAAGCGCACCCAGTCGTATTCCCAGGCGTCCTTGGGCCGGAACTGCCAAACCAGAATCGGCGGGACATTCGGTTTGGGCCACAGCCGCCGTTCGATAAGCCTCAATAGTCGGATGGCATCGGTGTTGCCGGGCTGTTCCTTCAGCACGGCCACGACCTGTTCGCCGGCTTTCTCGAACAGCCCTTGTTCGAAACGCCGCAAGGCCGAGCGCAGCTCCTCATGCTGGGTTTCAAGGGAAAAGGAATACTTCATCCGGGTGTCCTGAAGTCTCACGCGGCGCTATGGTAGCAGCTAATGAGGCGTACCAAACTGCAAACAGTTGCCTGGTGGATCAGCCGGTCGAACATCCGAGCCTATGGCTTCGCGGTGCTCGCGACGCTGTTTTCTTATTTGGTGCGCACCGGCCTGGACGCGGTCCTGAATGCGCGGCCGACATTCTCCCTGTTCGCTTTCGGCGTACTGGCCACCGCGGTGTTCGCGGGGGTCCGCCCGGCGGTGCTGGCCATGGTGCTGTCTGCGGCGGTGATGAATGTGTTCTTTTTCGAGCCGTTGGGTCATATCAGCCACGATCCGCGCGACCTGGTGGAGCTGGTGCTGTTTGTCACCATCGCCGGCGGCATGATTGCCCTGACCCAATTGGCCTCGGCGTCGGCCGAACAGGCCCAGACCGCGATCGACCGCCAACGTGAATTGAGCGACCAGCTGCAAAGCGAGGAAGCCACCCAGCGCGCGATCCTCGCCACCATCCCCGACGCCATGGTGGTGATCGACGCCAAGGGTATCGTGCAATCGTTCAGCAGCGCGGCCGAGAAGCTGTTCGGCCATACCGCCCAGGAGGTGATCGGACGCAACGTCAGCATGCTGATGCCGCAGCCGTTCCGCGACGAACACGACGGCTATATCGGGCGGTTCCTGCGCACCGGCGAGGCGCGCATCATCGGCCGCGGCCGCACCGTCACAGCCCTCAAGAAGGACGGTACGACCTTTCCCATGGATCTGGCCGTGGGCGAGGCCCATGTGGCGGGCAGGCGCACCTTTGTCGGTTTTATCCGAGATCTGACCGCCAAGCTGGAAAGCGAGCGGCACTTGCAGCGTTTGCAAAGCGAGCTGCTGCATGCTTCGCGCCTCACCGCGATGGGCGAGATGTCGGCGGCGCTGGCTCACGAACTCAACCAGCCGCTGACCGCGATCTCGAACTACGCCAAAGCGGCGCGCCGCACGCTGGCCGGTGGCGCGGCCAAGATCGAGGACGCGCGAGGCATGATGGACAAGGCCGCCGCCCAGGCGTTGCGCGCCGGCCAGATCATCAAGCGCCTCCGGGATTTCGTCGAACACCGGGACATGACCCGCACCATCGAGGATCCGGTGAAGGTGGTGGAGGAGGCCATGGCGCTGGCGCTGGTGGATGCCGGCCAGGCCGGCGTGCGGATCAGGTCGGAGCTCACGGCCGCGCCCGAGGTGTATATCGACAAAATTCAGATCCAGCAGGTGCTGGTCAACCTGATGCGCAATGCGCTCGAAGCCATGCAAGCGGTGGAAGACCGCACTATTTACGTCAAGGTCGCGGCGGAAGACACGCACGCCGAAATCGCGATTTGCGATACCGGGCCCGGCCTCGCACCGGAAGTGGCCGCGCGCCTGTTCCAGCCCTTCGTCACCACCAAGAAGACCGGTATGGGCGTGGGGCTGTCGATCTGCCACTCGATCGCCGAATCCCATGGCGGGCGGATCTGGGTGACGGTCAACGAAGGCCCGGGCGTGACCTTCCACGTCAGCCTGCCGCCGGCCGGGACGGAGGCCTGAGCGGCGCTAGGGCGTGGGCGTGGGCACGCAGGCCTTCTGCAAGTCCTCGAACTTGTGCTGCCAGTCGTCGCGGGCCTGGCGTTCCAGGGCGATCACCCGGTCGCTGGCCGCGAGATCGCTGCGCAGGGAGTGGATGTAGAATCCAACCAGGCCGATGGGGACGACCGCCACCACGAACACGGGGCCGAGAATGTCGGTGCGCATGGGCTAATCCTTCGCGTCAAGAGACGATGCGCGAAGGATTAGCCCAAGACACCGGTAGGGTCTACGCGCGCTTGCCGAGCGCGTGCTCCAGATTCGCTTCCGCGAATTCCCAGTTCAGCAGGTTCTGGATCACCGCCTTGATGTAATCGGGGCGCCGGTTCTGGTAATCCAGGTAATAGGCGTGTTCCCAGACATCCAGGGTCAGCAGCGGAATCTGACCGTGGACCAGCGGCATGTCGGCGTTGCCGGTCGTGACGACCTTGAGCTTGCCGCAATCCATCACCAGCCAGGCCCAGCCCGCGCCGAATTGCTTGGCGGCCGCGTCCGCGAATTTTTTCGCGAAGCCTTCAAGTCCGCCCAAGTCGGCGTCGATCTTCCTGGCCAGCGCGGCGGAGGGCTTCTTGCGGCCCGCGGGGGTCAGGCATTGCCAGAAGAAACTATGGTTCCAGGCCTGGGCGGCGTTGTTGAACAGCTCCATCAGCCCCGGGTTGCGCGCGGCGCGCACCACGATGTGTTCGACCACCGTGTCTTTCAGATCGGGATCGTTGCTTTCGGCCACCAGCTTGTTGGCCTTGTCGACATAAGCCCGATGGTGCTTGCCGTGATGGAGCGCGAGGGTCTCGGCCGAGACATACGGCGCCAGCGCGTCCGGCTCATACGGCAGGGGCGGCAAGGCGAAAGGCCCGGCGGGTGCTTGTGCGGCGCCGGCGAACTGAGTCGCGGGCGTGCTTTGCAACTGACTGTGCTGTGGCGTGTCTTGGGTGGCCATGGGGCGTCCTTCTTTCCAAACAAAAATGTCACGGGCCTTCGAAAGGCGTTGGGGCAGATTCCGGGCCGGATCGAGCGCCGGTGCGAATATCGAACGGCTAGACCGGCTTCCAGGTTCCGCCCGGATAGCGGCAGGCGGTGCCTTCCTTGGTGACGGTCTGCGATCCGGCATGGACGGTTTCGCGATAGGACTTGCAGGTCTGGCCGCTGTCGCGGCTGACCACGCGGGTCACCGTGGTGCTGCCGTAGTTGCCGGTGCGTGAGTTTTTCCAGCTTTCGCTCTGGCCCTGGTTCAGGGTGTCGAGGGCACCCAGGTTGGCGCGGGCATGGCGTTCGGCGTCTTCCTTGCCCATGGCATTGCCGATCGCGCCGCCCGCCACGCCGCCCAGGATCACGCTGGCCGCGATCCAGGCCGGATTCGCGTTGGCCAGGGCGGCCACGATGCCGCCAAACGCCGCGCCACCGGCCGCGCCGATCTGGGTCGAGCGGTTGAAACCGGTCTCCCGTTGGATGGTTTCGCAGGCGCACAAGGAAACCCCGAGGGTGACGGCCATCGCCACCGTCACCGCAGCTTTGGCGCGGGGCCGCGCCATAGGGCGTTGGGGCCGCATTGCAATTGCTGTCATAAATCCTCCCGACATTTGCAAATAGGACAAGTCGAATACACCTCACGCCGGCGATTGCCTGTGAGATTTTCCAAACAAACGCGGGATCAGGGGAGTTTGTTGCGGTCGGCGCGGAGCCGCGGTTGCAGCCCGAATTAAAGATTTTTTCATCGCTGGAATGATACGGCGCCGCCGGAATCGGTCTACACTTCCCGCACTGGGCCGATGAACGAGATGCAATAAACATCGGGCGCAGGAAGAGTGCCGCCGTCTCCGTCTTTTTTTTGACCGGACCCGACGGCACCTTAATTCGAACGCTTTTCGCCTTTAGGGATGTCCAGGACGGTCGATCACAGGTTTCTTTCGCCGGCGGACGGCCGGCAAATACGGCAAAATACAAAGCAAGGGGTTCCCACATGCAGGACCGCACCGCCAAACCCGCTCCCCGCCGCATCATCGGCAAGCGCGCCCTCGCGGTATTCACCCCTCAGCCGGCGGCCTGCTTCTTCAACGGCGGCGTCGAACCCCACCTGGACGACATGCTCAGCGACCCGATCATCGCCATGGTCATGCAGCGCGACCGCGTCAGCCCCGACGAGGTGATGTCGGTGATGCGCGCCGCCGCCAGGGCCATTTAAGGGCGACTTAAGGGCGACATAACATCAAGTCTCTTCCGGCGTTACTGGGGTATACTGTTCCCAAGCTTTCTGGGATACGCGACCCTAGGACTTCGATGCCGTTCTTTCCCCTGCGCAGTTATCGCCCGGCGCCCGAACAGGATGCGCTGAAGAAGCTGGGCGAGGCCTCGACCGCCAGCTTCGGGCCGAGCCTGAGGCTCATCAGCTGGAACATCTTCAAGGCCCAGCGCCGGGGATGGCTGGCCGACCTGACCACGCTCGCCACCGGCGCCGACCTCGTGTTGCTGCAGGAGGCGGTATTGCATGGCGGCGTGGCGCACCCGTTCCATCTCGCCAGCGGACTGGAATGGATCATGGTCGAGAACCTGAAGAGCCGGCGCGAGCACGTCACCACCGGCCCCAAGACCGGATGCCGCGTGGCGGCGGCGGCGATGACCTTCGTGCGCTCGCAGGATTTCGAACCCATCAGCCGCACGCCCAAGACCTTCCTGCACACCGAGTATCCGCTCGCGTCCCACGGAAAAGAATCGGCGCGCCTGCTGGTGCTGAACGTGCACGCCATCAATCTGGTATCGCACACCAAGTTCGCCCGGCAGGTACAGCAGATCACCGCGGCGGTATCCGCGCACACCGGGCCGTGCATCATCGCCGGCGACTTCAACACCTGGAACGAACCGCGCTGGCATCTCTTGCAGAAAGCCATGATGGACGCCGGCCTGACCCGCGCGCCGGTGGCGGCGCCGCAGTGGCGGCACTTCAACCAGACTCTCGACCATGTGTTCTATCGCGGCGTGCGGTTGATCGGCGCGCGCGCGCTCACCCACGTGCGCAGCTCGGACCACATCCCCCTGGCGGCGGACTTCGATCTGACCTGCGCTTCTTAGCGACTTAGTTGTCGAGGAAATCCCGCACGATTTTGGCGGTCTCGGCGGCCTTGCTGTCGACAAAGCCATGGGTCCACCCCGGCAGGTCGTGGACCTTGCCGTTCCTGAGAATCGCGCGGCTGGTCTGGGGTCGGACTTCGTCCTCGGGATTGAGCAGCAGCACCGGCTGCGGCAACCCCCCCAGGGTTGCGGCGAGATCGTAATCCGCGGCGGCCTGCAGGCCCCATGAGCTGGTGGCCGGATTGCGTTGAGCCTCGATGTAGAGGTTCCAGGTGCGAACCTCGTCGTTGCCCATGCGCCAGAAGTGGGTCTTGAAATTCTGCCACCCGTGCCCGAAGCCCGCGGCGCGTTCGTCCACGCCGTGGCTGCCCGCGCGGTCCTTCATGCGGGCGCGTTCCTCGGCGGTGAACAGGAACGCCGAGATCATCACGATCTTGCGCACCGCCGCCTGTTGCTGACGCGCCATCTCGGCCGCGATCATGCCGCCGGTGTGGTAGCCCATGATGTCGAACAGCCCGAGGCCGAGCGTGGCCTCCAGGGCGAGAAGGGTGGCGGCGTATTCCGCGATGGCGGGCGCCTCGGGCGGGACATCGGACATGCCGTGGCCGGGCAGGTCGGGTGCGATCACCAGCCGGTCCTTGCCCATCTCGGCCATGAGCGGCTCATAGACCAGGCTGGACGAAGGGCTGGGATGGATCAGGAGCAGGGGGCTGCGGGCGCCGTCGGGGCCCGCCTGCCGGTAGTGAATCTGGCATCCTGCCGCCGTGACATAGGCCCGGTGGATCGCCGCCATCATGAGAGCCCCCATGGAAAGCTTGGGCCAAGACTGTGCCGCAATCCCGCACCCGCGTCACCGGGAAATGCACGGAGCGTTTTCGTTTACGAAAACGCGACCGACCAAAAACATGGACCATGATCAGAATTCAATAAGATCCGGGCATGGTCTAAATTGAAGGGCGGTTCTGAACCGGGGGTTATATGACGGCATTTTCCGGCGTGCTCGCGCGGCTTCTCATGTGGGTTGTTGTTATGGCCTGGGCCGGGCCGGTGCACGCGGCGGACGACAAAGCGCTTAACCTCTACATATGGTCCGACTACCTGGCCCCGGACACACTGGCCAATTTCACCAAGCGCACCGGCATCGCGGTGAACATGGATGTGTTCGATTCCTCCGAGATGCTGGAGGCCAAACTGCTCGCGGGTGGTTCCGGTTATGATGTGATCGTGCCTAACGGCCCGGTCCTGCGCCGCTTCATCCAGGCGGGCGTGGTGCGGCCCTTGGACAAGTCCAGGCTTTCCAATATCGGCACCCAGGATCCACGGATCACGGCCGGTGCCGCCGGCATCGATCCCGGCAATGCCCACGGTATCGTCTACATGTGGGGCACGTCGGGTCTTGGCTACAACGCGGCCAAGGTGCGCAGCGTGCTGGGCGCGAATGCGCCGGTGGACAGCTGGAATCTGCTGTTCGACCCGGCCAATGCCGCCAAGCTCGCCAAGTGCGGCATTTATGTTTTCGATTCCCAGTCGGATGTATTCGAGGCGTCGCTCAATTACCTCGGCCTCGATCCGCACTCCGCCACGCCCGCCGACTACGACGCCGTCGCCGCGCTATGGCGCAAGGTGCGTCCCTATGTCGCCAAGTTTCACAACTCCGAGTACATCTCGGCGTTGGCCAACGGCGATATCTGCGTCGCCATGGGATTTTCCGGCGACGTGTTCCAGGCGCGCGACCGCGCGGCCGAAGCCAAGAAAGGCGTCGAGATCAGCTACAGCATCCCCAAGGAGGGGGCGGTGATGTGGTCCGATTTCATGGCGATCCCCAAGGACGCGCCCCACGCCGATGCGGCCTACACCTTCCTTAATTACATCCTCGATCCCGCGGTGATCGGGCCGATCACCAACAAGGTGTTTTACGCCAATGCCAATTCAAAGGCGGGCCCCTACATCGACGACGAGATCAAGAACGACAAGAGCGTCTATCCCGAGGCGGCGACCATGAAAAAACTGTTCGCGGAATCGACGCCGTCACCGGAGATCGAACGCCTGCGCACCCGCATCTGGAACCGGATCAAGGCAGGCAATTGACGCCCACCGTGAACGGGGTGATCCGCATCGAGGGCGTGACCAAACGCTTCGGCGAAGTGGTCGCGCTCGACAATGTTTCCTGCGAGGTCCGCGAGAACGAATTCCTGGCCTTGCTGGGACCGTCGGGTTGCGGCAAGACCACGCTGCTCCGTGCCATCGCCGGACTGGAGCAGCCGGATGCCGGCCACATCTTCATCGACAACCTGAGCCAGGATGGCCGGGCGCCTTATGAGCGGCCGGTCAACATGATGTTCCAGTCCTACGCCTTGTTCCCGCATATGACCGTGGCGGACAACGTCGCCTTCGGACTGAAGCAGGACGGACTCAGGGGCGATGCGCTCGCGGAGCGCGTGCGCGAGGCGCTGGCGCGGGTGGAGATGGAGGCGCTGGCCGCCCGCAAGCCGCAGCAATTGTCGGGTGGCCAGAAGCAGCGCGTCGCGCTTGCCCGCTGCCTGGCCAAACGGCCGCGCGCGCTGTTGTTGGACGAGCCGCTGGCGGCGCTCGACAAGCACCTGCGCGAACGCACCCAGCTGGAACTGATGGCCTTGCGCGAACGCCTGGGCATCACCTTCATCGTCGTCACCCACGATCAGGACGAGGCCATGGGTATGGCCGGCCGTGTGGCGGTGATGGACAAGGGACGCATCCTTCAGGTGGGTACGCCGCGGGAGCTTTACGACCGTCCGCTCACCCGCACGGTCGCGGGTTTCTTCGGGCATATGAATATTTGGGAAGGCACGGTCGAAACGCCCGACCGTGTCGCTTGCGCGGTGGGTGCCGTGCGGGTTGCGGCGCCGTTGCCGCGCGCGGGCGCGCGCGTGGCCGTGGCGGTGCGCCCCGAACAGATCGCGCTGCAAGCCGTGGCGGGCCAAAGCGGCGAGAACCACTTCGCGGGAACTGTCGCCGACGTCGTCTATGGCGGCACGATCTCGACCTACTTTGTCCTGCGTGAGGGACAGCGCATCCGGGTGGTGCGGCAGAACGGCGCCGGTCCGGCGTTTGAGCGTGGCGCCGCCGTCACCGCGTCATGGCCCGCGGCGGCGGTGCGGGTCTTGGCGCCATGAACGCCGCGCGGTTCCGGCGGATCATGCTGGCGGTGCCCTGGACCTGGGCCGCGTTCCTGTTCCTGTTGCCGCTCGCCGTGATCGTGAAAATCAGCCTCGCCGAGACCATGGTCGGCGTTCCGCCATATACGCCGCTGCTCGAAAGCGGATCGGTGCGCGCCACCCTCGCCAACTACCGCGATGTCTTCGCCGATTCCTTCTATGCCGGCGCCTATGCCGGTTCGCTCAAGATCGCCGGGCTCGCCGCCGTCCTCGCCGTGCTCGCGGGGTATCCCATGGCCTATGCCATTGCCCAAGCACCCGAACGCCGGCGCGGGTTTTTGCTCCTGCTGGTGACCTT
>JAIBCD010000193.1 GCA_019694335.1 Rhodospirillaceae bacterium | reverse complement strand
ACCACGATAGGTTGGCCTGGACCGTGCCGATCCATTGCGACGAGCCGCCGTACGGCGGCGGAATGATGTAATTGGCCGACAGGCGCTGGCGCTGTTCCTGGCCGTCAAACACCAGCTGCGGGTAAGAGGCGGCGCGGCTATTCGAGACTTCGGCCTGAGCCGCGCGCAGGCGCGCGAGCGCCGCGGCCAGCGAGGGATTGCCGGCCAGCGCCTTGTCCACGAGCTGGCCGAGCTGCGGGTCGCCAAAGGCGGTCCACCACGCCGCGCCGAGGACCGGCGCGGGTTCGGCGCCGAGGCCGAGGCTCGTGGGCGCCACGGCCTGGACTTGCGGCTCGGTCGGCGGCGCCGCGACACAGGCCGCGAGCAGGCCGGCGACGGCGAGGGGGGCAATACGCTTGATCATAAGTTGGCCTTCTTGCGCTTCGCGGCGGGCATGGAGGGGCCGTCCAGCCGCTGGTCGAGACGGGTCAGCAATTTGATGAGGCGGGCGGCTTCGGCGCGGGAGAAATCCGCCAACACGCCGTTCCAGAAATCGACGATGCGCGGTATCAGCGCTTTCGCCATCTTCTTGCCCGCCGGGAGAAGTTTGAGATGCACGACGCGCCGGTCGGAGGTGGAGCGCGTGCGCGCCACCAAGCCGCGCTTTTCCAACTGGTCCACCAGGCGCGTCACCGCGCCGGTATCGTGATTCATGTTGCGGGCGATGTCGGCGCAGGTGCCCGCGGCCTTGTCGCGCAAGGACATCAGTACCACCCACTGCGAGAAGGTGAGTTCGGCATCGACGAACCGCGCCTCGACCTGCGGCATCATCTTGGCGTGGCAGCGCCGGATCAGGTAGCCGATCGACCTGCCGCCGTCGAAGCTGTCGGTATCGTAAAAGGGTTTGGGCATCCCGATTTCCGAACCCCAAGGCATTTTCGAAGAAAACGCATTTCAGTGAAAAAAGCGGAGATTTGCCGCCCCAGGCGGCGAATCGCTGCCCAGACAGTGATTGGGATGGCAGGAATCGTCAAGCGCGCCGGGGGCGCGGCCTCAACCCCTAGCCCGCATTGGCCTTCTTGCCACTATCGGCGGGGGCGCTGATCCTGACCTTATCCCCGGTCGCGATGGCGTCCATGGGGCTGTCGATCACCCGGTCTTCGCGGGTAAGGCCGCTCGCGACCTCGACTTCGGCGCCGTCATCCTGGCCGATGGTGATCGGACGGATGGCGACCACGCCGTCGGCGCCCACCACCGCGACCGAAATGCCTTCGCGGCGGAACAGGAGCGCGCTGGCCGGAATGCGTACCGCGCCGGCCGCGGCGGTCTTGGGAATCTCCAGCGACACCTGGGCATAACCGCCCGGCTTCAGCAGGTTCTCGTGATTGTCGAAGATCAGCTGCACCAGCATGGCGCCCTGGGTGTTGACCGCGTCGGAGGTGCGCGCGATCTCGGCGTCGAAGCTGCGGCCGGGGAATTCCGGCACGGTGAACGAAGCCTTGAGGCCGGAAGACACCAGGCCGGCGTCGCTCTGAGGCACGTTGACATAGATGCGCAGCTTGCTGGTGTCGGAGACGGTGAACAGCGGCACGGCGTTGCCGCCCTGGCCGGCGGCGATCAGCGCGCCGACATCGGTGGTGCGGCTGATGACCTTGCCGTCGAACGGCGCCACCAGGCGCTTGAATCCGGTCATGGCGCGGAGCTGGTCGACGTTCGCTTTGGCTTGCTGGCGCATGGCGGTCTTGGCGGCGAGGTCGCTGCGGCGTTGGTCGGCTTCCTGCTGCGAGACCGCGGCCTGGCCCACCAGACGGTCGGCGCGTGACGCGGTGGCTTCAGCCAGGGCGCGCTGGGCTTCTGCGGTGGCCAGCGCGGCGGTTGCGGCCTGGAGCTGCTGGTCGAGGTCGGGCGCGTCGATTTCGCCGAGGAGTTCGCCGGCTTTCACTTCCTGGCCGATGTCGGCGTACCACTTGCGCAGGTAGCCGCTGGTGCGCGCGTAGACCGGCGCTTCCGCCCAGGCCTGGATGCGGCCGGGCAATGCCATGGTTCCTACCGAAGCGTCCTTGGGTTTGACGACATTGACGGTGGGCACCACCTGTTCGGCGGTCCAGGCGGCAAGGCTGCGGTAGGACAGGATGCGCGATGCCGTGCCGGCCACCACGATGGCGGCGAGCACCAGGGCGGCGATGGCGCCGGCGCGCTTGAGCTTGGCGGGGGCGATAGGGGTCTGGGTATCAAGCATGGGCAGGTACTCCGGACGGCGCCGGCGTTGTCTTGCGGCGGCCGTGAACAATGGCGAAGACGGTGGGAACGAAAATCAGCGAGGCGCAAGTGGCGAAGACCAGGCCGCCGATGACGGCGCGGCCCAGGGGCGCGTTCTGTTCGCCGCCATCACCCAACCCAAACGCCATGGGCGCCATGCCGATGATCATGGCGAGCGCGGTCATGACCACGGGGCGAAAGCGCGTGACGCCCGCCTCATAGGCGGCGCTGGCCGCATCGCCCAGTTCGGCCAGCTTCTCGCGCGCGAAGCTGATCACGAGGATCGAGTTGGCGGTGGCAACACCCATGCACATGATCGCGCCGGTCAAGGCCGGCACCGATAGCGGCGTGCCGGTGGCGAACAGCGTCCAGGCGATGCCGGCCAGCGCCGCGGGCAAGGCCGAAACGATCACGAACGGATCGGTCCAGGACTGGAAGTTGACCACGATCAGCAGATAGATCAGCACTACCGCGCCCAGAAGGCCCCAGCCCATACCCGAGAACGCCGTGTTCATGGTCTGATACTGGCCGCGCAAGGTCACGGTCACGGTTTCGGGCTTCTGGGGCGCGAGTTTCCTGAGCGCCGCCAGCACGTCGGCGGACACGGCGCCGAGGTCGCGGCCGGAAATGGCGGCGTAGACATTGACCATCGGGCGGATGTTGTACTGCGAGATCACGGGGGCGGTCGCTGCGCGGGTGAGGGTGCCGAGGCCGCCCAGCACCTGTGGATCCCGATTGTTGGTGCGGCTGGTAACCGGCAGGCCTTCGAGCTTGTTGAGGCTGTCGACCATGTATTCCGGCGTCTGCGACGAGATCAGGTAGGTCACGCCGTTGACGGGGTTCAGCCAATAGGACGGCGCCGCCTGGCCGGTGCCGGCGAGCGCGCCCGCGACGCTGGCGGTGACGTCGCCTTCCTGCAGGCCGAGTTCGCTGATGCGGGTGCGGTCGACGGCGAAACGCAGTTCCGGGTAGCTGGACGGCTGCTGGATGCGCGCGTCGGCGATGCCGGTGATGCCGCGGATCTCCTTCAGGATCTTGGCGGCGTATTCCTGGTTGGCGGCGGCGTTGTTGCCGGTGACCTGGATGTCGATGGGGGTTGGCGCGCCGAAATTCAAGATCTGGCTGACGATGTCCGCCGGCAGGAATGAGAAAGTGGCCATCGGGAAGTCGCGCGGCAGGCTCTCCCGCAGCGCGCGGATATGCTCGTCCGTGGGGCGATGCCCCTCCTTGAGGGCGATGAACATGTCGCCGTCCTGCGGCCCGATGGTGCCGGTGGCGTTGTAGCTGTTGTTCACGCCCGAGGGCGAGATGCCGATGGTATCGACGATCGACAGCAGTTCGTTCTGCGGAATGATCTCGCGGATACGCCGCTGCACCAGGTCGAGCAACGCGGCGGACTCCTCGATGCGCGTGCCGACCGGGCCGCGCACATGCATGACGATCGAGCCGGAATCCACCGACGGGAAGAAATTGCGGCCCAGGAACGGCACCAGGACCAGGCTCACGGCAACGAACGCGAGGAAGCCGGTGACGAAGCGCTTGCGGTTGCCGAGGGCCTGGGCGAGCAGCCCGGCGTA
>JAIBCD010000059.1 GCA_019694335.1 Rhodospirillaceae bacterium | reverse complement strand
CCGGGTTACGACCCGATGGGCGCCACGGGCCAGATCGCGAGCGGCGCCAACCTGGTGGCGTTCACCACCGGCCGCGGCTCCTGCTTCGGCGCCAAGCCGGCGCCTTCCATCAAGATCGCGACCAACACCAGGATGTATCAGCGCATGCGCGACGACATGGACCTGAACTGCGGGGACATCATGGATGGGGCCGCGACCGTGCAGGAGAAGGGCGAGGAGATCTTCGAGACCTTCATCCGCGTGGCCTCGGGCGAGAAGAGCAAGAGCGAAGCGCTCGGCCTGGGCAACGAGGAGTTCGTGCCGTGGATGCTGGGCGCGCAGATGTGAACGTCCGTCGCGCGGCGGCGGAATCGCCACGGTGAGGCTTTATCGGCCGGTCCGGCCCATTGACAGGTCTTTGGGGCCCAGCTGCTTGATCGAAATCTCGATCCGGCGCTTGGCCTCCAGGATCTCGTTCTGGGTCTGCATGGCGACAGTCATGTGCTTCAGGGCGGCGGCGCGGGCGCGGGGCGCATCCCGGTCCATGATCGCGTCGCAGATCGCGCGGTGCTCGGACAGCTGTGACTCTTTCTGGGTCCGCTGCTCATAAAGATTCCGGCGGTTCAGATAGACATTGGAGCGCAGGATCGACTCCATGGTGTGCATGAAATGCAGCAGCACCAGGTTGTGGCTGGCCTCGTAGATGGCGATGTGCAGCTCGGCGTCGGTCCGGGCGATCTCGTCCACGTCCTGGGTGTCGTGGGCGGCGACCATGGCCTCGAAACAGGTGCGGATCTTCTCCCGGTCCAGATCCGATGCGCGCTCGGCCGCGAAGCCGGCGGCGGCGGCCTCGACCACCGCGCGCACCTCCACGAAGGCGGTGCGGGCATCGACGGTTTCCATCAGGGGAATCAGCGGGTCGCGCAGGGTCTTGCCGAAGGCGTCGCTAATGTACGTCGCGCCTTGAGCGTCGGCGACCAGCAGGCCGGAATCGATCAGCTTATTGAGCGCGGTGCGTAAGGACGGGCGCGACACGTCCAGCTTCACCGCCAGCTCGCGCTCGGACAGCAGCCTTTCGCCCGGTTGAAGCGAGCCCTCCAGGATCATCCGCCGAATGTGGTCGGCGATGGCGTCGGCCAGCTTGTTGGGTCTGACGTTCTGCGTGGTCATGTCCGTGCTGTGCCGGTGAAGTCCCGGCTTAACAAGGGTTTGGGGCGGAAAGGGTGCGGGTAGCGCCGCCAAATGTCGATAGGAACGTTATATTTACCACTGTGATATTTTGGTTCTAAATGTTATCCAAAGGTTGGAAATATTGTCCAGACTGTTTGATGGATAAAACGAATAACCAATTTCCCCGTGTAACGCCATGAAAGAGCGCCCTGGCGTGCCGATGAAGCCGCCAGAGCGCAGTGCGCAGAGAGCCGGGCTGAGGCGCGTGTCCGAGTGAAGGCGGTCGAGAAATTGTAAAGGCAGGTGTCATGTCGCGTTGGTCGATGTTCGTTTCTCTCGCGCTCCCCGAATACGTCAAAGCCGATCTGCTTTCGGAGTTCGACGCCACGTTCAATGAAACCGGCAGCCTGTTGTCCCAGGATGCGCTGATCGAACGCGCGGCCGGCAAGGACGCGCTCATGGTCTACGTCGCGGACAAGGTCGACCGCAAATGCATCGCGCGGCTGCCCGCGTCGATCAAGGCGATCGCCACCTATTCGGTCGGCTACGACCACATCGATCTGAAGGCGGCCAAGGACCGCGGCATCGCGGTCTTCCACACGCCGGATGTGCTCACCAACACCGTGGCCGAGGCGACGATTCTTTTGATCCTGTCGGCGGCGCGCCGCGTCACGGAAGGCGCCGCGCTGATCCGCAGCGGCCAGTGGCGCGGATGGACCGCGGTGGATTTCAACGGCATCGAGCTGACCGGCAAGACCCTGGGTATCTACGGCATGGGCCGGATCGGCAAGGCGATCGCCCAGCGCGGCCGCGGCCTGGACATGAAGATCGCTTACTCGGGCGCCAGCCGGCTGCCGCCCGATGCGGAACAGGGGGCGACCTATTTCAAGGATCCCGAGGATCTTCTGAAGGAGACCGATGTGTTGGTCCTGGCCTGCGCATCGACGCCGGAGACCCGGCAGTTCCTGAACGAGGACCGCATCGAGATGCTCCGTCCGAATGCGATCGTTGCCAATATCTCGCGCGGCGACATCGTGGTCGACGAAGCCCTGATCGCGGCGCTCAAGCGCGGCCGGATTCACGGCGCGGGCCTCGACGTTTTCAACGGCGAACCGGCGATCGATCCGCGCTACCGCGAGTTGCCCAATGCGTTTATCCTGCCGCATCTCGGCAGTTCCACGATCGAGGCGCGCCGGGGCATGGGCCAGATCCTGATCAACGGCCTGAAGGCGGCGGCAGCCGGCGGCACAACGAAGAATCGGCTGGTCTGATGTTTGAACTTTCGTGCGTGACGCGCGCCACGAATGCCGGAGGCCGGATATGATGCAGCCGCTGCGCAAGCCCGTCGATCCTGCCGCCTTTCTGGGCGACCTGTTCTCGGCCGCGGTCGCGGCGGTGCTTCCGGGGACGTCGCTGGCGGCGGTTCTGCCCAAGGCGCCGCGTGGACGCACGATCGTGCTCGGCGCCGGTAAGGCTTCGGGCGCCATGGCGATGGCGGTCGAGCAGCATTGGCGTGGCGGGCTCGAAGGCCTGGTCATTGTTCCGGACGGCTATGGCCGGCCCTGCCGCTCCATCGAGATCGTCGAGGCGTCGCATCCCGTGCCGGACATCCGCGGCCTCGCCGCCGCGCAGCGCGTCATGGCCATGGCGCGCGCCGCCGGTGCCGACGACCTGGTGCTGTTCCTGATCTCGGGGGGCGCGTCGTCGCTGATGGCGGCGCCCGCGCCGGGCATGGAACTGGCCGAGAAACGCCTGATCACCAAGGCTTTGCTCCACTCGGGCGCGGCGATCGGCGAAATCAACTGCGTCCGTAAGCATCTGTCCGCGATCAAGGGCGGACGCCTGGCCGCCATGGCCGCGCCGGCGCAGGTGGCGACGCTGATCGTGTCCGATGTCGTCGGCGACGATCCGACCGTGATCGCCTCCGGCCCCACCGTGCCGGACCCCACGACCTGCGCCGATGCGGCGGTGGTGTTGCGCCGCTACGACATCGACGTGCCGGCGCATATCGCCGCGTCGCTGAAGTGGGGCGAGTTCGAAACGCCCAAGGAATTGCCGCCCGCGCCCGTGCACATTATCGCGCGCCCGCGCGATGCGCTCGCCGCCGCCGCCGCGCACGCCCGGGTCAATGGATTCGCGGTGCATGACCTGGGCGACGCCCGTGCGGGCGAGGCCCGTGACGAAGCCAAGGCCCAAGCCGATCTGGTGCGGGCGATCCTGGCGGGGAAGGGACCGGTGAAGGCACCGTGCGTGATTCTGTCGGGCGGCGAGCTGGTCGTGACCATTCGCGGCAAAGGCCGCGGCGGTCCGAACACCGAATTCGCCCTGGCCTTCGCCACCCTCTGCGAGGATCTCGAGAATGTATCGCTGCTGTCGGTCGATACCGACGGGAACGACGGCGCCTCCGGGGCGGCCGGGGCATTGGTGCCGCCAGGCACGATCCGGCGTGCGCGCGCGATGGGTTTGAATCCCGACAAGGCGCTCGCCGACAACGATTCCGCGTCGTTGCTGGGCGCCTGCGATGCCTTGATCCCGTACGGCCCGACCTTCACCAACGTCAACGACCTCCGCGCCATCGTCATCCACGCGTGAGCCGCGCCGGACGGTTTCCGGAGTATGAGAAGACCCCAGCCGTTGAAGGTCTGGCTGAGCCGATCAGGCTTTGGGCGCGGTGTTCTGGGCGATCGTCCGCAGCTGGCTGCGGATGTCGATCAAGGTCGCCAGAATTCCGCAGATGATCACGGCGAACAATAATCCGGCGGCCAGACCCAGCAGCGCGCCGCCGATTCCATCGTCGCGCATGATCGCTCCGGCGGCCGTGCAGAACACCACGATGACGATCGCGACGACAGCGTTGAAGAACCGCAAGAGCTCGGCAAGAAAGGCGTTCATGTTATCCCCCCGGACGGGTGAACGGCGTAAGGCCGGCGGTGGTCAGCCGGCCGGTGCGGTGGCCTTGGTCAGGTAGTCCACGATCCTGCCCACGTCGGCCTCGGCGACCGGCGCACCGTAGGTCTTGATCATCTTGGTGACTTCGGCCTGCCAGAACGCCTTCCCGAAATTCGCGCCGCGCGGCTGGGTGAGGATGTAGTCCGCCGAATGACAGCCGCTGCAATTGCCCTGCACCAGTTCCTGGTCCGGTCCGGCCTTGAAGGCGGCGGTCTCTTCGGGAAGCAGGTAAGTCACGGGCTTGGCGAGGGCCGGGATCGCGAAAGCAGCCAGAGCGAGCGTGATTTTGGCGATTTTGCTCATGGTAACCTCAGGTCGCTGTGACGCGCACGGTTTCGACGACATTGCGCAGGTACCCTGCAGGGTTCCACAACGGCTCCAACGGCTGTGTTTCGCCGGCGTTGCTGGTGGCCCGGGCCTTGAGGGCGTGCGGGCCGGCGGCCAACGCGACGGCGATGTCCCACACGCGGAAGGAATACGCGCCGAGATCCTTGCCCAATGTCGCCGGCCGCCAGGTTTGGCCGCCATCGGCGGAGATCTCGACGCCACGGATGCCCGTGCCGCCGTCGAAGGCAATGCCCTTGATCCGCACCGTGCCGCTTTTGACCGTGGCGCCGTCCGCGAGGTTGGTGATGAAGGAGCGGACCTTCAGGCGGTTGATCGGAATGGTCGCGGCCGGCGCCGTGCCCGGCGTCACGCAGTTGCAGTCGTTGTCGGGGATACGATAGGCGGTCTTCATCCAGAAACCATCGTAGACCTGGTCGATGACCGTGATCTCGTTGAGATGCTTGACCCAGTAGGTGCCGTAATAGCCGGGCACCACCAGGCGCAAGGGGTAACCATTCAGGAACGGCAAATCCTGGCCGTTCATGCCGTAAGCCAGCATGACTTCGCCGCCACGGGCATGTTCGAGGTCCAGCGCCTTGGCGAAGTCAGGCGTGCCGTCCGCCACCGGCGCATCCATGCCGGCGAACACCACTTGCCGGGCGCCGGCCTGGACGCCGGCCTTTTCCAACACCGCCTTCAGCGGCACGCCCTTCCAGCGCGCATTGCCCATGGCGCCGTTGCCGAGCTGTCCGCCGGCGACACGCGGTGTGAAGAAGCCCCGGCCGTTGCCGGAACATTGGTTGACGGCCACGATCTCGGCGGCCGGCATTTTCTTCAACTCGGCGAGGGAGAGCTTGAGCGGCCGGTCGACCTTGCCTTTGACGTCGAGCGTGAAGGTCTCCGGGTCGATCTGGAGCGGGATGTCGGCCAGGTGATAGCGCACGAAGAATGCGTCGTTCGGCGTGAGCGCGCCCGCATCGAAAACGGCGAATGGGGTCTCGAGTTGCGGCGGGCGCTGCGTCAGACCGATCATGGGCCGCTTGCCCGGGTATTTCACCAGGGGCCGTTGGCCGTTGTCGAACGGCAGGGGCACGTCAGCGCCGCGAGCGCGGCCGGTCCCGGCAACGAGCGCGCTGGCCGAGGCGAGGATCATTGTGCGTCGGTTTATCATGCGTCGGTTCATCATGCGGGCCTCACTGGCGAGATGACGGAAGCATTACACCAAGACTAGCGCATTGTTCGCCTGCCGGGTATCGCCGTTCAGTAACCCAGCCGCTGTTCGCCCTGGGGCATTTCGTTGACGGTGCCTTTTTGCAGCCATTCAAGCGCGGCGCGGAACAGCAACAGGTGGTTCTTTTCCCACATGGCGTTGTGGGATGAGCAGGCGAGATCGATGAACACCTTTTGCTTCGACCCCAGGTCGGCATACAACTCGCGCACCCGGTCCGGCGGCACTTGCTTGTCGTGGGCCCCGGCGATCATCAGGAACGGCGTCTGCATCTTGGCCGCGACCGCCTTGTTGAAGCCCCAGGTCGGCACCTGCGGCGCGCGGCGCACGCCGGGGCCCCAGGTGGCGCCCACGGGATCGGAGGCGAGCATGTCCTGCCAGATCTGCGCGCTCACCTCGGGCTCGTACTGACCGGGGCAGCCGACTTGCCGGTCCCAGTTGGCGTCGAACTCGGCGCGGGACTGCGCGGTCATGGGGCCATCGCTCCGGGGCAGGGGATTGGGTGCATCGGCCGGGCCGTTGCGGTTATAGGCCGGCGCCAAAACCACGAGACGGCTGATCTTGGCGGGATTGCGCGCGGCATATCCGGCGGTGCGCGGCCCACCCTGCGACCAGCCGATCAGGGCGACCTTGTCCACGCGGCGCAGGCCGCGCAGATGATCGACCACGGCGCCGATGTCGTTCCAATCCGACCCCATGGTCGTCATGGGCTTGTCCCAGGTGGGGCTGCATGGCGCCGGGATCTGGCCGGGGACGAACTGGTCCTGCTGCTGCTGCGGGAAATTGCACGGATTGCTCATGGGCGGCGGCCGGGTGGAGCGGCCGTAGCCGGTCATGTCGGCGGAAAACACATCGAATCCGGCGCGGGCGAGGAACGCCATCCAGCTGTAATCCCGCGCGTGCACGTCGAAAGCGACTTCCGCCGGTGTGCCGGCGCCGTGCACGAACAGCACCACGCGGTCCGTGAGCGCGCCGCTGCGCAGCGCGGTGTTGGCGGTGACTATCTCGCGCACATAGATTTCCGCTTCGCCGCCGGCCAAGGCCGGGGCGGTGGATTTGACGCGCACGTAGTGGTCGAGGGTGATGAGGCGCGCGCCGTCGTCGGCGATGGCGGGAACGGCGGCGGCCAGAACCGCGAACAGGATCAGGTGTCCGGCGTAACGGAATCGCATGTCGAGATCCTCCCCGGGGCCGACGGCCCGTCCCAATAACATGCCGGCTCTCCCGGTCTGTCCAGGGCAAAAGCAGGCCATTAACCGTCGGTTCTTCGATCCAAGAGTGCCTTTTTTGGCGCGCGGAATCGGCCTAAGCTCGGGCACCACATTTTTATAAAGAGGGGGTTCCATGACCATGCAGATCTCGCGGCGGGCGCTGATGGCCGGGGCGGCGACGTCGCTGGTGCTGGCGGCCTGCGGCCAGAAGAAGCAGGCGGTGGTCCCCTACGAAGTGGAGGAAGTGGCGCTGTCGCAGATCGCCGACGATCTCGCGGCCAAGAAGACGACGGCGGTCGCGGTGACCCAGGCCTATATCGACCGCATCAAGAAGTACGACGGCATGCTGCATTCGGTGATCGCGATCGCACCCGACGCCATCGCCCAGGCCGAGGCCTCGGACAAGCGCCGCGCGGCCGGCAAGCCGCTGGGGGCGCTCGAAGGCATCCCGATCCTGCTCAAGGACAATATCGATGCGGTCGGCATGCCGACCACCGCCGGTTCCTTCGCGCTCGAATTCAACCTGCCCAAGCAGGACGCCGAAGTTGTGCGGCGCATCAAGGCGGCCGGTGCCATCGTCCTGGGCAAAGCCAATCTGTCGCAGTTCGCCGGCTGGCGCCCGGCCGAGACCGTGCTGAACAGCTCCACCGTCGGCAAGGACGCGCGCAATCCCTATGATCTCGCCCGCAGCCCGGGCGGTTCAAGCTCCGGCGGCGGCGCCAGCACCGCGGCCAGCCTGGCCGCGGCCAATATCGGCAGCGACACCACCGGTTCGATCATCGGCCCGTCGTCGTTCAACGGCATCGTCGGCATGCGCCCGACCATCGCGCTGGTGTCGCGGACCGGCGTGGTGCCCTTGAGCGAAACCATGGACACCACCGGCCCGATGGCGCGCACGGTGCGCGACGCCGCCATGCTGCTGACCGCCATGGCCGGCAGCGATGCGCGCGACCCGTACACCAAGGACTCCGACGCCAATAAGAAGGACTATGTGGCCGGCCTCTCGACCGACGCGCTCAAGGGAAAACGCCTGGGCGTGGTGCGCGATTTCGGCGGCTACAACGATAAGACCCAGCCGGTGTTCGACGCGGCGCTGGAAGTGATGAAGGCGCAAGGGGCCGAGCTGGTGGAAATCCCCGCGGGGCAGTTCCCGGATCACCGGGTCGAGCAGCTGGCGATCATGTCCTACGACTTCCACGACAACTTCGCCGACTACATGAAGAACGCGCCCGAAGCCGTGAAAGTGCGCGACGTGGATGCGTTGGTGGCTTTCAACAAGTCCGACCCGCGCGAGAGCATGTACGACAGCGGGCTAATTGAATATGCCGCCAGCCGCACCCAGGGCCGCGCCGATCCGGAATACGCGCAAATGCGCGCGCTGGTGAAGCAGCGCACGGCGGTGGAAGGCTTCGACAAGGTGTTCAAGGATTTCAACGTCACCGCCGTGGTGCTGCCGACCCGCGACGTGGCCGACGAGATGAAGCCCAACGGCGAGAAACAGCCCAACCGCATCCCCAAGGAAAACGCCAAGGCGCCGGGCTCGGGGTCGAGCATCGCGGCGCTCGCGGGCTATCCCAACCTGAATGTGCCGATGGGCCTGGTGAACGGCCTGCCAGTCGGCATTTCCCTGATCGGCCCGGCCTGGAGCGAGGGCGACCTGCTGGCGATGGGCTATGCCTATGAACAGGCCTCGAAGATGCGGGTGGCGCCGAAGGCCTATAAGGTCGCGGTCAGCACCGAGCAGCAGAAGTAGGACGGCGGATATGAACGGACGCGGTTGGGCCCTCGCGGCCGTTTTTGCTTTCCTTTCGGGACCGGCGCTGGCGGCGGACCCGCCGGCTGACCGGGGCGAGTATGTGGCGCGCGCAGGTAACTGCGTGGCCTGCCACTCGATCCCCGGATCGCCGGCGCTGTCGGGCGGGCTCAAGATGGCCACGCCGCTCGGCGCCACCTACAGCACCAACATCACGCCCGACAAGGAAACCGGCATCGGTAGCTACACGCTGGAGGATTTCGACCGCGCCATGCGCAAGGGCGTGGCGAAGGACGGCCACCGGCTCTATCCCGCCATGCCCTATCCGTCCTACGCCAAGATGAGCGCCGAGGACATCAAGGCGCTCTACGATTTCATCATGAAGGGCGTCCCGGCGGCCAAGGTCGCCAACAGGCCGTCGGAAATCCCGTCGCCCTGGAACATCCGCTGGCCGCTGGCGATCTGGAACGTGATGTTCGCCGACGACAGCACGTATCAGCCCAAGAAGGACAAAGACGCGGTCTGGAATCGCGGCGCCTATCTGGTGCAGGGGCTCGGCCACTGCGGCGCCTGCCATACGCCGCGCGGGATCGCCTTCAACGAGAAGGGCTACGACGAGACCGACGGCGCTTTCCTGATGGGGGCGCCGCTCGACAACTGGTCGGCCTCCAACCTGCGCCAAGACGTGAACACCGGCCTCGGCCGCTGGAGCAAGGAAGACCTGACCGCGTTCCTCAAGACCGGCCACAACAAGTTCGGCATCGCCTTCGGCACCATGACCGAGGTGGTGAACAACTCCACGCAGTACATGACCGACGAGGACATCGGCGCCATGGCGACGTACCTGATGTCCATCCCCGGCGGCCGCGAGGGCAAATCCAATCCATACACGCCGTCGACCGCCGCCGCCGATGCCCTCAAGGCCGGGAAATTCGATGCGCCCGGTTCGCTGGTCTATTCCCAGCAGTGCATGGCCTGCCACCTCGCCACCGGCGCGTCGCAGGGCGAATACCTGCCGTCGCTCGCGGGCAACCCGGTGGTCGCCGACCCGAGCCCGGCGTCGCTGATCAATATCGTGCTGAACGGTTCGCAGGCCGTGGTCATCGACGGCATGCCGGACGCCTACCGCATGCCCCAGTACCGCGTGCTGCTGAAGGACCAAGAAGTTGCCGACGTGGTTAGCTTCATCCGCACCAGTTGGGGCAATAATGCCTCCAAGGTCACCGCGGAAGAGGTCGCCAAGATGCGCAAGGACACCGATCCCGCGTCGGACCAGGTGCATATTCTGCGGATGAAGTAGGGGCCGCGGCCACTCTCCGCTTTCTTGTCATTCTTGCGCGAAGCGCGAGAAGCCAGAGGTTTCTCGTTTCTGGGTTAAAACCGGAAAACAGATACCCCTGGATTCTCGGCCCTGCGGGCCAAGAATGACAATGAAACCTAAACTCCGATTTCGCGCTTGATGATCGGCAGGCTGCGGATGGGCTTGCCGGTCGCGGCCAGCATGGCGTTGATCACGGCCGGCGCCACCGGCGGCGCGCCAGGTTCGCCGATCCCGCCCCAGAAGCCGCCCGAAGGCACCAGCACCACTTCCACCTTCGGCATCTCGGACATCAGCATGATGCGGTAGCGGTCGAAGTTGCCCTGCTCGACGCGCCCGTCCTTGAGGGTGATCTGGTCGTAAAGCGCGGCGGTCAGCGCCCAGGCGGTGGCGCCTTCGAGCTGCGCGCGCACCGTGTCCGGGTTCACCACATAGCCGCAATCCACGGCGGTGACGACGCGGTGCACCTTGGGTGTGCCGTCGGCCTTCAGCGAGATCTCGGCCACCGCCGCCACGTAGCTGCCGTAGCCGTCGATCTGCGCGATGCCGCGGAACTGGCCCGCCGGCAACGGCTTGCCCCATTCGGCTTTCTTGGCGCAGGCGTCGAGCACCGCCAAATGCTTGGGCTGCTTGGCCAGGAGCTTGCGGCGGTACTCGTAGGGATCTTGTTTCGCGGCCAGCGCCATCTCGTCGACGAAGCATTCGCGGAAATAGGCGTTCTGCGAATGGTTGACCGAGCGCCAGTAACCCACGGGCACGTGGGTGTTGCTCATGGCGTAGTCGACCTTGATGTTCGGCACGTCGTAGACGTTGTCCGCGAACAGCACCAGGAAGCCCACGTCCATGTTGTTCTTGATGGCCGAGGGGTTGGCCGAGGCCAGGATGGTATGGCCGGCGATGCGCGTGTTCCACGCCACCGGCATGCCATCCGCGCCCAACGCCGCGGTCATTTTTGCGGACGAGATCGGCCGGTAGAAATCGTGCTGGATGTCTTCCTCGCGCGACCAGATCAGCTTCACCGGCGTGCCGACTTCCTTGGCGATCAGCACGGCCTGATCGACGTAGTCGCCCTTGGCGGCGCCGCCGCGCCGGCCGAAGCCGCCGCCGGAGTAGGTGAGGTGCACGGTGATCTTCAGCGGGTCGAGGCCCGACGCGCGCGCGGCCGCGCCCAGGATGGCTTCGGCGTTCTGGGTCGGCGCCCATACTTCCAGGCCGTCGGCGTTGAACCGCACGGTGCAATTCATGGGTTCCATGGCGGCGTGGCTCAGGTAGGGCACGCGGTATTCGGCCGAGACCACCTTCGCGGCGCCGGTCATGGCCTTGGCCACGTCGCCGTCGTTGCGGGCCACGGGCACCTCGGGCTTGGCGAGGCCTTCGCTCAGGAAATCGGCGATGGTGGCGCTGCTGACCTTGCCGTTGCCCATGTCGTCCCACTGGATCGGCAGGGCGCGCACGGCACGCTGTGCGGTCCAATAGCTGTTGGCGACCACGGCCACGGCGTTCTCGAGAGCGACCACACTGGTCACGCCCTTGAACTTCTTGATGGCGGTCGCGTCGAAGCTCACGAGCTTGCCGCCGAACACCGGGCATTGGGCGATGGCGGCGTACTGCATGCCGGGCAAGTTGATATCGATGGCATAGGCGGCTTTGCCGGTGACCTTGTCCTTCATATCGAGGCGCATTTTGGGCTGGCCGGCGATGGTCCAAGTGGCCGGGTCTTTCAGCGTCACGTCGGCGGGCGGCTTCTGCTTCGCCGCCGCTTCGGCCACGGCGCCGTATTTCGTGGTGCGCTTGCTGGCGGCGTGGGTGATGACGCCTGCCTTGGCGGTGCATTCGGCGGCGGAGACCTTCCATCCTTGTGCGGCCGCACTCACCAGCATCATGCGGGCACTTGCGCCGGCCTTGCGTACGTATTCATGCGAGGAACGGATCGCGCGGCTGCCCACTGTCGCCATGCCGCCGTAGACCTTGTTGCGCGTGATGTTGAGGCGCGGGTCGACGAATTCGGTCCTCACGTTGGCCCAGTCGCAGTCCAGTTCCTCGGCCACCAGCTGGGCGAGGGCGGTCATGGAGCCCTGGCCCATTTCCGAATGCGCCACGCGGATCAGCACGCTGTCGTCGCTGTTCACGACCACCCAGGCGTTGATCTCGCTGTCCTTGGTGGCGGCGGCGTTCACGGCGGGAATGTGGAACCCCAGCATCAGTCCGCCGCTCGCGGCGGCGCTGACCTTCAGGAAGTTGCGGCGGTCAATGTTTGTCATGTCGTTCATGGTCCGCCTCCCTTAGGCCTGGGTGATGGAATGGATGGCGTCGCGCACGCGCGCGTAGGTGCCGCAGCGGCAGATATTGGTGATCGCCGCCTCGATCTCGGCGTCGGTCGGCTTTGCCTTGGCCTTGAGCAGCGCATCCACCGCCATGATCATGCCCGACTGGCAGTAGCCGCACTGCGGCACCTGCTGCGCCACCCAGGCCGCCTGCACCGGGGTGTCGCCGTTTTCCGACAGGCCTTCGATGGTGGTGATCTTGGCGTTCGCCACCGTGCTCACCGGCGTGACGCAGGAACGCTGGGCGACGCCGTTGACCTGCACGGTGCAGGCGCCGCACTGGGCGATGCCGCAGCCGAACTTGGTGCCGGTCAGGCCGACGATCTCGCGCAACACCCAGAGCAGCGGCATGCCGGGATCGGCATCCACCGCGTGGTCCTTACCGTTGATGTTCAGGGTGATCATGGGGCGCCTCCTGGCAGGGCCGGGGAAAGGGCGGAGTATACCCCCGAACACCCCGGTTTCCCACCGTGACGGCGGCCGAAAAAGCTGGGGCGGAGCCGGCTTTTCCGCCAGTTTCGCCTTTAAATGGGGGTGTTCCGGCCCTTAAACGTTCATCACCGCCACGGCGCGGGTGTTGAGGTAGGCGTCCAGGGCTTCCGGGCCGCCTTCGGAGCCGTAGCCCGAATCCTTCACGCCGCCGAAGGGCATTTCGGCCGTGGGCCAGGCCGGCATGTTGACCCACAGCATGCCCACTTCCACGCGCCGCGCGAGCTGGTCGGCGTTGGCGAGCGACTTGGTGAAGGCATAGCCCGCGAGGCCATAGGGCAGGCGGTTGGATTCCGCGATGGCGTCCTCGAGCTTGTCGAAGCCGCGGATGGCGGCGACCGGGCCGAAGGGTTCCTCGTTGAAGACCCGCGCGTCGGTGGGGACGTCGGTGAGCACGGTCGGCGCCCAGAAGTTGCCGGTTTCGCCCAAACGCGCGCCGCCGGTAAGCACCTTGGCGCCGTGCTTGACCGCGTCGTTCTGGAAGTCGGCCATGGCGGTGAGGCGGCGCGGATTGGCGAGTGGGCCCATCTGCGATCCGCTCATGCCGTCGCCCACCTTGAGGCCGCGCGCGACCTTGGTGAGTGCCTCGGCGAATTGGTCTTTCACGCTGTTGTGCACCAGGAAGCGGGTGGGCGCGATGCAGACCTGGCCGGCGTTGCGGAATTTTGCCGTGCCCGTGCTTTTGACGGCGAGGGCGATGTCGGCGTCCTCGCACACGATCACCGGCGCGTGGCCGCCGAGTTCCATGGACACGCGCTTCATGTACTGGCCGGCCATCCCGGCGAGCAGCTTGCCCACGGGAGTCGAGCCGGTGAAGGTGATCTTGCGGATGATCGGGTGCGCGATCAGGTACTTCGAGATCTCGGCCGGATCGCCGTAGACCAGGTTGAGCACGCCTTCGGGCAGGCCGGCGTCCTGGAACGCCTTGATCAGCGCGGCCGGGCTGGCGGGGGTTTCTTCGGGTGCTTTCACGATCATCGAGCATCCGGCGGCCAGTGCGGCCGCGACCTTGCGCACCACCTGGTTGATCGGGAAGTTCCACGGCGTGAAGGCGGCGACCGGACCCACGGGATCCTTGAGGACCATTTGCCGGATGGCGAGGTTGGTGCGGTGCGGCACGATGCGGCCGTAGACGCGGAAGCCTTCCTCGGCGAACCATTCGATGATCTCCGCCGCGGCCAGTGCCTCGGCCTTGGCTTCGCCCAGCGGCTTGCCTTGTTCCTGCGTGACCAGGGGCGCGATGGCTTCGGCGCGTTCGCGCATCAGGTTTGCCGCCTTGCGCATGATGGTGCTGCGCGCCGCCGGGGTCATGTCGCGCCAGACCTTGAAGCCTTTCTCGGCGGACGCGAGCGCCTTGTCGAGGTCGGCCTTGCCTGCGTGGGCGACGCGGCCGATTTCCGCGCCGGTGGCCGGATTGAGGACCGCGAGCGAGCGGCGGTCGTCGGCGTCCTGCCAATGTCCGTGAATGAAAAGCTGTGTGTTGGAATAGGTCACGGCGAGGCTCCGGTCCGGGGAAGAGGGCCCAAACCTAGAATATGTCGGGCGGTCTGGGAAACCGGCTTGGAGGCCGGGCCGGTGCATGGCAGTGCCGCGCGGGGCGCAAATCATCGCGCTTCAAAAGAAAAGGGCGGCGCAATGGCCGCCCTTTTCGCATTAAAGACCTACGGGTGGCTACTTCTTCAGGACAACTTCCTGCATAACCACATGGGACTGGTCGGCAGTTTTGCGGGGCACGAATTTCTGCACCCGGTCGTTATTGGCGTCGGCCACATAGAGGTTGTTGTCCTGATCGACGCCCCACTGATGCGGGTTGTCCATCTGGCCGGGCTCGGCGCCGGTCATGCCCCAGTGGTAGAGGTGCTTGCCGTTGGCGTCGAACTTGCCGAAGCGGTTGTAGCCCTGGGACGCGACCCAGTAGGAGCCGTCGGCGGCGGCATGGATGCGGGTGGCGGCGCGCACGTTCGGCCAGATGTCCAGCAGCTTGCCGCCCAGGTCGAACACCTGGATGCGGTTGTTGGAGCGGTCGGACACCAGCACGCGGTTGTTGGCGTCCACGGTGACCGCGTGCACCAGGCGGAACTGGCTCGGGCCGGTGCCGGGCGTGCCCCATTCCAGGAGGTACTTGCCGTTCTTGTCGAACTTGATGATGCGGGCGTTGCGGTAACCGTCGGCGATATAGAACGAGCCGTCGGGCATCAGTGCCATGCCGGCGGGCTCGTTGAAGTGGCCATGGTCGTTGCCGGCCACGCCGTTCTCGCCGACCTTGAGCAGCAGTTTCTTGCCGTCGTTGGAGATCTTCAGGATCTGCTGGCCGGTACGGTCGACCACCCATACCGGGCGTGTGCTGTCGTAGGGGTCGAACTTCAGGCTGTGCGGGATCGAGATCAGGTCGTTCCACTGGCTCCAGTTCTCGATCATCTTGCCGTCGCCGTTGAGCAGCATGAGCTGGTTGACCTGGATCTTGGCGGGCGACATGTCGGTCGGCACCGTGGTCTTTTCCTGCATGACCTTGCCGTCGGCGGTCAGCAGCGGATAACCGGCCAGGGTGAGCGAGCGGTCATTGGCGCCGATCAGGATGCGGTTGGGCGTGTCGGCCGCGACCGACACCACGCGCTGGTCCCAACGGTCGATGCCCGGCTTGAACCAGCCGACCACGACGTCATACGGGCCGGTCTCATCCATGCCGCCCTTGGTGACCTCTTCCGCGCGCGCGGACATGCAGAGACTCAGGGCCGCGACGCACAGAGCCGTAAAACTTGCTTTGATTTTCATGTCAACCTCCCCAGGTGAACGCCGGAAGCTAGCGGACCGGTGCGGCGTTGGCTAGGCCTCTAAAATACGCGGGTCATGTCAACTTTGACCCTGTTACGTTCGCTTCAACGGCGGATGTAAATCATGCCAGCCGGTCGCCATCTGGTAGGCGCAGGCGAGACGCGGAAGTTTGGCCGCGCCATGGAGGTTGCCGGTCATGCTGAAACTTGCGGGCTGGCCCTGGGCGTTGACGCCGTTGCGCACCACTACACCGGCGGCCGGTGCCGGCGAGGAAGGCCAGGGAACCGCGGCGCTGTCCCTGAGCGGCGTCCAAAGGGTCTTGGGTCGTCGCGACGTCCCCTGGCCCTGAAGCAATGCGTCATCCGGTGCCGGCGGCCTGCATCTGTTTGAGCCGCGCGAAGTTGCGTTCCATCTGCTGGAAGCCGGGATAGTATTGCTTGGGCAGCGCGAAGCCCGGCCCGCTGTAGCTTTGCTCGGCGGCCGCGCGGAAGGTCCACTGCGGGTCGGCGAGGTGCGGACGCGCGAGGCAGCAGAGATCGGCGCGTCCCGCGGCCAGGATCGAATTGACGTGGTCGATCTCGAAAATATTGCCGACCGCCATGGTGGCGATCCGGAGTTCGTTGCGGATCTTGTCCGAGTACGGCGTCTGGAACATGCGGCCATAGACCGGCTTCGCCCGTGCCGAGGTCTGGCCGGTGGAGACGTCGATGATGTCGCAGCCGGCGGCCGCGAAGGCTTCGGCGATCAGTACGGAATCGTCGGCGGTGATGCCGCCCTGCACCCAGTCGGTGGCGGAGATGCGCACCGACATCGGCTTGTGGGCGGGCCAGGTGGCGCGCATGGCGGCGAACACTTCCAGGGGATAGCGCAACCGGTTCTCGAGCGAGCCGCCGTACGCGTCGGTGCGGGTGTTGGTGACCGGCGTGATGAAAGCCGAGAGCAGATAGCCGTGGGCGCAGTGCAGCTCGATCATGTCGAAGCCGGCGGCTTCGCCCATCCGTGCCGCCGCGATGAACTGGGCCTTCACCGCGTCCATCATCTCGCGGGTCATGGCCACGGGCGTCTGGTTGTCCGGCGACCATGACACTTCGGATGGCCCGAGGATCGGCCAGTTGCCGTTCTCCAGCGGCTTGTCGGTGCCTTGCCAGGCGACGCGTGTGGAGCCCTTCGGGCCGGAGTGCCCCAGCTGCAGGCAGATCTTCGCGGCGCTGTTGGCGTGCACGAAATCGGTGATGCGCCGCCAGGCGGTCACATGCTCGGGCGCATACATGCCGGTGCAGCCCGGGGTGATGCGGCCTTCGGGCGAGACGCAGGTCATCTCGGTATAGATCAAGCCCGCGCCGCCCATGGCGCGCGATCCGTAGTGCACCAGGTGGAAATCGTCCGGCACGCCGTTCTTGGCGCTGTAGGTCGCCATGGGCGAAACCACCACGCGGTTGACCACCGTCATCTCGCGCATCGTGAACGGCGTGAACATCGGCGGCACGGGCTGCTTCACGTCCTGGCCCGAGGCGCGGCTCGCGAACCACATCTCGACGCCTTCGAGCCAGGCCTTGTCGCGGACGCGCAGGTTCTCGTGGCTGATGCGCTGGCTGCGGGTGAGCAGGGAGTAGGTGAACTGCAAGGGCTCGAACGGCAGGTAGCGGTCGATGGTCTCGAACCATTCGGTCGAGTTGCGCGCGGCGTTCTGCAGGCGCAAAACCTCGAGCGTGCGGGCGTCCTGGTACTGCTGCAGGCCCTCGGCCAGCGGCACGTCGGCGTGCACGATCTCGGCCAGCAGGATGGCGTCTTCCAAGGCCAGCTTGGTGCCCGACCCGATGGAGAAATGCGCGGTGTGCACGGCGTCGCCCATCAGGATGATGTTCTTGTGCCACCAGGTCTTGCAGTTGATCCACGGGAACGTCAGCCAGGCCGAGCCGCGGATGTGGTTGGCGTTGGACATCAGCGCGTTGCCGTCCAGGTATTTCGCGAAAATGCGCTCGAGCGTGGCGCAGCTTTCCTGCTGGCTCATATGCTCGAAGCCGAACTTGTCCCAGGTTTCCTTGCTGCATTCGGCGATGAAGGTGGAGGTGGTGCGGTCGTAGCGGTAGCAGTGCGCCCAGATCCAGCCGTGCTCGGTGTTCTCGAAGATGAAGGTGAACGCCTCGAACACCTTATGCGTGCCCAGCCACACGAATTTGTTGCGCGCTTGTTTGATCTCGGCGCCGAACTCCTTTGCGTATTTGTTGCGGATGACGCTGTTGAGGCCGTCGGCGGCGATGATCAGGTCGGCGTCCGGTGCCAGGGCTTCGACATCCTCGACCGGATGTTCGAACGCCAGCTTGACGCCCAACGCCCGCGCCCGTTCCTGGAGGATGAGCAACAGGCGCTTGCGCCCGATGCCGATGAAGCCGTGACCGGTGGAACGCACGCACTGGCCGTGGAGATGGACGTCGATATCGTCCCAGTGGATGAAATTGGCGGCGATGTCCCTGGCGCTTTCCGGGTCGTTGCGCGTCAGGTTCTCCATGGTCTGGTCGGAGAACACCACGCCCCAGCCGAACGTATCGTCGGCGCGGTTGCGCTCAAAGACCGTGATGTCGTGCGCGCGGTCGCGCAATTTCATCGAGATCGCAAAGTACAGCCCGGCGGGCCCGCCGCCGGCGCAGACAATCTTCATTCACCGCTCCATCCGCCCTCGCGCAGCCCTTGGGGTCCGCGCCGCCAAAGTTGCGGCGCACAGGAGGCTTGGGTTCGTAGATGTTTTAATGTTAAAGTAATCGTCCGGCGGGGATTTTCCAATGGGATTTTCCAATGGGATTTTCCAATGAGATTTCCGAGGGGGCTGCCGGGGTGGTTATCGGAGTTGCGATGATGCTCTGGCGATTGCCCGCGCACCACGAGATATTCATAAAGAGCGGGCCGCCATTGACGGGGATGCGATGACCGGAACGGATCTCGAGAAACAGCACGCGCTGATCACCGGCGGCGGAACCGGAATCGGCCTGACCATCGCCCGGGAACTGGCGGCGCGGGGCGTGCGCCTGACCCTGGTGGGCCGCACCTTGGCGCGACTCCAGCAGGCCGCGAAAGCCTTGCCGCGCGCCCAGGCGGTGGCGGCGGATGTAACCGACGCCACGTCCATCGCCGCCGCGCTCGCCACCGCGACGCAAAGCCATGGCCCGGTTTCGATCCTGGTGAACAATGCCGGCGCCGCCCAGGCGGTGCCGTTCCTGGAAACCAGTCTCGCCGTCTGGAACGACACTATAAATGTGAACCTGACCGGCGCCTTCCTGTGCGCCCAGGCCGTGTTGCCGGGCATGCGGGCCGCCAAGTGGGGCCGCATTATCAATATCGCCAGCGTCGCCGGGGTCACGGGCTATGCCGGCGTCGCGGCCTATGTGGCGGCCAAGCATGGGCTGGTCGGCCTGACCCGGTCGCTGGCGCTGGAGTTCGCCAAGGACGGCATCACCGTCAACGCCCTGTGTCCCGGTTATACCGAGACCGACATGGCGGCGGCCGCCATCGCCAATGTCCGCGCCAAGAAAGGCGTGTCGGAAGAAGAAGCCCGCGCGATGCTGGCGGCGAAAAACCCGCAAAAGCGTCTAATCGCGCCCGAGGAAGTTGCCGCCGCGGCGGCATGGCTGTGCGGCCCGGGGTCTCAGTCCATCAACGGGCAATCGATCGTGATCGCGGGCGGGGAGGTGATGCCGTGAGAGTAGGGGGAGACAGAAGCGCGGCCATCGCCGGCTACAAGGCGCAACACTTCCTGTGGTCGCTGAAGGACGGCGTGGGCGAGATCACGCTCAACCGGCCGGAGCGCAAGAATCCGCTGACCTTTGAATCCTACGCCGAACTGCGCGATCTGTTCCGCGATCTGGTCTACGCGCAGAACGTGGTCAAGGCGGTGATCGTGGCCGGCGCCGGCGGCAATTTCTGCTCGGGTGGCGACGTGCACGAGATCATCGGGCCGCTCACCAGGATGAGCATGGGCGAGCTGCTCGACTTCACGCGCATGACCGGCGACCTCGTGAAAGCCATGCGCGCCTGCCCGCAACCCATCGTCGCGGCGGTG
>JAIBCD010000192.1 GCA_019694335.1 Rhodospirillaceae bacterium | reverse complement strand
TGATTGGCCGCCTCTACGGCCGCCGGCCCGAACAGGATTCGATCGGTATCGACGAAGACAGCGCTCTCGAGCAGGAACGGATTGTTCCCCGCCGCGCCATCCGCGATCTTGAGCGGCCGCACAAGGCCCGGCTCGAAGCCTGACCAAAGCCCCACGGGGGCAGCGGCCGCCTTCGAATACGCGGTGCCGAAATCGATGCAGAGCGTCCAGCGGGGCGCGCTCATTTGGGCTGCCGCTTGGGGGCGGCGGCGACCTGCCCCCGGGCCAAGCGCTCGTCGCCGCGGAAGACACCGGCGCCGATCTGCCAGTCGAGGCCACGGCGGCGGCCAGCACGCCGCAGCGCCTGGGCCAGCAGTTCCATGGCTTCCCGTCGCTCTTTCTGGGTCGCGCAGGCTTGCAGGTTTTCGAACTCGGCCATCGCTTCGGCCAGGGCGCGATCAGCCTCCACCCAGCTGGCGGCGGCCAGCTCGGCGCTCAGCGCAGCCGCACCACGGCGCGGCTTGGCGGCGGCTTTTTTTCCCCCCTTCGGAGCGGGCATTCCGGCGTCCTCGCGCTTGTCTTAGCGCACGACGCCCACGACTTACAGCCGCAGGCTTACGCCTAAGCGTACGGTGTTAATTGAGAAATCGCGATACCGATTAATACCTGTGGAATTCTCTTCGTCGTGCTGCACGCGGGCAGTCAGCGCGACGCCGCGGTTGAGCAGATAGTTCACCCCGGCGTACGCGGTGTTGTAGTCGTCCGTCCGGTCAATGCCCTGATAGTCGCGGCGTCCGACATACCCGCCCGCCGAGAGGATGACGTTGCGCAGCAACTCATGGTCGACATCGACGCCAACCGCTTCGTCCACATAAGGCTCGGAGGCGACAATACCGTTGTCGCCAGAGGTGCGGCGGGCATTGAAGTTGACAGTGGTCAGGCGGGTGGGGTCCCATTCCAGATCGGCGTTCAGCGAGGCGCCGCTGATCTTGCGGCCGGAATCGTAGTCGCGGCTGAACTCGCCGACCGTGACTTCGCCTAGCAGCAGGTCAGTCAGGTGGAAGGCGACGCCGGCCTGGTAGTTGCGGCCATCAGAGCTCAGACCCGGCGACTTGTCATATTCGCGATGATCGGAGACGACACGACCGACAATCCCGATACGCGGGCTGAGCGCGTACTCGACCCGGCCCGTAAAGGTGTCCTGTGTGAAGTCCCGCAGATCGAGCGTCAGCCCGTCCTGATTGTGATAATCGTAGCTAGCGCGGTCAAAGGTGCCGCGCAGTTGCAGCTGATTGAAACGGTGGCCAACCGTCACCGCCGCGTCCTTCACGTTAAAGGTGACCGGTTTGCCAAAAGTGATGGTGTCGAGCGACGTGCGATCCTCGACTTCGCGGGAAATGCGGAAATTGGCGCCAACATCGCTGCGGGAGCCAATATCCAGGCGGCCATAGCCGCCCACATACCCCGTCGTGGCGTTTTCGGTATCGAAGCTGTTGAACAACGTCTGCGTCGCCCCGGCGTTCACGCCCAGGGCGTTGCGCGACCAGTGTGAGTCGAGCCGCATGGACGGCCGGATGACGAAATAGGTGTCACTCTCTTCGTTGACCTCGGTGGCATAGACGTTGTCGGTCGCGACGGCGGTGAGATCGAGCTGCGCATTAAGGTCGAAGCCGCCAAGGCGGCGGCCCACCGGGTCGTATTCAGGGCGCGACCTGTCCTGAACCGCGACACTCGAAGTGGTCTCCTGCGCGATGGCCTGAAACGGCGCGATCGCCATCAAGGAAGCGGCGAAGAATGAAAATGCAGCTGGCAGACGCACGTCCGTGCCCCTCCGGGATATGCACGCTAGCCCACCCACGCGCGAGTAGGCGCAACTTCGCGCTTCATTCGGGACAAATGCAATCCTCTGCCCGCACTGAGAGAATAAAATGGAAGGCTCGGATGCCTTGCCCCCAGACTTGCCCATCCCCGCTCCCCGTCACTGCTACGCCTCTAAGCCATGACGTGGTTAAGATACTAGCCGCCGACGGGCGCTGGTCCAGCTTCAGTGACCGATTTGGCGTGTTTCGCGCGCTAAAGGTTCCGGAGCGTGCCCGAAAAGAAACCAATCAGCCAACCGCCCGCGGTCCAAATCAGGAACCAGCACAGCACGCAGTAGATAATCATGCCTGACACCACTACCCAGCGTGGATACGGCTTCTCGCGGGGCGCCGCCGCCACGGGCGGCGCGACCGGAAGCGGTGTCTGTTCGACGACCCTGGCACGGGGCTGGCGCAGAACCTGCAAGGCGTGACTCGACCAGTTAGTGACTGAGGCGATTCGGCAACACCAAAAACTCTATCGACGAGTAGTCCTCGGGCAAGCCCCGATCGCAGCTCTCGCCAAGGGCGTTTGGGATTGCATCGCACCATGGGCGCTGCCAAAGGTTACTGGGCCATTACCGAGGGACATTAACGCAGGGGTGCGGTGGGATATGGCTAATCAAATGATCGAAGTGGGGTCCGCATCTCGGACGCCATTTCGCTCGCGCACAGGGGTGGAGCGCGGACGGGACCGGCAGCGGGGGCACCGGATTACCGATCGGGCTCTGATCCGGAAGGTTCGCGCCGCCAACGGCGCGGCCAAGCGCGCGTTCGACCTGTTTGTCGCTGGCGCCGTGCTGGTGTTCCTGCTGCCGCTCTTCCTGACGGTCGCACTGTTAATCAAGCTGAACGACAACGGTCCGGTTTTTTACCAACATAAACGCGTTGGTCGGCAAGGCCGCCGCTTCGGCTGCCTCAAGTTCCGCACCATGGCCATCGACGCCGAGGAGCGGCTCGCCCATATCCTGCTGACCGATCCGCAGGCGGCCCAGGAATGGGAAGCCTGCCAGAAGCTGCGCCAGGATCCGCGCGTCACCAAGATCGGCGCCTTCCTGCGCAAGACCAGCCTCGATGAACTGCCCCAGATTTGGAACGTTCTCCGTGGCGAGATGAGCATTATCGGGCCGCGCCCGGTCACCCGCGCCGAGCTCAACCGCTACGGCCGCGACCGCCGCTACTATTTGCTGGTTCGCCCCGGCATCACCGGGCTCTGGCAAGTCAACGGCCGCTCGAGCGTCGGCTATGAGGCGCGCATCCGATACGACCGCGAGTATCTCGAGGAATGGTCCTGGCTCGGCGAGCTGTGGATCCTGCTCATGACCGTGCCGGCGGTGCTCAAAACCGAAGACGCCTGCTAAGGACGCCCGTCAGCCTTTGAAGGCGCGTTCGCCCGGCCGAGGGTCGCGCCGCTGGATCGGTTTGAACACGCCCGTGCCGGACATGAGCGTACGTTCGCCGGTCCACACTTTGCCCCGAACCACGAAGAGATCCGCTTCGCGCGAAAGCAGCTCGGCGCCGCCTTCCACCCACTCGCCCATGTGGGCGCTGGAGAGGAAGTCGCAGGTCAGCCGCACCGTCACCCAATAGGACGACGTCTCGATCGAGACGACTTGCCCCCAGGCCATGTCGGCGAACGACATGAGCATGCCGCCGTGCGCGTTCTGCATGCCGTTGGCGTGATTGGGCTCGACCCGAAAACCCATGGTGGCGACGCCATTCTGAACCCGCCGGTAAAGCGGTCCGATCTGGCGCGGGAAGCCCCGCCTCCAATCGAGGGCGACGTACCCCTCGGGCGGATCGTACTCGGGCGCGGCAATATCGTCGGACATGCCGCACTCATAGCGGAACGGAGGCGGCTGCCGCCAGCGCGGTTTTCGCCGCGCCAGAAGGGCTTTTCTGCTTCTGCGCTGTGGTTAGTTTGCGTTCGCGGCGGGCGCCGCCGGCGCCTCGCGGTCGCGGGCCAGGCGGACCATGTCGATGCGCCGGCGCTCGATCTCGAACAATTCCCGCGCCCGGCCGCTCAGATTGCGGCCGTTCGGAACCTGCAGGCTGATCGG
>JAIBCD010000005.1 GCA_019694335.1 Rhodospirillaceae bacterium | reverse complement strand
CTGACCGGATCGCCTTTCCCGGACGCGGCGTGGGCCGACCGGGCCGCGCACCGTGTCGATCTTGTGCTTACCAACGACCCGCGCGCCTGGACCTATACCGGCAACAATCCCAAGGAGCAGCGGGCCCGGGCCGCGCGCTACCGGAGGGCGCCGCTCAATACATCGCTCGCCGCCAATAATTCGAACACCGTGCTCATCTTCGGCCTCGGTGATCCTTTGCACCCGCCCACGGGCGCACTGGTTTTCTCCCAGGCTGAGATCCGATTTCGGAACTATTCTGTGCTGTCTCCCGCTGCGGGCGCGGTGCTGCTTGCCGCGCCCGACGGGGGCGCTGACCCGCGGCATCTGACATCGGGGTGGCGCGGATACGATGACCACCTGTGGACCAGCACACGGCATCCGTCGTTGCCATTGGAATTCTCGTGGAGGCTGCGCCATCCGACCGTCCTGACCAAGGTCCAGTTCAATCAGCACCCCTACTGGCCGGCGCGCGATGTGGAAATCCTGCTCGACGACGAGAGTGGAAACACCGTGACGGCATGGCAGGGTGTTCTGCCGGAAGGCCGCGCCGACCAACCGGGACCGGACCATTTGCTCGTCCGTTTCGGACACCCTTTGCGGGCTGCCAAGGTTACTTTGCGGATCCAGTCAGGTTATTCCGCCGAACGCTGTGGTCTCGACGGACTCGAACTCTACGGCGAGGATGCGGTTTTCACGCCCGATGGCGATGCCTGCTCGGTGTCCACCGAGGTGGCAGGTCTCACGCCTGGCGCCCGTGTGTATTATCGAATCAGTCTGGATAACGGCGGAGAGATTCTAGCAGGTGACGTGGCCGAAATCGCGCTGCCGCTGTCCCAGGCGCCAGTGATCGAATCCGTGATTCCGTGGGCACGCAAGCGCGATCCCGACTGCTATGTCGTGCGCGTCAATGCCATGGGACTTGAAACGGAGCTCTGGGGCGAGTTGACCGCGGAAGACGGCGCGGTCTTCACCGGCCTCGGCATTGCACTCGGGCTTCAACCCACCGGCAGGCACGCCTACTACGAGCCGCGGGGAATTCCCGCCAAAACTGGGAAATTCACGATCTGTGCCCGCAATACCGCAGGGGAAACGCGCATGCCGGCGCCGTGGCCGATCGCGGAGAGACCGCCCGGATAGGGTGCGCGCGCTATTCGGCGCTCAATCGTTGATAGGTCAGTTCGTGCGTGAAGCCGCCGGCAAAGGCCTGCAGCCGGCGCATCAGGTGGTTGAGATCGGATTTCAGCCGGTCGAAGGCCGGGCGGCGCGCGAAGGTAATCTCGTCCATATACAGGGCGCGGTTGATTTCCACTTGCAGCACATGGATGCCGCCGGACGGATCGCCGTAGTGCTGGGTGGTGAAACCGCCCGCATAAGGATTGTTGCGCACGACCCTGTATCCCAGCGCCGCCAGCGTCTCGTCGGCGGTATCGGTGATGCCGCCATGGCAGGACAGCCCCGCGCGGTCGCCCAACACGATGTCGAGCGTGCGCATGTCGGAATCCACGGACAACGGCAGGCCCGTGGACGGCATGGAGTGGCAGTCGATCAGGATGCAGAAGCCGAACCGCTCGCGCGCGCGCTGGATCACGGCGCGCAGGGCCTGATGGTAGGGCCGGTAGACATCGGCGATCCGCCGCTCGGCTTCGGTGAAGCTCAGCTTGTCCCGGTAAATCTCGCGGCGGCTGGCGACGATACGGGCGATGGTGCCCAGACCTGCCGCGACCCGCGCCGAACCGGCGTTGACGTGGGGCGGCAGGGGCGTGTCGAACATGTCGGGATCGAGTTCGTAGGGCTCGCGGTTGACATCGAGGTAGGCGCGGGGAAGCAGCGCGCGCACCAGGGGGGCGCCGTGCGCCGGCGCGTCGCTGAACAACTCGTCGACGAAGCAGTCCTCGGATTTGCGCAAGGTGGCGAGGTCCAGGGCGGCGGAGGCCACGAATTCGACCGGATAATCGGAGCCGGAATGGGGCGAGGCGAAAACCAGGGGCGAGAGCGGCTGCTGCGGCTCGCGGACATCGACCGGCGGCGGGGAAGCGGGGGGCATGGGTGGGAGTTTAAAGGCCGCCCCTCCGCCCGCAATAGCCGGAAAAAGCGCCATTTCAGGCCGCTAGCGCCCTTGCAAACCGGGGCCCAAGGGGATAAACGGAAGCCCCCTTACCGGATACCTTCCCGGTGTACGATCTTGCTTTGGGATCGGGCGCGTAGCTCAGCGGTAGAGCACACCTTTGGCTAGGCGGCGGTGGGGACTGAAGTGGATAAGTGGGCGATTAGCTCAGCGGTAGAGCACACCCTTGACATGGGTGGGGCCACAGGTTCGATCCCTGTATCGCCCACCACTTATCAGGAAGGCGCTGTGCGGTTTCCCGGTGAATCTGGATCCGCAGCCTGATGATCGATCATCCCGATAATTTAGAGCGTTTCGCCGCGGATGACCTCATCACCGCCGAACGCCGTGTGCGCGAGGTATTGGCCAAAGACCCCACGGATACGGGGGCGGTCTGCCTGTTCGCGCGTATTTTGCGCAAGAGTGGCCGGGCTGCGGAGGCGGTGGCCCTGCTCCAGGACGGGTTGCGTGCCGTGCCGGGCCATGCGCAAATCACCCACGAACTCGCGCGCGCACAGCGCGATGGCGCGCAATTCCTGGCTGCCGCCGCAACGTTCGCGGATCATGCGCGCCTGGATGCGGGGGCCCGCCTCGACAGCCTGAAGGATGCCGCATCCTGCCTGCTGCAAGCCGGGAAGACCGACGAAAGCAAAAATCTGCTGGAGGAGATCGGGGTGCTGCCGGAAGGCATTGCTCTGGCCCCCGATGCGGTCATGGCCGCGCGCGAACAGGGGCGCCTCGACGATCCCCAGGTCGTCGCGATCCTGGCGGTGATGGCGAAAGCGCAGAACACGGAAGCCGCGACCCTCCTGAAGCTCGCGCTCTGGGATACCGGCGACGACGCCAAGCGCGCGCATGCGGTCTACGATCTTCCCAGCCTTCTGTTGGGCATCGGCCGCGTGGATGACGCGGTCCGGGTTTATCAAAAGGCCGTGGACCTTGGCCTTCCGGTGGGAGACTTCAGGCCGCGAAGCGCCCTCAGCACGCTCGCGGCGGCGGACGCCAGGCTTGCCGCGCGGCTTTTCCAGCAGGACTGGGATAGATTCAACACCGCCCTCGCGCGCAGAGAGGCCGTATCTGTCTGGATCTGGACACCCGCCGTCGATGCCTGGGATGGCGTCACCTTGCGCGGCGCCGTGTTGGGCCGGCCCGGCGAAGTTCATTGCGAGGTGCGGGCCCTTCCGCCGGCAGAAGCGCAAACATGGATCGCGGCGGCCGTGATGGTGCAAGCGGACGGGAATTTCACTTTCTGGCGCGGCGCCGTCGACAGCCTGCTCGCCGGGCGGAAATACGCCATCCGCATGATCGCCGATGGCCAAACATCCGCGGAGATCGTCTTCGAGGTGCCTGCCGTCGACCCCGACGCGGTCGTGACAGTGCCGGGCGACAATGTCGGCGTTGACGCAGTGGTATTTGCCGGCCGCGCCGTGCCGGTGGCGCCCGAGGCACGATATCGGTTCGAATATGGCCTCATGCCCGACCGGCTCGACCAGGTGACGGAATGGAAGGCATTGCCCCCGCCACGCGGCGGGCAGGCGTATCGACGGGTCTATCGGCAAGCCGGCGAATGGCTGCCCACCTGCGTGAATCCCGGCTGGGTTCACGGCGGAGGGGAGGCCGATGCCCGGTTGCCGAACCCCGGCCTCCTGATCGGTGCGCCCTTCGCGAAGGACCGCAACCAACTCAACGGCATCGGCGCCCATGAAATGCCTTTGGGGCTGCGTTGGAGCCGGGTGCGGCCAAAGACCTCGGGATACGAGGGGCCGATCACCTGGTTCTTCGGCGGCGGCGTGCAGGATTTCCGGGACGCCGAGATTTCCTTCACCTTGTGCGGCCAGCAGCTGGTGCAACGCGGTGCCGCCCTGCATTTCTGGGTATCGCATGTTCGCGCCGACGATCCTGTGCCCTTCACGTGTCAGTGGGCCTTGACGGCGACGCCATTCCCCGATGATGTGCTCGAAGGCGCGGTGCCGCGGAAAGTATCCCTCACGCTTCCCAACGATCCTCGGGCCTGGACCTACACCGGTAACAATCCTCAGGAACAAGGCGCGCGGGCGAATCGCTATCGGCGCGTGCCGCTGGACGTCGCGCTCAGCGAGCACAACGCGTCCACGGTGCTGATCTTCTCCTTCGGAGAGGTGGCCAAGCCGCCCACGGGCGGGCTGGTGTTCTACGACGCGGAGATACGTTATCGCGATACGTCGGTTCTTCTGCCGGCGGCGGAAACTGTGTTGACGCAATTCCCGGCCGGTCGTGCGGACCCTTACGCAGTGACCGATGGCGCCAGCGGTTACGAAGAGCAACTTTGGACGAGCGAATTGTCGCCGGTATTTCCGCTGACCTTCGCCTGGGCCTTGAAGCGGCCGGTACGCCCAACTCATTTCCAGATCTCTCAGCACCCGTATTGGCCGGCGCGGGAGGTCCAGGTCATTGCCGGGGAAGGAGCCGCCCAACGCATCATATGGGCGGGCATTCTCCCGGAAGGCCGACCGGACCGCAGCGAGACCGCGGAAACCATCGTCTACCTCGATGACGATACTCCCGTGACGACGGTGACCTTGCGCATTCTTTCAGGGTATCGCCCGGAACGCTGCGGTCTCGACGGATTCCAGTTTTATGGCGCGGGCGTCACGTTTGTTCCGGATGGGCGGCCCGTCGGCGTTTCCACCGAGGTGGCAGGCTTCGCGCCGGGAACAGCCGTCTTCTACCGTCTCGTGATGGAAGACGGAGAAGAGCGGCTGGCGGGAGACGTCGCCTGTGTGACGCTGCCTGGAAGCCAGGCTCCGGTCATCGAGAGCGCCACGCCGCTCGTCCGCGCGCGCAACCCCGCGTGCTATGTCGTGCGCGCCAATGCGATGGGGCTGGAAACGGAACTGTGGGGCGAACTGCGCCAGGCGGATGGACGGGTGATCGCCGGCAAGAGGATTTCGCTGGGGGCGCAGCCGACCGGACGGCACATCTACTATGTCCCCGATCAGATTCCGGACGTGCCCGGCGAATTCAGCCTGCATGCGCGCAACCTGGTCGGGGAAGCGACCTTGCGCGCGCCCTGGCCGTGCCGCTAAGCCGCTAACGCGGCGTTCTCCGGAAACGCAGCAGTGAGATCGTGCTGTTGGTGGTCAACCCGGTGATATCCGGTACGACTTCCGTGATTTCGATCTCGCCGCCTTTCTCGAGTTCGCGCATGACCTCGAAGAAGTTCTGCGCGATGCCATAGAACTGTGCCCGCTCCCGCGTGAACAGCGGCTCGGGCGCGAGCTCGGGGACGGAGAAGCTGAAGGGTTCCATCAGTACCGCGCGGACCTCGGGAACCACGCTGAATAGCTTATGCCAGAAGTCGGGCGAGAACGGGGCCACGTAGACCAGCGCGAAGTGGCTGATCACCAACACGCGCTTTTTTCCACGCAGGAATTCGAAATCGGGATCGCGGATATCCAGTTCGACGCCGCGCAAGTTATCCCGGCCCAGCATCTCCGCGAAATGCCGTAGGCAGGCGACGCCGGGCAAGGCGACTTCGCCGCCGAAGAAAGCCGGCCCCGTGCGCGGGGTTTCGGCCGCCAGTTCCGCGAGCAGATCGCCGTAACCGCAGCCGACGTCCAAGACCGCGTCCAGGTCATCGGTCACATGTGGCGCGAGAATTTGCTGGAGGAACATCTGGTGGAACAGCGGCGACATGTCGCGCCGCATTCTGATGATGCGGCCCATGTGGGGGCGGTCGATTATCTCATATCCATTCACGCGCTCCGGATTCATCTTGGCGACCTTGCGCTCGCTCAGGTTGCCGTCGAACGAGTGGCGGCGCAGAACCGACAGGATTTCGTGGAAATCCGTGCCGCCGTCGGCGCGGTATTTCTCGATGACGGCGAGGGGGTCCGCATAACGCGTCAATCTGTAGTGGAGGTCGGCCGCGACCGCGACGATGGTGTCGGGCGGCACCGACACAACGCCCACATACCCGGCCGGTACGTCCGTGCCGCAGACGATGATCCGCCCGGCTTCGGCCGCCGCGGCGACATCCAGGCCCGGCGCCCTCAGTTTCCGGCGCAGCATCTCAACGATGGGCTCGAGCTTCAGAATCGTCATGGCGGGAGCGAAATATGGGCCAGTTTCGTGGTGCGTACGTCGCGGTTCTCATACATAGCCCCCAGCCGGCGGCAATGCCACCGCCGATGCGCCCTTCCCGGGTTTCCAGTTTGATTCGCTCCGGTGCTTGGGGGCACGACGCCGTCGAGCCGCAGGAGAACGAAGCAAGTGTCTGCGGGCAGCGCCTCCGACGCTGAAACGCTCGCGGATCTCATGGCGTTCGCCCGCCTGAGAGGTGATCCAGGCCCCGAGGGCGGGACGCGCGGCTTAGCCCGCGACCTGCCGGATCAGCGCCAGGCCGGCGAACAGTCCCGCGACCGATAGCGCCACCGAACTCAGCACATAGAGTGCGGCGCCGGTCATGTCGCCGCGTTCATACAGCAGCGCGGTGTCGAGGGAGAAGGCGGAGAAGGTGGTGAACCCGCCCAGGATGCCGGTGGTTAGGAACAGCCGCGCTTCGGCCGGCAAAGCGGTCTTGAGCGCGAAATATTCCGCGATCACGCCCATGAGGAATGAGCCGAGAATATTGATGATCAGGGTATGCAGCGGGAACGAACCGCCGAACAGGCGCGGCACCAGGACATTGAGGCCGTGGCGCGCCGCGCCGCCCAGCCCCGCGCCCAGGAAGACTATGACGTAATTCATATCGGCCTATCTCGCCTGCGCTGCCTTCTTATAGGCCGCGGGCGGCACGCGCTTGTAGCCCGCTTTCTCATAGCTGTAGCCGAAGGACAGCAGCGTCTGCTCGGACCACTGCGGCCCGACGAGGGACAGGCCGACCGGCATCCCCTCGACCGCGCCCATGGGCACCGTCAGGATGGGATAGCCGCCGATGGCCGCGTTGCGCGTGAAGGAGCCCGGGCCTTGGCCGCGCCCGCCGGTGCGCGGTTTGCCGTCCTCGGGGATCACGCCCGCGGGTCCGCCGGCGGGCGTGACGAAGGCCTGGATGTTGTTTTGCGAGAACAGGGCGTCGTAGCCCTCCGGCCCGGCGCGGCGCTGGATGTATTCCATCAGTTCCAGATACTTCGGATCGTTCATGTCGCCCTTGGACGCCGCCGCCTCTTCCCAGTAGATCGCGCTGATCTTGGACTCGCGCGGGTCGGATTTGTTGAAGGCGAGCAGGTCGTCGACGGTGCGCACCTTCACCGCCGGCGGCGAGTCCTTGAGATAGGCGGCGATGTCGCGGTTGAAATTGTAGGCCTCGGCCGCGAGGCCCACCTCATTGAGGTTTTCGAGCGGACCCGGCAGTTCCACCAGCTCCGCGCCCTGCGCCTTCAGGACTTCCAGGGCTTTGTCGAACGCAGGGCCGGCCTTGGCGTCGGCATTGCCTTGCGGGCGGAGTACGCCGATGCGCGCACCCTTCAGCGCGCCGGCGTCCAGCGCCTTGGCATAATCGGTCTTATGCGCGTCGGCATCTTTCGTGCGCGGGTCGCCCGGATCGGAGCCCGCCAGGACCGTGAGCATCATCGCCACGTCCGTCACCGACCGCGCCATGGGGCCGGCGGTGTCCTGCAGTTCGGTGATCGGCACGATCCCGCGCCGGGACAAGAGGCCCCGGGTTGGGCGCAGTCCGGCGATGCCGTTTACGTTGGTGGGGCCGGTGATGGAGCCGGACGTGTCGGTGCCCAGGGCGCCCGCCCCGAAACTGGTGGCCATGGCGATGCCGGAGCCGGAACTGGAGCCGGCGGCGGATTTGGTCAGGTCATACGGGTTGTGGGGCGTGCCGCCGACGGTGCTGCCGGCGAAGGAATCCGTGGTGCGGTAGCCGGCCCACTGGGAGAGGTTGGCCTTGGCGAGGATTACCGCGCCGGCGTCCTTCAGGCGTTTGGTGACTTCGGCATCGTCAGCGCGCAGGTTCTCGGCCAGCGCGAACGAGCCGGCTGTGGTCGGCATGCCGGTGGCGTCGATATTGTCCTTCAGGATCATGGGCACGCCGTCCAGCGGGCCCAGGGCCTTGCCTTCCGCGCGGCGCTTGTCGGACGCCCTGGCTTGCGCCAGCGCATCCGGTGCGACCGCGATGATCGCGTTGAGCGGCGCGTTGTACATCCTGATGCGGTCGATATAGGCCTGGGTGACCGCGGCGGATGTGGTCTTTCTGGCGGCGAGGTCGGCTGAGAGTTGCGCCAGCGATACGTCCTCGACCGCGTAAGGCTTCTCTTGCGAACAGGCCGTGAGCGCCAGGCATGACATCAGCGTGGCGCGAAGAACGGAACGGAGCATGACGGTCATCCCCTGGTGGTGCTTTTTCCGGCGAAGTGTGCGCGGTTCACCGTAGAAAAGGCGACCAAATTGCCCGGCGCAGGTTTCAAACTCTAGCATCGGCAGGGGAAAACGGGGACTTTGTTTCACGTGAAACATGCGTTCCGCTTTCCACGGGTAACGGCGGTACGGGGGGCGTCGCCCTTGACGGTCGGACCTATCCGTTGGTCCACGCCGGCTTGCGTTTGCCGAGGAAGGCGTCGAGACCCTCAGTGGCGTCGGGTTCCAGCATGTTCTTGGCCATGACCACGCTGGCGTAGGTATAGGCGTCCGCCATGCCCAGTTCGATCTGCTCATAGAAGGCGCGCTTGCCGATGGCGAGCACCTTGCCCGATTTGGAGGCGATGAGGGCCGCGAGGCTTTGCACGGTTTCATCCAGCTTCTCGGGCGCGGTCACCATGTTCACCAGGCCCATGGCGGCGGCGTCCCCGGCGCTCACCGGCGTGCCGGTGAGCAGCATTTCCATGGCTTTCTTGCGCCCGATATTGCGCGTGAGCGCCACCATCGGCGTCGAGCAGAACAGGCCGATATTGACGCCGGGCGTGGCGAAGCTCGCGGTGTCCGAAGCCACCGCGAGGTCGGCGGTCGCCACCAGCTGGCAGCCGGCGGCGGTCGCCATGGCGTGAACCCGCGCGATGATCGGCTGCGGCGCGCGGGTCATGGCCAGCATCATGGCGCTGCAAATCTCAAAGATCTCTTTGGTGGCTTTGGCTTCGGCCTTCAGCTCCTTCAGATCGTGACCGGAACTGAACACCGGGCCGTTGGCGGCCAGCACAATCACCTTGATGGCCTCGTTGGAGGCGACCGCCTCGATTTCGCGGGTCAGCGCCAGCATCAACGCCCGCGACAGGGCGTTGCGGGCCTCCGGGCGGTTGAGGGTGAGCGTCGCGACCTTTCCCTGATCGCTGCGCAGGACGAGGGAATCGGTCATGGCGCGGCCTCGCTACATATTGCGGCGGTATTGGCCGCCGACTTCATACAGCGCGGTGGAGATTTGCCCGAGCGAGCAGCAAGTGACCGCGTCCATGAGCACTTCGAACACGTTGCCGTTTTGAACCACGGTCTGCTTCAGCTTCTCGAGCATCGCCGGCGCGTCGGCGGCGTGGGCGGCATGGAATTCCTTGAGGCGCTTGAGCTGCGACTGTTTTTCGCCGTCCGTGGAACGCGCCAGTTCGATGGTCTCGGGTGCCGCTTCGGCCTCCAGGTTGCGGAAGGTGTTGACGCCGATGATCGGGTAGGAGCCGTCGTGCTTCTTGGCTTCGTAATACAAGGACTGTTCCTGGATGCGGCCGCGCTGGAAGCCGGTCTCCATGGCGCCGAGCACGCCGCCGCGGCTGGAGATGGCATCGAACTCCTTGAGCACGGCTTCTTCCACCAGGTCCGTGAGCTCGTCGATGATGAACGAGCCCTGGTTGGGGTTCTCGTTCTTGGCCAGGCCCCATTCGCGGTTGATGATCAGCTGGATGGCCATGGCGCGGCGCAGGGACTCCTGGGTCGGCGTGGTGACCGCCTCGTCATAGGCGTTGGTGTGCAGCGAGTTGGTGTTGTCGTAGAGCGAAATCAAAGCCTGAAGTGTCGTGCGGATGTCGTTGAACGCCATTTCCTGGGCGTGCAGCGAACGGCCCGAGGTCTGGGAATGGAACTTCAGCTTCTGCGAGCGTTCGGAGCCGCCGTACTTGCGCTTGATCGCCACCGCCCAGATGCGCCGGGCGACCCGGCCGATCACCGAGTATTCCGGATCCATGCCGAACGAGAAGAAGAACGACAGGTTGGGCGCGAAGTCGTCGATCTTCATGCCGCGCGCGAGATAGGTCTCGACGTAGGTGAATCCGTTGGAGAGCGTGAAGGCGAGCTGCGAGATCGGGTTCGCGCCGGCCTCGGCGATGTGATAGCCGGAGATCGAGACCGAATAGAAATTCCGCACGGCATGTTTCAGGAAATATTCCTGGATGTCGCCCATGCACTTGAGCGCGAACTCGGTCGAGAAGATGCAGGTGTTCTGGCCCTGGTCCTCCTTCAGGATGTCGGCCTGCACCGTGCCGCGCACGGCGGCCAGCGCCTTGGCTTTTACCTGCTGGTGTTCCGCCGTCGTGGGCGCGCGGCCATGCTCGGCGGTGAACTTGTCCACCTGCTGGGCGATGGCGGCGTTGAAGAACATGGCCAGGATGGTGGGCGCGGGGCCGTTGATGGTCATGGACACGCTGGTGGCCGGAGCGCACAGGTCGAAGCCGGAATACAGCACCTTCATGTCGTCGAGTGTCGCGATTGACACGCCGGAGTTGCCCACCTTGCCGTAGATGTCCGGGCGCAGGTCCGGGTCGCAGCCGTACAGCGTGACGGAATCGAACGCCGTGGACAGGCGTACCGCCGGCATGCCTTCGGACACCTTCTTGAAACGCGCATTGGTGCGGAAGGCATCGCCCTCGCCCGCGAACATGCGGGTCGGATCCTCGCCTTCGCGCTTGAACGGGAACACGCCGCCGGTGAAGGGATAGGAACCCGGCAGGTTTTCCTTCATCAGGAAGCGCAGAATCTCGCCATCGTCTTCGAAGCGGGGCAGCGCCACCTTGGGGATGGCGGTGCCGGACAGGCTTTCGCGCCGGAGCGCGGTGCGGCTTTCCTTGTCGCGCACCTTCACCACCAGCTCCGTGCCGCTATAGGCGGCGACCGTCTCCGGCCAGGAGTCCAGCAGCTTGCGCGGCTCGGCCAGCAGCTTCTTGTCGGCGGCATCGATCATGGCGTCGAAATCGCCGGCGGGTTTGTTGCCGGCCTCGAACAGGCCCTTGGAGATGCGCAAGGCCTGGCGTTCGCGGGCGGCTTTCACCTGCTCGCGGATCTCGGCGTGATAGCCGCGCACGGTTTCGGAAATCTCGGCGAGGTAGCGCACCTTCTGCGGCGGCACGATGAACGATTGGGCGGTGGAATGGCGGGTCTTGGCGGCGGGCAGCTGGCCGGCGCCGAGCTGGAGGCCGCGCTGTTTGAGGTGGGCGGCGAGGGCCTGGTAGAGCGCGGTGGTGCCGTCGTCGTTGAAGCGCGCGGCGATGGTGCCGAACACCGGCATGGCGTCGGGCGCGGTCGAGAACAGGCCCTTGTTGCGCTGGACCTGCTTGCTGACGTCGCGCAGCGCGTCCTCGGCACCCTTGCGGTCGAATTTGTTGATGGCGACGAAGTCGGCGAAGTCCAGCATGTCGATCTTTTCGAGCTGGCTGGAGGCGCCGAATTCCGGCGTCATGACATAAAGCGAGACGTCGGAATGGTCGACGATGGCCGACGAGCCCTGGCCGATGCCCGAGGTCTCGACGATGATCAGGTCGAAGGCCGCATGTTTGCAGGCGGCGATGATTTCCGGCAGCGCGGCCGAGATTTCACCGCCGGTCTCGCGGGTCGCCAGCGAACGCATGAAGATATTGGGGTGTTCGATGGCGTTCATACGGATGCGGTCGCCGAGCAGCGCGCCACCCGTGCGCTTGCGCGAGGGGTCGATGGAGATGATCGCGATCTTGAGCTTGTCCTGCTGGTCGAAGCGGAAGCGCCGCACCAGTTCGTCCACCAGCGAGGATTTGCCCGAACCGCCGGTGCCGGTGATGCCGAGCACCGGCGTTTTGATGCCGGCCGCGCCCGCGACGATCTTCTGCTTGATGTCCTCGGGCAGCGCGCCGTTGTCGAGCGCGGTGATGACGCGGGTGAGCTTGAGGCGGTCGCCCGATTTCAGCCCCGCGAGGATGTCCGCCGCGTTGCCGGCGGGCGGAGGCAGATCGGTGTCGCAGCGTGACACCAGCTCGTTGATCATGCCCTGAAGGCCAAGCGCCGCGCCCTCCTGCGGCGAGAAGATGTGGGTGATGCCGTAAGCGTGCAGATCCTTGATTTCGTCGGGCACGATCACGCCGCCGCCGCCGCCGAAGATCTTGATGTCGCCGCGGCCGCGTTGCTTCAGCAGGTCATGGAGGTACTTGAAAAACTCCACATGGCCGCCCTGGTAGGAGGTGATCGCCACGCCCTGCACGTCCTCGGACAATGCGGCGTTCACCACTTCGTCCACGGACCGGTTATGGCCCAGGTGAATCACCTCGGCGCCGGTGGATTGCAAAATCCGACGCATGATGTTGATCGAGGCGTCATGGCCGTCGAACAGCGCCGTGGCGGTGACAAAGCGGACCCGGCGGGCGGGCTTGTAGACCGTGGCCTGGGCGGGCTGGCGCATTTCGTTCATGGCAGTAACCCTCTGAACTAAATGTATGAATTGACGCGGGCGTACAGGAACCGGGCCATCCTGTGCCGAACCCCGCGATTTCCCGCACTTTAGGCCCGCCTGGCGGCCCGTTCCATTGCCGCTCGCGCCGTAAATCATGTAAATTACGACATTATGCCTCAGATTCCGCGTACATATGACAATCCGCGCGCCACCGTCGCGGCCGGGTTCGTGACCGGCATGCTGTCGGGCCTGGCGGCGCAGGGCGCCGACATGACCGCGCTGCTCATGGAGGCCGGGATCGCTCCGGCCACGCTCGGCGACATGAAAGCGCGCGTGCCGCTCACCAGCTACGCGGCGCTCTACAACGGCGTGGTGCGCGCGATGGACGACGAGGGCTTCGGCCTGTTCGCGGGCCGGCTCAAGACCGGGATGCTGGAATTCCTGGTGCGTGGCCTGATCGGCAGCCGCGACCTGCGCGAGGCGCTGGCGCGCGCGACGCGGTACCTGGCGCTGGTGCTGCCGGATTTCACGCTGACCATCGCCGAGGACGCGGTCTCCGCGCGCCTCGAGATCGCCGAGAACGGCGCGCCCTGGCCGGCGGTCAACGATCCGCGCCGGGTGTTCGCGTTCGAATGGTGCCTGCGCCTCCTGCACGGGCTGAGCTGCTGGCTGGTGGGAAAAAGCCTGGCGTTGGATTCCGTGCAGTTTCCTTACGCCAAGCCGCCCCAGGCTGCGGACTATCCGCTGATCTACACCGAACACCCGCACTTCGGCGGCGAGGCGCTGATCGCGCGGCTGCACAAGAACCTGCTCGCGTTGCCGGTACGGCGTGACCAGGAGTCCGTGACGGCGTTCCTGGAGGGCGGTCCCGGCAAGATCGCCATGCTCTATCGTCGCGATCACGAAATCGTGCGACAGATCCGCGACATCCTCGCGACGTCGCTCGGCGAGGCCTTGAGCCTGCAGGACGTGGCCGACCGGCTGCACTTGTCCTTGCGCACCGTGCAGCGGCGTCTGAAGCAGGAGGGCTCCAGCTTCCGCGCGGTCAAGGCGGCGCTGCGGCGGAACAAGGCTCTGGCGGTCATGGAGAATACGTCGCAGCCGATCGCGGCGGTGGCGGCGGACCTGGGCTATGCCGAAACCTCGGCGTTTTTCCGGGCTTTCGTGGGCTGGACCGGCGAGGCGCCTTCGGCCTACCGCCGGCGTATGCGGTCGTTGACTCCCTGATTGGGGTCACCCACAACAAGCCATGTTCCCACGAAAATTTCCCCCGGGCCGCATCGTTTGCCTGACCGAGGAGACCGTCGAGACGCTGTACCTGCTCGGCGAACAGGAGCGCATTGTCGGCGTCTCGGGCTATGTGGTGCGCCCGCCGCAAGCGCGGCGCGAGAAGCCGCGCGTCAGTGCCTTCATCTCGGCGGACATTCCCAAAATTCTCGCGCTCGAACCCGACCTGGTGCTGACGTTCTCCGACCTGCAGGCCGGGATCGTCGCCGACCTGATCCGCGCCGGAGTCACGGTGCACGCGTTCAATCACCGCACCATCGCCGGAATCCTCGACATGATCCGCATGCTCGGCGCGATGGTGGGGGCGGGGCCGCGCGCCGAGGCGCTGGCGGCGGAATTGGAGGCCGGCTTGGCGCGGGCACGAGTGGATGCCGGACACCTTCCGCGCCGCCCCAAGGTGTTCTTCGAGGAATGGAACGATCCATTGATTTCGGGGATTTCATGGGTGTCGGAACTGGTGGAGATCGTGGGCGGCGCCGACATCTTTCCCGAGAAAGCGGGCGGCAAGGCCGCCAAGGACAGGATCGTCGCGCCCGAGGACGTGGTCGCGCGGGCGCCCGATCTGATCATCGGATCCTGGTGCGGCAAGAAGTTCCAGCCTGCCGCGGTGAAGGCGCGCGCCGGGTTCGCCGATGTGCCGGCGGTGCGCAACCACGACCTTTATGAGATCAAATCGCCGATCATCCTGCAGCCGGGACCGGCGGCCCTGACCGACGGATTGAAGGCGTTGCAGGGCATTATCGGCAATTGGGCGCGCGCATTTTCCGGCGAAGTGGAAGTCGGTTCGCCGACAAAGAAAATGCGTCCTAAATATAATGCGGACAAAGTATAGTCCCGCGCGTCATTACCAGGATCATCCATGCGGGAAGTTCATCATTTTGTCGCGGGTGCCGGCTCCAAGGGATTGGGGCGGAAATTCGCCGACGTGTTCAATCCGAACACCGGTGAGGTGGCGGCGCGGGTGAATCTCGCCGGCAAGGCGGAAGTGGCCGCGGTCGTCGAGGACGCCCACCGTGCATTCCAGGGGTGGTCCAATACGCCGGCGCCGCGCCGCGCCCAGGTGATGTTCGCTTTCCGCGACCTGCTCCGGAAAAACATGGACGAGCTCGCCGCTCTGCTCGCGGCCGAGCACGGTAAGGTGCTGCTCGACGCCAAGGGCGAGTTGACGCGCGGGCTTGAAGTGGTCGAGTTCGCCTGCGGTATCCCTCAGCTTCTCAAGGGTGAATATTCCGAGGACGTGGCGAGCGGCATGGATGTGTTCTCGCTGCGCCAGCCCCTCGGTGTCGTCGCCGGCATCACGCCGTTCAACTTCCCGGCCATGGTGCCGATGTGGATGTTCCCGGTGGCCGTCGCCTGCGGCAACACCTTCGTGCTCAAGCCCTCGGAAAAGGATCCGAGCGTTCCGATCCGCCTCGCGCAGATGATGATCGAGGCCGGCGCGCCGCCGGGCGTGCTCAATGTCGTCAACGGCGACAAGGAGGCGGTGGATACGCTGCTCACGCATCCTCTGGTGCGCGCCATCAGCTTCGTCGGTTCGACCGACATCGCGCGCCATGTCTATTCCACCGCAACCGCGCACGGCAAACGCGTGCAGGCCATGGGCGGCGCCAAGAACCACATGATCGTGATGCCCGACGCGGACCTCGACCAGGCGGCGGACGCATTGATGGGCGCGGGCTACGGTTCGGCCGGCGAGCGCTGCATGGCGATCTCGGTGGCGGTGCCCGTGGGCGCCAAGACCGCCGAGGCCTTGCGGGCACGTCTGATCCCGCGCGTGCAGGCGTTGCGCGTGGGCCTGTCCACCTCGACCGACGCCGACTTCGGCCCGCTGGTGACCCGCCAGCACCTCGACAAGGTGCGCGGTTATGTCGACATCGGCGTTGCCGAGGGCGCCGAACTTGTGGTCGATGGCCGCGACATCAAGATGCAGGGCTACGAGAACGGCTTTTTCATGGGCGGCTGCCTGTTCGACCGGGTCACGCCGGAGATGCGCATCTACCAGGAGGAGATCTTCGGGCCGGTCCTGTCGATGGTGCGCGCCGAGGATTTCGAGACCGCGTTGCGCCTGCCGTCCGAACACGCCTTCGGCAATGGCGTCGCGATCTTCACCCGCGACGGCGATACCGCCCGTGATTTCACCCGCCGGGTCGATGTCGGCATGGTCGGCGTCAATGTGCCGATCCCGGTGCCGGTGGCATTTCACAGTTTTGGCGGCTGGAAGGCCTCGGCCTTCGGCGATATGAATCAATATGGCCCGGAAGGCGTTCGCTTCTTCACCAAGCTCAAGACCGTCACCGCGCGCTGGCCGACCGGCATCCGCAGCGGCGCCGATTTTTTCATCCCGACATTGAAGTAGCCTCCCATGATCCGCAAACAGGTGGAAAAACCCGTCCCCAAGCTGTTCGGCCTGCATCCGCGGCGCAAGGCGCCCAGCGTCATGGACCAGATCCGGCGGCGCATCGCCAAGGTGCTCAACCAGAAGACGCCGGTCAAACACGTGGCGCTGGCGAGCCGCCGCATCGCCAACGCCTACCGCACCGAGCTCGCCGGAATTTTTGCCACCGTGCTGCTCGCCAAGAAGACCTTCGACGCCACACGCCAAGTGGACATCCCGTTCCCCGACAAATATTTCGAGGCCGATGCGCCAATCGATGCGGCCGCCCGCGCCGAACTGATGAAATATGGGGCTGCCCTGGAAACGTTCCTGGAGCAATGCGAGGAAAGCGGAACGCCGCTGGGCTACGCCACCGCGCAAGGCGTGGCGGTGTGGATCGCCTCGGTCTATGGCCTCGCGATCCCGGATCTTACGCCGGAAACGCGGCGTATGTGGACGCATCTGGTGAAAGGCGAGGAGGGGATCGAGGAAGCCTTCAAGCTCGTGATCCGCCGCGAGCCCAGCGACATGGACCGCGAGTACTTCAAGTACCGGCCCAAGGCGTTACTCGGTTAATTCCTTGGGCGTGATCCAGTAGCAGCGGTCTTCATGCACCGCGACCCGGTCGCCGGCGTCGCACAGGCTCAAGCGCAACTCGCAGAACATTCCTTGTGAATCGGTGATCGACACCACGCCGTCGGCGATGTGCCAGTCGCGCATCATCTCGCAGGCGGGCGGCGTGGGCGGGAAGGGGTAGACGAACTCCTGCCCCGCCGCGACCGGATGGCTCGCCAAATCCCATTGGTAATTCTTGAGGGCGTAGGCGAAGTGCATGGTGACCGCTTCGCCGCGCTTGTTCTGGATGGTGATGCCGGTGGACTCGCGCTCGGCGGAAATGGCCGCGGCGCCGCACACCAGCGCCGCCAGGCCGATCGCCACAGGTTTTTTCCAGCCGGTCATGACGGGTCAATTTTATGACAGGCGGTGTGGCGAGTTCAAACGCCTGTTAAAGGCCCATCAAATAAAGGCCGATCAAATATCGATATCGGCGAACTTGGCGTGTTCCTGGATGAACTTGAAGCGTTCCTCCGGCTTGCGGCCCATGAGCTGTTCCACCAGCTTGGCGGTGGCGCGCTGGGCGCTTTTCTCGTCGTCGCCGGCCAGCATGACCTTGAGCAGGGTGCGCTTGCCCGGGTCCATGGTGGTTTCCTTGAGCTGCGCCGCCGGCATTTCGCCCAGGCCCTTGAAGCGGCTGACCTCGACCTTGCCGCGCCCGTCGAACTTGGTCTTGAGCAGCTCCTCCTTGTGGGCGTCGGTCATGGCGTAGACGCTGGTGCCCTTCTGGGTGAGGCGGTAGAGCGGGGGCAGGGCGAGGTAGAGATGCCCTTCCGCGATCAGTTGCGGCGTTTCGCGGTAGAAGAAGGTCATCAGCAGGCTGGCGATATGGGCGCCGTCGACGTCGGCGTCCGTCATGATGATGATCTTTTCGTAGCGCAGCTTGCTTTCGCTGTAGTTGTCGCGGATGCCGCAGCCCAAGGCCTCGATCAGATCCTGGAGTTCTTGGTTGGCGCGCAGCTTGTCGTCGCTGGCCGACGCGACGTTGAGGATCTTGCCGCGCAGGGGCAGCACGGCCTGGGTCTCGCGCGAGCGCGCCTGTTTGGCGGAGCCGCCGGCGCTGTCGCCTTCGACGATGAACAGCTCGGTGCCGATGGGATTGGAGCGCGTGCAATCGGTGAGTTTGCCGGGCAAGCGCAGCTTCTTGGTGGCAGACTTGCGGCTGAGATCCTGGTCCTGCTTCTTGCGGATGCGGTCGCTCGCGCGCGCGACCGCGGTTTCCAGGAGGGTGTTGGCGGTGGCCACGTCGCCCGACAGCCAATGGTCGAAATGGTCCTTGACCACCGTGTCCACCAGTTTGGACGCGGACACCGACACCAGCTTGTCCTTGGTCTGGCCCTGGAACTGCGGTTCCTTGATGAACACCGACAGCATCATGCAGGCGCCGCCCCAGACGTCGTCGCCGGTGACGTTGGACAGCCCCTTGGTGGCGTTGGTCATCTCGGCGTAGCCCTTGAGGCCGCGGAGCAGGGCGGTCTTCAGGCCTTGTTCGTGAGTGCCGCCCTCGGGCGTCGGGATGGTGTTGCAGTAGGAGTTGACGAAACCGTCCTCGTCATCGGGCCAGCAAATCGCCCATTCGACGCGGCCACCGACTTCTTTGTCCGAGAGATCGGCCTTGCCGGAGAAGAATGCGGGGATCAAGCGCTTGCGGCCTTGAAGCACGTAATCGAGGTAATCGGTGAGGCCGTTCTCGAAATGGAGTTCGTCTTCCGCCGGCGTCTTGTCGTCGCCCTTCAGCAGGCTGGGGTCGCATGACCAGCGCACGCGCACGCCTTCGAACAGATAGGCCTTGGAGCGCACCATGCGGTAGACGGTGGCGGGGCGGAACTGGGCCTTGTCGCCGAAGATCTGGGCGTCCGGGTGGAAGTGCACGGTGGTGCCGCGGCGGTTGACCGGGCCTTCCTTGGTGAGCTTGCCCTTGGGCAGGCCGCGGCTGAACTTCTGGACCCAGAGAGTCTTATCGCGCGCGACCTCGACCGTCAGCGTGTCGGACAGCGCGTTGACCACGCTGGCGCCGACGCCGTGCAAGCCGCCCGAGGTCTGGTAGACCTTGTCGGAGAACTTTCCGCCCGCGTGCAGCGTGGTCATGATCACTTCCAGCGCCGATTTCTTCGGGAATTTCGGGTGCGGGTCGATCGGCATGCCGCGGCCGTTGTCGCGCACCGTCACGTTGTTGTCGGGCCCAAGCGCGACCTCGATGGTGGAGGCATGGCCCGCGACCGCCTCGTCCATGGCGTTGTCGAGGATTTCCGCGATCAGGTGGTGCATGGCGACTTCGTCGCTGCCGCCGATATACATGCCGGGGCGGCGGCGGACGGGTTCGAGGCCCTCCAGGACTTCGATATCCTTGGCGGTGTATTCGCCGCGGGCGGCGCTGTTTTTGGGGGCCGCGGCCTTGGCGGCGGGCTTTGCAGATTTGGGGGGCTTGGAGGCGGATTTGGAGAACAGGTCAGCCATAACGGGAATTACTCTGGAACCGGGCGTGAAACGGCGCATAAAGTAGGAGCAGACGCGCGCCCATACAATAGATTGCGGGGATCTCAATTCCATGACCGACACACGCGAGACGGCCGGGCCGCAGGGCGAAATCTCGATCCGCGTGATGGCCATGCCGGCGGACACCAACGCGCTGGGCGCCATCTTCGGCGGCTGGGTGCTGGGCCAGATGGACCTGGCCGGCGGCATCCACGCCGCCGCGCATGCCGGGACGCGGGCCGTGACCGTCGCCGTGGATGCCATGAAGTTCCACAAGCCGGTCCACGTCGGCGACGAAGTGACCTGCTACACCACGATCCAGCGGGTCGGCCGCACCTCGATCGCGGTGAAGATCGAAACCTGGGTCCGCCGCGCCCGCCACGGCACCCCCATGCTCGTGACCGAGGGCGTGTTCACCTATGTGGCCGTGGATTCCACCGCCCGCCCGGTCGAGATCCTGAACAAGCAGATTTAATTGTACCTGGTACATTTAATAAATGTACCAGGTACAATTATTTGATTTTGGGACGGCCACGCCGCCTGACGGCTAAGGTCCGGCCGGCGTGGCGGCTCATGCGGGCGACGAAGCCCGGACTGCCCAAGGCGGCCCCACCGTTCACGGCGTCGCGGATGGATTTGAGGGTATCGGCGCCTAGGGCCTCGGCGCATAGCGCCCGGTAACCCTCCGTCCCCACCGCCTCGTACAGCGGATGCGGGGTCAGCAGCGGATCGGTTTTGCCCTCGGCATTGGCACGGTAGCTGGACCACCGGTACGCCCCGGGATCCTTGGCCAGGCCGGCCCGCACCGGGTTCATCTCGATGTAGCGGCTACAGGCCAGGAAATAGTCATCTGCGTCGATAACACAGGCCTTATAGCGCCCCTCCCATAAGGCCCCGGTGCGCTCGCGGACGTCATTGGAGCGGATACTGAAGCGCCAGTTCACATGGCGCATGCACATCGGCAGCGACTGCGCGGTATCGGGGCTCACCAGCAAGTGCACATGGTTGGTCATAAGCACATAGGCATGGACCGCAACGCCGTAACGCGCCGCCCCTTCGGCCAGCCAGCCCAGGTAGGCTTTCGCGTCGTCCTGGTCAAAAAACACCTGGCTGCGGTTGTGCCCCCGCTGGATCACATGCAGCGGGTGGCCGGGCAGGAATATCCGTGGGATTCGCGGCATTAAATTGTACCTGGTACAATTTAATAAATGTACCAGGTACAATTTAATCGGGCAAGGTTCGGCGGAATGGCCCCATGTCGGCTCCGGCCGCGATGTCGGCGCCGATGGCGGCGCTCTCGGAGGCCAAGAAGCGGGCTACCGCCTCCCGGAAACCCGGGTCGGCGATCCAGTGGCCGGAGTATGTGGCCCGGGGCAAATACCCCCGTTGGACCTTGTGCTCGCCCTGGGCCCCCGCCTCCACCCAAGCCAGCTTGTGTTCGATCGCGAAGTCGATGGCGCGGTAGTAGCACAGCTCGAAATGCAGCATGGGGTGATGCACCACCGTGCCCCAGTTGCGGCCGAACAAGGTGTCCCGGCCCCGGAAGTTCAGCGCTCCGCACACCAGCCGCCCCTCTTCCTCGCCCACCATCAGCACCACCGAGTCTTTCATCCGCTCGCTCACCAGGTCGAAGAATTCCCGGTTCAGGTAGGCGTGCCCCCATTTGCGGTCGGAGGTGTTCATGTAAAAGCGGAAGAACGCATCCCAGTGGCGCGTGGTCACTTGCGCGCCCGTGAGCGTCGAGATCTTCATGCCGGAGCTGTTGGCTTTCTCGCGTTCCTTGCGGATGTCCTTGCGCTTGCGCGACGACAACGCGCCCAGGAAATCGTCGAACGAGCCGTAGCCCTGGTTTTTCCAATGATACTGTTCGCTGAGGCGCCCCAGGAACCCCGCGTCCTGCATCAAGGCGTGCTCGGCCTCGGTCGCGAAGGTCACATGCAGCGATGACACCTTCATGCGCCGCGCCAGTTCCCCCATGCCGGCCATCAAGGCGAGCTTGTGCTCATCCTTGGCGGCCAGGAACCGCGGCCCGGTCGCGGGCGTGAACGGCACCGCGCATTGCAGTTTGGGGTAATAGCGGCCGCCCGCCTTCTCATAGGCCTGGGCCCAGCCCCAATCGAAGATGTATTCGCCGTAGGAGTGGTTCTTGAGATAGAGCGGCGCGCAGCCCACCACCGCGCCCGCCTCTTCCAGCACCAGGTGCTGCACGGCCCAGCCGGCGGCCTCGCCGACGCTGCCCGAGTCCTCCAGCGCACTCAGGAACGCGTGGCTGACGAAGGGATTGCCACCGCCCGCGCAGGCATCCCAGGCGCCTGCCGGCACCCGGTGGATGCTGTCGACAACTTTGAGCGTAAAAGAGTCGTCGGCCAATTTCTTCAGGCGGTCTCGATCACCGCCGCCACTTCCACCGTCACATTACGTGGCAATGACGGCGCGCCCATGGCGGCGCGGGAATGCTTGCCGGCCTCGCCGAACACCTCGACCATCAGGTCGGACACGCCATTCAATACCTTGGCATGCTCGGTAAAGCTCGCGGGCGACGCGACGAAGCCGGTGAGGTTCACCACCCGGGTCACCTTATCCAAGTCGCCGCCGCAGGCCGCCTTGGCCTGGGCGATGATGTTGATCCCGCACAGCCGGGCGGCCTGGTAGGCGTCGTCCACCGAGACATCCTGGCCGGCGAGGCCTGCGTATTTCACGGTCCCGTCAGAAATGGGAATCTGCCCTGCGATAAACACCAGATTCCCGGTGCGTACATACGGTACGTAGTTGGCCGCTGGCGTCGGCGCCTCGGGAAGGGAAATACCTTTCTCTTTCAGACGGGCTTCGACTTTACCAGGCATCGGTGGGTTCCTTATTGCGGGCTTAATGTGCTAGTCCCACCGCATATTAAGCATCTTCTGGCGGGGTTCCAGACCCTGAAGGATATGACGTGGCGGAAAAGCTCTCCCTTCCCAAGAACAAGATCAAAGTTCTCCTGCTCGAGAACATCCACAAGAACGCGGTCGAGCTGTTCAAGCGCAACGGTTACGGCTCGGTGGAGCTGGTCCACGAGGCCCTGGACGCGGAAGCCCTCAAGAAGAAGATCAAAAACGTCCATATCATCGGCATCCGCTCGCGCACCAAGTTGACGAAGGACGTGCTGGAGGCGGCCGAAAAGCTCATGACCGTCGGCTGCTTCTGCATCGGCACCAACCAGGTGGACCTGACCACCGCCAAGCGCATGGGCATTCCGGTGTTCAACGCGCCGTATTCCAATACGCGCTCGGTGGCGGAACTGGTGATCGCCGAGATCATCATGCTGTTCCGCGGGATCCCCCAGCGCTCCTGGGGTGCGCACGAAGGCGACTGGGACAAGTCGGTGAAAGGCGCCCGGGAAATCCGCGGCAAGGTCGTCGGCATCGTCGGCTACGGCCATATCGGCACCCAGCTGTCGGTGATCGCCGAGGCCATGGGCATGCAGGTGCGCTTCTACGACATCGTCGACAAGCTTGCGATCGGTAACGCCCAGGCCTGCGCCTCGCTCGATGAATTGTTGTCAATCGCCGACGTCGTCACCATGCATGTGCCCGAGACGCCTGAAACCAAGAACATGATGAACGCGGCGCGTCTCAAGAAGATGAAGAAGGGCAGCTATCTGATCAACGCCGCGCGCGGCACGGTGGTCGAGATCGCGGCCCTCACGGAGCTGCTCAAGAGCGGTCATATCGCGGGTGCCGCGATCGACGTGTTCCCCAAGGAACCGTCCGGCCCCGAGGAGAAGTTCAAGAGTCCGTTGCAGGGTCTGCGCAATGTGATCCTCACACCGCATATCGGCGGCTCGACCGAGGAGGCCCAGGTCAATATCGGCGGCGAAGTGGCCGAGAAGCTGGTGAAGTATTCGGACAACGGCTCGACCCTGGGCGCGGTGAACTTCGTCGAGGCGGCGCTGCCGACCCAGGCTAATGTCACACGCTTCATGCATATCCACCGCGACGAACCCGGCGTCATGGCCAAGATTCTGCAGGTGTTCTCGCGCCGGAACATCAACATCGCCGGCCAGTACCTGCGCACCGATGGCGAGATCGGCTATGTCGTCACCGATGTCGGCGGCAAAGTCGAGATGGGCGCCGATATCCGCAGGGAACTGGCGGAAATCCCCGGCACCGTGCGTACCCGGTTCCTTCTGTAGTCCGGGCGCGACCGAATCACCGCCCAAGGCACGGCCGCCGGACCCATGAAGATCATTGGGCCCGGTGTGGCGCCGTGCGGCGGCGGTGCGGTGGAACGCCAGGAGGACGCCCGCTGGAACGAACCAGCTATTTCTTGAAAAGCGGTAGCGCCTTGAGCGGCGTTTCGCCCGGCACCGGGAAAGTCAGGCCCAGCAGCTGGCGCCATTCCACGGCGGCGTCGATGAGCTTCCCGGTCTTGAGGTGGTGCTCGGCCAGGGTCACGCGCCAATAGGCGGCCTTGGCTTTGCCGTGCCAGGCGGTGTCGATTTCCACCGCCGACTGCGCGCCCGGCGGCGTGAGCTTGCAGGGCGTGCGCAGCCGCGACCACACCCAGAACTCGGTCAGCGCCTTGTCGAGTTCGAAGGCGCGTGGACCGCTGGCGTAATAGTCCTGCACCAGCAGTTCGAGCGCGAAGGAACTGATCGGCACCTTGGAGGCCTCGCGCCAGGCCTTGAGCGCGGTGAGCAGCAGGCGCGGGCGTCCGCCATAGAGGCTGTCGGAGAGGCGCAAGGTGGCCGCCTCGGCGACCGGATTGCTGATGCTCCAGCCGGAGGCGCGTGTGAGGGTGGCCGCGCCCGGGATCAGGAAGGCGCCCCGGTGCGGGGCGCTCGGCAGCACTTTCACCCACAACGATCCGCGCGGCACGATCACGCCCGCGCCGCGCACCGTGACGCCCGCGAACTTGGGCGCGAGCAGGTTGGCCACGGTCTTGAGCGCGTCGCCGGCGCGGCCGTTGCCCGCGGCGATGAATTTGGGCGGCAGGATATAGAGCAGGTCGGCCATGCGGATGGGCGCCAGCGCCGTGCGCTTGCCGATCGCGCCCGCGATCACATAGTCGGTGGCCCCCTCGGGATGGGGCATGACCTCGCGCAACGCCGCGATCACGTCATCGCACACCCCGCGCGCGACACCGTAGGCCGTGTGGCTCGGCACCACGCGGCGCAGGAACGCGCCGAAGCAGGCGCCGATGGAGAGTTCCGGCTCGGCCTTGGGAAAGCCCGAGACCTTGACCGGATCGGCGGCGGGAAGCTTGGCGAGGTTCGGGGCTGGGAGCATCGAGGTGTGTGCGCCGGAATTAAATGTACCAGGTGCAATTAATCCGACGGCGGAGCGTTGCCTGTCCGGTCATCGGGTTAATTGTACCTGGTACATTTAATTCCCTCCTCGGTCTTCACGAGCACCCCGAGGTCGTTCCGCAGGTCTCGCACTTCATGCAGGTGCCGTTGCGCACCAGGGTGAAGTTGCCGCAGTCGGAGCAGGCGTCGCCTTCGTACCCCTTCATGCGCGCCACATGTACGGCGCTGCGGCGGGACTCGGTGATCTTGGTGACCTGGGTCTGCGTCACCACCTCCTCGGCCATGGCGAGCGCGCCCGCCGACATGGTGGCTCCGGTGGTGGGGCCGCCGGTCATCACGGTGGAGGACGTGGCGTTGGTGCTGTCGCCACCGCCACCGCCACCGCCACCGCCTTTGCGGCCGCCCGGCTTGATGAAATAGAGGTTCGACGAACGCACGAAGCCCTTGGAAACGGTCTTGCCGGCGAGTTCAAGCATCTCCTCGGCGGCTTTGCCGTTGCCCATGGCGTCGGGGAGAACGTCGTGCGCTTCGGCGTGGGCGAGGTCGTGGCGGTCGAGGTAGCTCACCGCCAGTTCGCGGAATACATAGTCGAGCAGCGAGGTCGCCATTTTGATCGAGGCATTGCCTTCCACCGGGCCCGCGGGGTCGAAGCGGGTGAAGGTGAAGGCGTCGACGTATTCTTCCAGCGGCACGCCGTATTGCAGGCCGATGGAGATGGCGATGGCGAAGTTGTTCATCAGGCTGCGGAAGGCGGCGCCTTCCTTGTGCATGTCGATGAAGATCTCGCCCAGCTTGCCGTCCTCGTATTCGCCGGTGCGCAAATACACCTTGTGCCCGCCGACGATGGCTTTCTGGGTGTAGCCTTTGCGCCGGTCCGGCAGGCGCTGGCGTTCGCGTTCGATCACGCGCTCGATGATGCGCTCGGCCACGATCTCGGCACGGGCCGGCGACGGCGCCTGGATCACGGTGGCGACGGTCTCGACGGTATCTTCATCGTCCACGCTGTCGTCGGCGAAGATCGCGGCCAGCGGCTGGGACAGCTTCGAGCCGTCGCGATAGAGCGCATTGGCTTTGAGGCCCAGCTTCCACGACTTCATGTAGGCGGCGCCGACATCGGCGATGGTGGCGGTCGAGCGCATATTGATGGTCTTGGAGATCGCGCCCGAGATGAACGGCTGAGCCGCGGCCATCATCAGGATATGCGCGTCCGCCGAGAGCGCCCGGGTGCCGGTGCGGCCGCAGGGGCTGGCGCAGTCGAAGATCGGCAGATGCTCGGCTTTCAGGTGCGGGGCGCCTTCCAGGGTCATGGCGCCGCAGACGTGGATGTTGGCGGCCGCGATGTCGGCCTTGGTGAAGCCCAGGGCCTCGAGCATGTTGAAGCCGACATCGGACAGCTGCGCTTCATCAAAGCCCAGGGTCTTGATGCAGAATTCCTCGCCCAGCGTGTATCTGTTGAACACGAACTTGACGTCGAAGGCATCGGCCAGGGCTTCCTCGATGGCGGCGAGCGCCTTGCCGGTGAAGCCGCGGTCCGCGAGCGACTCGGCGTTGATCGCGGGCGCGTCCTTGAGGGTGCCGTGGCCTACCGCGTACTTGGCGATGGCCTCGACCTGCTCGGGCGTATAGCCGAGGCCCTTCAGGGCCAGCGGCACGATGCGGTTGATGATCTTGAAGTAGCCGCCGCCGGCGAGCTTCTTGAACTTCACCAAGGCGAAGTCCGGTTCGATGCCGGTGGTGTCGCAGTCCATCAGCAGGCCGATGGTGCCCGTGGGCGCGATCACCGAGACCTGCGCGTTGCGGAATCCGTGAGCTGTGCCGCGCTCCAGTGCCCGGTCCCAGGCCAGTTTCGCCGCCGCGACCAGCGCGGAGTCCGGGCAGGAGGCGGCATCCAGCGCCACCGGGTTGATGTGCAGGCCTTCGTAGCCGTCGCGATGGCCGTAAGCGGCGCGGCGGTGGTTGCGTATCACCTTCAGCATGTCGCCGCGGTTGGCGGCATAGCCCGGGAACGCGCCGTGCTCCTCCGACATCTCCGCCGAGGTGGCGTAAGCCACGCCAGTCATGAGCGCCGTGATGGCGGCGGCCAGCGCGCGGGCTTCCGCGCTGTCGTAGCCGAGGCCGTTGGCCATCAGCAGGCCGCCGAGATTGGCATAGCCGAGGCCGAGGGTGCGGAAAGCGTGCGAACGTTCGGCAATCTCCTTGGAGGGGAACTGCGCCATGATCACCGAGATTTCGAGCGCGATGGTCCACAGGCGCACCGCGTGCTCGAAGCCCTGCACGTCGAATCCGCCCCCAGATTGATCGGTGTCCTTGCGGAAGGTGAGCAGGTTGAGCGAGGCGAGGTTGCAGGCGGTGTTGTCGAGGAACATGTACTCCGAACAGGGGTTCGAAGCATTGATACGGCCCGACTGCGGGCAGGTGTGCCAGTCGTTGACGGTGGTGTCGAACTGCAGGCCGGGATCGGCGCAGGCCCAGGCGGCTTCGCCGATGCGGTCCCAAAGATCCTTGGCTTTCACGGTCTTGGCGGTCTTGCCGTTGGTGCGGTTGATCAGCGCCCAGTCGGCGTCGGTCTCCACCGCCTTCAGGAAGTCGTCGGTGACGCGCACGCTGTTGTTGGAGTTCTGGCCCGCGACCGTGGCGTAGGCTTCGGAATCCCAGTCGGTGTCGAACTCGGGGAATTCCATCTCGGTATAGCCCTGGGCCGCGAACTGCAGGGTGCGCTGGATCATGGCGTCGGGGATCATGGCGGCGCGCGCGGCGCGCACTTCCTTGCGGAGTTGCGCGTTCGCGGTGGGGTCGAGGCGCGCGTCAGCGCTGCCGTCCCATTCCTTGCAGGCCTTGAGGATCTTGTTCAGGTGCTTGGCGGTGGCGCGCGAGCCGGCCACCAGGGCGGCGACCTTCTGGTCCTCGCGCACCTTCCAGTCGATGAATGCCTCGATGTCCGGGTGGTCGGCGTTGACGATCACCATTTTGGCTGCGCGGCGCGTGGTGCCGCCGGACTTGATCGCGCCCGCGGCCCGGTCGCCGATCTTCAGCCAGCTCATCAGGCCCGACGATGTACCGCCGCCCGAGAGCTTCTCGCCCTCGCCGCGCAAGGCCGAGAAGTTGGTGCCGGTGCCCGAGCCGTATTTGAACAGCCGCGCCTCGCGCACCCACAGATCCATGATCCCGCCGTCGCCGACCAAGTCGTCGTTGATGGCCTGGATGAAACAGGCGTGGGGCTGCGGGCGCTCGTAGGCGCTGCGGGCCGCCACCAGTTGTCCGGTGCGGAAGTCGACGTAGTAGTGGCCCTGCGCCGGGCCGTCGATGCCGTAGGCCCAGTGCAAGCCGGTGTTGAACCACTGCGGCGAGTTGGGTGCGCCCATCTGCGTCGCCAGCATGAAGCGCATTTCGTCGAAATAAGCGCGGGCGTCGGCGTCGCTGTCGAAGAAGCCGGCCTTCCAGCCCCAGTAGGCCCAGCAGCCGGCGAGGCGGTCGAACACGTCGCGTGCGTCCGTTTCGCCGCGCGTGCGTTCGGCTTCCGGAAGTTCCTTGAGTTCGGCGGTGGCGGCGGTCTTGCGCCACAGGAAATCGGGCACATCGTTCTCGGCCACGGGCACCAGCGCCACCGGGATGCCGGCACGGCGGAAGTATTTCTGCGCGACGATGTCGCAGGCCACCTGCGACCAGCCGGCCGGGACCATGATGCCTTCCTGCCGGAACACCACGGAACCGCCGGGATTGCGAATCTCGCTGGTGGCGGTGCGGAAGCTGATGCCGTCGTAAGGTGACCTGCCGGGCTTGGTGAACCGCCTGGTAATCCGCATGCCCGTACTCCGCTCGCGCTCTAAATGACCAGAACCGGAATTCGCGCCACGCCGCGCCGCGGCCGGAAAACCGGCCTGCGTCACGTTAGAAGCTTGATATTCCAGGCTTTTCCCCCGCGGCGCCCACCCCGCTCACCGGCTGAGCCCCTATATATTGGGCCCTTCGCGCCGGTGAGCCACCAGATTAAGGTTTAGCCCCCCCCGGTTCAATGGCTTTGGGGGAGTTTTCCCCAGGTTTTACTGACAGCTGGCCGGTCCGGGGACTATGCTTTTCACAGGCCTGAAACAGGGGGGACTCCATGAAGAAGACCGGCAACCAGCTTGAGCCCGCGGCTGCCAATGGACTCCTCGACCGGCGGTTCTTCCTCGCGGGCGGTGCCGGCCTGGCCGCGCTGGCCGCCGGCGGCGCCAGGGCCGAGCCCCTGGCGATCCCGGAATGGACCAAGAAGCCGGGCGCCTGGTTCACCGCCTACGGCCAGCCCTCGAAATACGAGGCCAAGGTCGGGCGCGGAGCGATCGTCGAGCACAATCCGCTGTATGAGAGCGGCCCCGGCTCGGTGCGCACGCCGCTGCAGTTTCTGGAAGGCATGATCACGCCCAACGGCCTGCATTTCGAGCGCAGCCACAACGGCATCCCCGACATCGATCCCGACCGGCACCGCCTGTTGATCCATGGCCTGGTGAAACGGCCGCTGGTGTTCACCATGGAAGACCTCGCGCGCTATCCCATGACCTCGCGCATCAGCTTCGTGGAATGTGCCGGCAATAGTGGCGCGCTGTACGCCAAGGCGGCGGCGGCGGGAACGGCGCAGGCGCTGCACGGCCTCTTGTCCTGCGCCGAATGGACCGGCGTGCCGCTGGCGCTGCTGCTGGACGAAGCGGGCGTCGATCCGAAGGCGCAATGGCTGTTGGCCGAAGGCGCCGACGCCGCGAGCATGAGCCGCAGCGTGCCGCTCGCCAAGGCCATGGACGACGCGCTGGTGTGCCTCTACCAGAATGGTGAACGTATCCGCCCGTCGAACGGCTATCCGTTGCGCCTGTTGCTGCCCGGCTTCCAGGGCAACATGAACGTGAAGTGGCTGCACCGCATCAAGCTCACCGCGGCGCCGACCATGACCAAGGACGAGACCTCGAAATATTCGCTGCTGTTGAATGACGGCAAAGTGGCGCAGTTCAAGTTCCAACTGGACGCCAAAGCCGTGATCACCAAGCCGTCGCCGGGTTTTCAGCTGAAGCAACAGGGTTTCTACGAGATCTCGGGCCTGGCGTGGTCCGGCAACGGCAAAGTGGCGAAGGTCGAGGTCTCCGCCGACGGCGGCAAGACCTGGGCGCCGGCGGCACTGTCGGAACCGGTGATATCGAAAGCGCTGACGCGCTTCCGCATCCCCTGGCACTGGACCGGGCAGCCGGCGGTACTGCAAGCCCGCTGTACCGACGACACCGGCTACACCCAACCGGCCCGTGACGTTCTGATCGCGGCGCGCGGCAACCGCGCGGCCTATCACAACAACGCCATCACCAGCTGGAACATCGCGGCCGACGGCGAGGTGAAGCATGTCTATGTTTAAGCGCGCGGCCACGGTTCTTATTGCGGCGGGTTTTTGTTCGCGCGCCTTCGGCGCGACGGAAACCCCGATGCTCGGCAAGCCGATCTCGCCGGCCGATCTCGCGCCCTGGGATCTGTCCATCGGCCCGGACGGCGCCGGCCTGCCGTCCGGCAAAGGCAGCGCCAAGGAAGGCAAGCAGGTGTTCGCCGACAAGTGTTCCTACTGCCATGGTTCGGAAGGCCAGGGCCAACCGGCCGACCGGCTGGTGGGCGGGCAGGGGACATTGACCTCTGACGCGCCGGTGAAAACCGTCGGCAGTTATTGGCCCTACGCCACCACGCTGTTCGATTTCGTGCGTCGCGCCATGCCGCTGAACGAGCCGCAGACGCTCACCAGCGACGAGGTCTACGCGGTGTCGGCTTATATCCTGGCCGCCAATGGCATCATCAAGAACAGCGAGGTCATGAACGCCAAGACCCTGCCCAAGGTGAAGATGCCCAATCGGGGCAACTTCTTCATCGTTTACCCAGGCAATCTGAAGTAGCAGGTGCTTGCTAAATCAATGACTTAGCCCTAGAACCAGGGCGTTTACCGGTGAGGCGAAAGCCGCCATAGTGCGGGCCGGCGGCGCATCCAGGAAATAGGGGCACCGGTTTTCCGTCCGGACGCGCCGGATGAAATTTGGTCCGGGCGGGATCCCGATCCCGGCCGAACGTGGAGAGAGCGTTTATGAGTATCGGCAACTGGCTGCACACCAAGCTGCACGGCATCAAGGTCGGCGAGGATTCCACCGGCAACGTTTACTACAAGTCCAAGCGCCTGCGTTTCGCCGGCCGCGAGGAGCGCTGGGTGATCTACAAGGGCGAAGCCGAAGCCTCGAAAGTGCCGCCCGAATGGCATGCCTGGCTGCATCACACCACCGATGCGCCGCTCGATGCGCCGACCCGCGCCTGGCAAAAGCCGCACCAGCCCAACCTGACCGGCACCGACCAAGCCTACCTCCCGCCCGGCCACGACCGCCGCGGCGGCGAGGCGCCCAAGATGGGCACCGGCTATACGGCCTGGAAGCCCGAGTAAGGCCATCCCGGTACTGCCACATTTAGGTTCCTCAATGTCGCGCACCGAGCGCCGCGAATATCTGGTTGGTGTGCTGGCGGCGCTGGTGCTTGGGACCATTCTCGTGTTCACCGCTCTCGCCAATCGCCGCGCGTTGGATGAAACCAAGGGCGCCATGACTCTCACCGCCGATTTTTCGCGCGCCGACGGCGTCTATGTCGGCACGCCCGTGCGCCTGGCCGGCGTGCCGGTGGGTACGGTGATCAAGTCCGAACTCACCGATGGCCACCGCGCCACGCTCACCTTCCGCCTCACGCAGATGCTGGCCCTGCCCGAGGACACCGCCGCGATCGTGGAAACCGATGGCGTGTTCGGCTCCAAGCATATCGAATTGCAGCCGGGCGGCGCCGAAGAGACGCTGAAGCCGGGCGCGCGCATGGCCTACACCCAGGACTCGGTGATCATCGAGGATCTGATCGCGCATATCGTTTCGGAAGCCAAGGCGGCCCGCGCCGAGAAGGCGGTGCCATGAAGCGCAACATGATCGAGGCGGTGCTGGGCGCGGTGGTGCTGGCGGCGGCGGCGATCTTCCTCCTGTTCGCGGCCCAGGTGGCGACGGTCAAATCCACCAGCGGCTACACAATCAGCGCCATCTTCACCAAGGTCGGCGGGCTGGAACGCGGCAGCGACGTGCGTATCTCGGGTATTTCCGTGGGCACGGTCACGGCGCAGGAGCTCGATCCCAAGACCTTCCAGGCCAAGGTGACCCTGTCGATCGATTCCAAGGTCCAACTGCCCGCCGACACCGAAGCCGCCATTGTCGGCGACGGCCTGCTCGGCGGGAAATACGTGAACCTCGTGCCCGGTCAGGCGGCGGAAAAGCTCAAGGCCGGCGGCGTGCTGGCGCGCACCAAGGACTACCAGTCGCTGGAAGACCTCGTGGGCCAGATCATCTTCCTCGCCACCAGCAGCGGCGAACAGAAGCAGGGCGACGCACCCAAATGAAATGGTTTGCTTTGATCCTCGCGGCGCTGATCGCGGCGCCCGCAGCGGCCACGGATATCACCATGGATACGGTGGTGCTGAGCGGCCTCGACAAGGTCGCGGCACGGGTCAGCACCTTCAAGGACCGCGTCGGCGAGACCGCGCGCCTCGGCACGCTCGAAGTGATCGCCCGCACCTGCGTCACGCGCCCGCCGGAAGAACAGCCGGAAAGCGCCGCTTTTGTCGAGATTTTCGATACGCCCCAGGGCAAGCAGCGCACCAAGGTGTTCTCGGGCTGGATGTTCGCCTCCAGTCCCGCGCTGTCGGCGCTCGACCATCCGGTCTATGACGTCTGGGTGCTGCGCTGCGAGAGCAGCTCGCAGGCGAAATAAGTTCAGTGCTCGGTGGCTGCCGCCGCGGCGTTGACCGGGCTCGGGCGGAACAGCTTGCCCTTCTCCGTGACGATCACCGCCAGCAGCGCGATTAAACCCAGCACCAGGAACCCGGTGGTGAGCGGCACGGTCGAGCCGTTGAACTGCTGCCCGACCAGGAAGCCCAGGAGCGCGCCGCCGGTGGTGGTGGTGAAGCCCTGGATCGACGAGGCGGTGCCGGCGACGTGACCGAGCGGTTCCATGGCAAGCGCATTGAAGTTCGCGCCCATCAGCCCGAAGCAGAACATCATCGCCGCTTGCAGGACCACGAAGGTCCAGACGTTCTCGAAACCCAGGAAGGCGACCGCGAGGTGAACCGCCGCCACGCCGAGATAGGCGCACAACGCGGTGTGGGACACCACGCGCATGCCGACACGCTCGACGATGCGGGAATTCACGAGCGACGCGACACCCAGCGCGCCCGCGATCAGGGCGAAGATCGAAGGGAACAGCTTGGGGATGGCGAAGATGTCGGCGAAGATCTGTTGGGCGGAATTGAGATAGCCGAACATGCCGCCGAACATGAATGTCACCGCGGTCATATAGCCCACGGCATAGCGGTTGGTGAGCGTGAGCCGCACGGCGTTGGCGATGCTTTGGGGGGAGATCGGGCGGCGGTCCTCGGCGTGGATAGTCTCGGGCAGCCGGATCGTCACCCATACGAACACGACCGCGCTGTAAAGCGCGAGCATCCCGAAGATCCAGCGCCACGGCAGGAACACCATGATCAGCTGACCCAGCGAGGGCGCGATGATCGGCACCGCCAGGAAGACGATGAACACCAGCGACATCACCCGCGCCATCTGCCGGCCGGCGAAACGGTCGCGGACGATGGAGATCGCCAGCACCCGGGTGGCCGCGGCGCAGATGCCCTGGATCACGCGGGCGACCATCATGGACTCGAACGACCCGGCCAGAGCCGACATGACGCTGAAGACGAAATACCCGGCCAGACCGGCCAGCAGGATCGGCCGGCGCCCGAAGCGGTCGGAGAGGGTGCCGAAGATCAGCTGCGCGCCGCCAAAACCGAGCAGGTAGGACGTCACGATCCACTGGCGGCCGCTTTCGGTGGGGATGCCGATGGCGTCGCCGATCTCGGGCAGGGCCGGCAGCATGGTGTCGATGGCGAGCGCGTTGACCGCCATCACCAGGGCGATCATCGAAACGAATTCCTTGAAACCGATTTCAGCGCGCGTCGACATTTCACATTCTAGGACGTTCGAAGCACCACGCCGGTGACCTCGCACCACGGCGTGAAGCCCAGGGATTCGTAAAGCCGGATGGTGTTTGTATTCGTGGTCGGGGAGTGAAGAAAGGGCGTTTCGCCGCGGGTCGCGATTTTGTGGGCCACCCAGGCCGACAGCTTGCGGGCGTAGCCGCGCCCCCGTGCGTCGGGGCGGGTACAGATGCCGCTGACCTCGGTGAAGCCCTCGGGCCGCGAGCGTTCTCCCGCCATCGCCAGCAACCGGCTGACATCGGCCGCGAAGCGCAGGGCACGCACGTCGCCGGCAGCGAATGCGCCTTGGCGCGTGGTCAGCGCCGACCACACCGGCCGGCCGAGCGGATGGACACCCATCAGGATTGGCCGAACAGCACCGCTTCCAGCTTGGCCTGCGGCAGGGGCGGACCGAACGTGCCCTGCCGCGCCAGCGCCGCGGACAACTGGCCGAGGTATTCCTTCTGGCTGATCTCGATGGCGCCGAACTGCTTCAGGTGGTCGGTGATGAACTGGGTGTCCAGCAGGATGTATTGGCCGGCCTTGAGAATCGCGGCGAGGTGCACGAGCGCCACCTTGGACGCGTCGGTGGCGCGGCTGAACATGCTTTCGCCGAAGAACGCGGCGCCCATGGTCAATCCGTAGAGTCCGCCGGCGAGGGTGCCGTCCCGCCAGCATTCGACGCTATGCGCGAGGCCGGCGTCGTGCAGTTCGGTGAACAGGCCGATGATGCGGTTGTTGATCCAGGTGTCGGCGCGGTCGGCGGTGGATTCGGCGCAGCCCGCCATCACGCCCGCGAAGTCCCGGTTCACGGTCACTTCGAACACGCCGCGGCGCAAGGTCTTGCGCAAGGAGTGCGAGACATGGAACTGGTCGAGCGGGATCACGCCGCGCAGCTTGGGCTGCACCCAGAATACGTCCGTATCGCCCCGCGACTTGGCCATGGGGAACACGCCGTAGGTATAGGCCTTGAGGACCAGTTCGGCGGTGATGTCGGTCATGACATCACCGCGCGATTAGATTTTTGTATGGTCGCGCGCCCTGTCGAAAAACCGGTACCCACTTTTTCGGGGCACGCTCCGCTTATTTCTGGGAAAGCTTGGCCACGAAATTCTCGAGCCAGCGGATGTCGTAGTTGCCGTTGATGATGTCCGGCTCGTTGAGCACGGCGAAGTGCAGGGGGATCGTCGTTTCGATCCCGTCGATGACGTATTCGTGCAGCGCCCGGCGCATACGCATCACGCATTCCTCGCGTGTACTCCCTTGCACGATCAGCTTGGCGATCAGGCTATCGTAATGGGGCGGAATACGGAAGCCCGCGAACAGTCCGGAATCGACACGCACCCGGCGGCCACCCGGCGCGTGGTAGCCGGTGATCCGGCCCGGTGACGGCGCGAAGGTGCGGGGGTTTTCCGCATTGATGCGGCATTCCATGGAACAGCCCTCGAAGGTGATGTCCTTCTGGGAGAAGCCCAGTTCCAGGCCGGCGGCGACGCGGATCTGTTCGCGCACCAGGTCGATGCCGGTGATCATTTCGGTCACCGGGTGTTCCACCTGCAGGCGGGTGTTCATCTCGATGAAGTAGAACTTCCCGTCTTCGTAAAGAAATTCGACAGTGCCGGCGTTGTCGTAACCCAACTTACGCATGGCGGCGGTGACGACTTCGCCGATTTCATCGCGCATTCCGGCGTTGAGGGCGGGCGAGGGGGTTTCCTCGAAAATCTTCTGGTGCTTGCGTTGCAACGAGCAATCGCGCTCGCCCAGGTGCACCACGTTGCCGTGCTTGTCGCCCAGCACCTGGATCTCGATGTGGCGCGGCTTGCCGAGGTATTTCTCCATGTAGACTTCGCCGTTGCCGAACGCGGCCTTGGCTTCGGCGGTCGCGACCTGGAACGCCTCGCGCACCTGGTCGCGGTTCTGGGCGACCTTCATGCCGCGCCCGCCGCCCCCGGCGCTGGCCTTGATCAGCACCGGATAACCGATGGAATCGGCGATTTCGACCGCTGCCGCTTCGTTCGGCACCGCGCCGTCGGAGCCGGGCACCACCGGGATGCCGATCTCGATCGCGGTCTTCTTGGCGACCACCTTGTCGCCCATGGTGCGGATGTGTTTCGGGTTCGGGCCGATGAAGGTGATGTCGTGGTCGGCCACCATCTCGGCGAACTCGGCGTTCTCCGACAGGAACCCGTAGCCCGGGTGGATGGCATCGGCATTTGTGATGGTGGCGGCGGAGATGATCGCCGCCTTGTTGAGGTAGCTTTCCCGCGCCGGCGGCGGCCCGATGCATACGGACTCGTCGGCCAGGCGCACATGCATGGCTTCGGCGTCGGCGGTGGAATGCACAGCCACGCTCTTGATGCCCATCTCGCGGCAGGCGCGCTGGACGCGAAGCGCGATCTCGCCGCGGTTGGCGATGAGGACTTTCTCGAACATCAGGTCAGGATCACAAGCGGTTCGCCGTATTCGACGGGCGAGCCGGTTTCCACCAGGATCTGCGTGACCTTGCCGGCACGCGGCGCCTTGACCGGGTTGAAGGTCTTCATGGCTTCGATCAGCAGCAGCGTTTGTCCTTCCGCCACCTGGTCGCCGACCTTGATGAACGGCGCGGCGCCCGGTTCGGGCAACAAATAAGCAACGCCGACCATGGGCGACTTCACCGCGCCGGGATTATGAACGGGATCGACCGTGGCCGGTTCGGCGGCGGCGGCCACCGCCGCGACGGACGCCGGGGCGGCGGCGGTCGCCGGCGCCGGCACATATGCGCCAACAGCGGGTTCACGGCTGCCGCGCGCCACGCGGATGCGCAGGCCGCCGGACTCATATTCGATCTCGGTGAGATTGGTCTCGTCCAGCACGGTGGCCAAATGGCGCACGAGGTCGCTCTCGATGCGCGAGATTTTCGTTTCCGGCTTGGGCGCGGTCTTTACCTCGGGCTTGGCGGCCGGTTTCGTGGCCGGCTTCGCGGGAGTCTTTGCGGCGGGTTTCGCCGGAGCTTTGGAATTCTTTTTGGTCACGTCTTCACCTTGGAGAGAAGGTCAGCCATGGCGTCCACCGCGAGCACGTAACCCTGGGCGCCGAGGCCGCAGATCACGCCGGTGGCGGCGGGGCTGACATAGGAATGGTGGCGAAAGCTTTCGCGTTTGTAGATGTTGGACAGGTGCACTTCGATCACAGGCTTGCCGCAGGCTTGAAGGGCGTCGAGGATCGCCACCGAGGTATGGGTGTAGGCGCCGGCGTTGATGATGATCCCGGCGGCGCTGGCGCGCGCATCCTGGATCCACTCCACCAGTTCGCCCTCGTCGTTGCTCTGGCGGAAATCGGCGGCCAGGCCGCGGGCCTTCGCCTGGGCGGTGGTGGCCGCCTTGACGTCGTCCAGCGTCGTCCTGCCGTAGATCTCCGGCTCCCGGGTTCCCAGAAGATTGAGGTTCGGGCCGTTGATGACGAGAATTGCGTTGGGCACGCCCGGTCCTAACCCCTTCCACTGCCCCCGTTTTGAGGCGCTCCCGGAGCGGAATGTCCCGTCCCGCTCCAGATTTTAGATACTCGCGTGTCCGTACGGAAAACCGGTTCCCATTTTTCCTGGGCACGCTTTTTGGACCGGACAGGGATATACCAGCGGGGCCTTCGGGGCAACCTTCGCGTGTTGGCTTTTGGAGCAAAAAATCTTTATAAAACGAGGACTTGTTGTAGCTGGATTGCCCACCCCACGATGTTGCCGCTGACCCCTACGGCCTTATGATGCGTATTACGATCAATGGCGAGAGCCGCGAGCTGGCGGCCGGCCTTTCGGTCACCGCCCTTCTGACCCACCTCGGGATCGACAACCGGAAGGTGGCGGTGGAACGGAACCTGGAGATCGTGCCCAAGTCGGCCTTCGCGGCCACCGAAATCCAGGACGGCGATCGGCTGGAGATCGTGCATTTCATTGGCGGCGGTTGAGAGAGGAATATGGACACCAACGCATCGACTACAGCCGCCAATGACGCCTTCGAAGTGGCGGGCAAGCGCTTCACGTCGCGCCTCCTGGTCGGCACCGGCAAGTACAAGGATTTCGAGGAGACCGCGCGCGCGATCGCGGCTTCGGGCGCCGAGATCGTCACCGTGGCCGTGCGCCGCGTGAACCTCTCGGACCCCTCGCAGCCCATGCTGATGGACTACGTGGACCCGCGCAAATACACCTATTTGCCCAACACGGCCGGCTGCTACACCGCCGAGGATGCCGTGCGCACGTTGCGGCTCGCCCGTGAAGCCGGCGGCTGGAACCTGGTGAAGCTGGAAGTCCTCGGCGACCAGAAGACACTGTATCCCAACGTCGTGGAAACCATCCGCGCCGCCGAATCCCTGATCAAGGACGGCTTCGACGTGATGGTCTACACCAGCGACGATCCGATCATCGCCAAGAAGCTCGAGGACGTGGGTTGCTGCGCCATCATGCCGCTGGCGGCGCCGATCGGCTCGGGTCTCGGCATCCAGAACCCGGTCAATATCCGCATCATCATCGAGCAGTGCAAAGTGCCGGTGCTGGTGGACGCGGGCGTGGGCACTGCCTCCGACGCGGCTATCGCGATGGAACTCGGCTGCGACGGCGTGCTGATGAACACCGCCATCGCCGCCGCCAAGGATCCGATCAAGATGGCCGAGGCGATGAAGCTGGCGGTCGAAGCCGGCCGGCTGGCCTATCTCGCCGGCCGCATGGCGCGCAAACTTTACGCCGATCCATCCAGTCCGCTCGGCGGTCTTATCTAGGCAAATATTGCCCCGCGAGGGCGGTTTCTGCCCGGCCGTGCGGCCTGCGCGCCGCCGTAAGTGCCTGATTCCCGGGCCTCAGAAGCGCTTCGCGCCATGGCATGGCGCTTGCTTCTCCTCTCCGCGAAGCCAGACGTGTGCGTGGGCCATTGGCCTGCCCGCCTAGCGGAAGACCTTTATGCGCGTGTCCAGAGGGAAGTCCGGTTCCCACGTTTCCTGGACACGCTGTGACGGAGAGCGCGATGTCGACGATTCAGGGCACTTTCAACACCGGCGTGCAGGCGATGCTGTCGCAGTCGCACGACCTGTCGAACATCTCCACCAACATCGCCAACGTCAACACGACCTCCTACAAGGAGCAGGGCACTCATTTCGAGACCATCCTCAACGAAGTCTCGCCGCGCGATCAGAGATTCTTCGCGGTCAAGACCATCGACTACCGCAACGTCGACAAGATGGGCTCGATCGCCACCACCAACCGCACCTATGACGTGGCCATCAACGGCCGCGGCTTCATCGTCACCAACACCAGTCAGGACGGCACCGGGATCTGGCAGTACACCCGCGACGGCGCGTTCTTCGGCAAGGCGGTGACGCTCGGCACCAGCACCAACGGCGTGCCGGACCAGGGCACGCTGCTCACCACCGCCGACGGCAGCTATGTCATGGGCTGGCCTGCGGACGCCAACGGCAATATCACCGAGAGCGACGACCTCAAGACCCTGAAGCCGCTGCTCTACAGCAACAACTCGGTGTTCGCGGCCAAGCCCACCACCACGATCAAGGTGCAGGCCAACGTCGCCGCCGGCATCACGGGCCGCCAGCATGTCGGCCTGCCGTTCGTGGACGCGGGCGGCAACACCCGCACCCTCGACCTCGGCTTCAATTCCGATCCGGCCAATCCCGCCACCTGGAACCTGGATATGTCCAGCGTCGGTACCGATAACAAGGACGTCAGCGTCACCTTCGATCCGCCCAATGTCGGTTTCGATACCTTCGGGCGCCTGACTTCGCCGGCCAACGGCATCGTCACCGCCAAGGTGCAGGACGCCTCGGGCCCGCAGACCATCACCCTCGATCTCAGCAAGATGAGCCAGCTGGGCGGCGACAGCACCATCAGCGTCCAGAACATCGACGGCGACGGCTATATCGAAGGCCGCCTCAAGAACACCTATTTCGACAAGTTCGGCACCTTGATCGGCAGCTATACCAACGGCCAGGTGAAGAACCTGGGCCGCCTGCCGGTGGCCAACTTCCAGGCCAACGACAACCTCAACGCGCTGCCCGGCAACGTCTTTACCCAGACTTACGACGCCGGCGCGCTATCGCTGAAGGCCGTGGGCAATCCGCAGGGATCGACCGAATTCGTCACCGGCGCGTTGGAAAACTCCAACGTCGACCTGGCCGATCAGTTCTCGAAGATGATCGTCACCCAGCGCGCCTATTCCAGCGCCGCCAAGATCGTGCAGACGGCGGACGAGATGGTGCAGGCCTGTCGCGATCTGAAGCGCTAATCTTGCTTGGCCGGATTTTCCTCGGAAATCCTTCAGGCCGCGCTTCGCCTCATCAATAGTTTCTCGCGGAAAACGTCGTAGATCGTCACGCCGGCGACGGCGGCGATCTCCTTCGCGCTCATGCGCGTTTCCGCCAGCAGCACGCGGACGAACTCCGGGCGCGAGCGCCACGGGCCGCGGGCGCCGGGGCGGCGCGCGGTCGGGCGGCGCGCGCGTTCCTCGGCCTTGGCCCGCGCCTGGATTTCCTCGGCATCCAATCCCCGCCGGAAGGCGTCCGCCAAAGCTTCGTCGCGGCGTTTTTTCTCGGCGGCTTCGCGCGCCGCGGTCGCGGCGGCGGCGTGTTCGGCGGCCTGGGAGCGGTTATTCTGTCCGTGGCCGCGCGCGGTCTGGCGTGCCCACCAGCGCCCCATGTGGTCGGGGCTGGCGGCGCCGAAGTCGGCGGCGAACCCTGCGTGTCCCCTCGGACGGGTGTGCGTGCGGGCCTGCGGCTGTTCCTGCGCCGGCTCCTTCATGCCCGCGGCTTCGTGCAGGGTCATGCCGTGGGCCTCGGCGAGTTTGCTGGCCGCGGCGAGCGCGGCCTCGCGCTCACCCTGGAAGGTGGTGGAGTAGGCGACCTCGAGCAGCTTGCGGAATCGCAACCGTTCCTTGACCGAGAAATCCGTGACGCTCATGGCGGGCGGATCTCGACGGGCTAGCTGCGCGCGTCCTTGACCAGTTCCTGGATGCGCTTCTTGTCGACCGCGCCGGGAATCAGTGTGTCGCCGACGATCAGCGCCGGTGTGCCCTGGATGTCGAGATCTTGGGCGAGGGCGTGGTTCTTGGTGAGGATCGCGGTCACGGCGGGGTCGGACATGTCGGTTTTGAGTTTCGCCATGTCGAGCCCGGTGTCCTTGGCGATCTGCAGCACGGCGTCGTCGGTCAGCGAGCCCTTGTGGCCCATGAGCGCGAGATGCAGTTCGGTGTACTTGTTCTGCTTGCGCGCGGCGAGCGCGGCCTTGCTGGCGGTGACCGAGGGCTGCCCCAGGATCGGGAATTCCTTCACCACCAGTTTGATGTTGCCGTCGGCCTTCACGGTCTCCATGAGCGCCGGAAACATGGCTTTGCAGTAGCCGCAGTTATAGTCGAAGAACTCGACCAGGGTGACGTTGCCCTTGGGGTTGCCGAGCACCGTGCCGTCGGTCTGCTCGAAAATGTCCTTCTTCTTCTCCTTGAGCGCGGCGGTGACCTTGTCGGCCTTGGCTTTCTCCTCCTTGGCCTGGAGGGCGTTGATGGCGTCGGCGATCACCTCGGGGTGTTCCATGAGGTATTCGCGCACCAGCTTTTTCACTTCATCCTTCTGCGCGCCCGAAAAGGCATCGGCGGCAAGGCCGGCCTGGGGCGCGGCCAGCAGGCCGAACGCGGCAATGAGGCTGGCGACTTTGAACGTGTTCATCGAATTCCCTTCCGCGCGGGCCGCCTCAGCGGCGCACTTCATTTAGATGCCGGCGTCAACGCCGGCGGTCCTTCATGTCGCGCAGAGCGTTCTGCGCCACCACTTTGATATCCTGTAAGCGGTACCAAGTCGGCGTGTCTTTTTCGAGCAATTTCTCGGCCTGATTGGAATAGCGGGCCACGTCGCCGAACTGTCCGGTCAGGATCGCCCGTTCGGCGGCCGCGTAGGCCGACATGCCGGCGTTGTTGTCGCGGTTATAGGCAGTCGCCAGCAGATCCCAGGCCTCGGGGTTCTGGGCGTCGAGCGCCAGGGCGTGTTTCAGCGCCACTTGCGCATCGGCGGAATGGTCCTCGCGGCTTTCGAGCATGGCGTGGGCCATGGCGACGATGATTTCCGTGGCGTTGGGCAGCACCTTCAGCGCCTCACGGTAGGCCTCGATGGCGGGTTCGGTCTTGCTGCGCGAGAGCAGCATGTCGCCCTTGATCTGCCAGAAGAACGGATCCTTGGGCATGTCGGCCAGCAGGCCGTCCACCAGCGGCATGGCTTTGTCGAACTGGCTGCGGCGGTAATAGGCGATCACCCGGGCGTAACGCGCTTCGACGCTGGTGTCCTTCTCGGGATATTTCTGCAAGGTCGCCACCTGCGGCTTCAGGAAGGCGTAGAGCTTCGCGACCATGCGCCGGTACTGGCGTTCCAACTCCGGGTCGGGCGGCTGGTTGGTGTAGGGCGAAGCCTCCATCGAGGTCATCACCGCGTTCATGCGGTCGCTGGTGACCGGGTGGTTGCTGACATATGGATCCTGGTGCGCGACATAAAGCGCTTCCTCGCCGCGCAGGCGGTCGAAGAAGTCATAGAGGCCCTTGGCCGACTGATGGCTGCCCTGCAGGGCCTTCAGCGCGAACTGGTCGGCCTGTGCCTCGACGCCGCGCGAGAAGGTCAGGTACTGGCCGACGGCGGCGCGCTGCCCGCCCATCATGATCGCCATGCCCAGGTCGGGTTTGCCCGTCGCGACACCCGCGGCGATACCGAGCAAGGTCGACAGGATCGAGATCGTGTTGGGCCCCATCACGTCCTGGGCGGTGACGATGGTATGGCCGCCGGCGATATGGCCGGCTTCGTGCGCCATCACGCCGATGACCTCGTTGGAGTTTCGCGATTTCAGCAGCAAGCCGGTGTGGAGGAACATGTTGTTCCCCTGGGTGGCGAAGGCGTTGATGCTGTCGTCCACCACCATGTGAAGTTGGATGGTGTTGGGGTCGAGGCCGCCGGCGGTGAAGATCGGGCGGCCGAACGCCGCCAGCGTCATGCCGATTTCGGTGTCTGAGAGCATCGTGCCCTCGGGGAACTCCTGCGCGGCGGCGGGTGCGGCCACGACGGCCGAGATCGCGACAAGGGCGGTCACCACATGGGCGAGGCGCCGAAAGGAAAGCCGGGAGAGCAGGGGGCGTTGCACGGGCAAAAACACTCCGGAGCGGATGGACTCAGTATATAAGAGGGGCAGCCCCCCAAGATACGCATGAGCCACGGATGCGACCGTAACCCACCCCTATGACGCGCGGCATCCGTAAAACCTGTCATGTTGAAATGAGACGGCGCGGAAAATTCCGTATTTTCATGATCTTGGCCTGCATTCTGCTGGCGGGGTGCGGGGCCGGATTCCCCAAGGTCGTGGTCAAGCTGGGCGAGGGCGATACAACCGCGGCGGACAGCCTTCGCCCGTTTGTGATCGCCACCGACGATGCCGTGGCGACGCGCGCGGGCGTGGCGGCGTTGCGCGCTGGGGGTACGGCGGGCGACGCGGCGGCGGCGGCGGCCTTGATGCTCGCGGTGGTCTTGCCGTCGTCGGCCAGTCTGCACGCTGGCGGCGTCTGCCTGATCTATGACGCCGCCGCCAAATCCATGCACAAACTGGAGTTCGCCGGGCCGCTGGCGTCGGCGCGCGCGGCGCGGACCATCCATGGCGTGCTCGGCAGGCTGCCGTGGCCGCGGGCGGTAGCGCCCGCCGCCACGGCGGCGCGTTTCGGCGTACCGGTTTCGCGGAGGTTGGCGCAGCAGTTGGCGCAGGCCGACGTCCTGTTGCGCGACGCCCAGGCGCTGTCCGTCTTCATGTCGCCGCGCCGCCAGTTGCTGGCGCCGGGGGAACCGCTGCGTCAGCCGGCGCTGGCCGACACGCTGGACCGCTTGCGCACCGCTCCGCGCAACGGCGCCGATGTCTTGCCGTGGGCCCCCGCGGCGGCCGATCCATATGGCGGCAACCAGGCCTATCTCGCGGGCAAGGGCACCTCCAATCCGGAGGGTGCCTCCAGCCTCGTGGTTGGGGATACGCACGGCAACACGGTTGCGTGCACCTTCGTCATGGGGGCGGCGTTTGGCGCGGGCGTGATGCGGGACGGCGCGCTTCAGCCCGCGGACGGCGCCACACCCGTCGCCGTTCTGGCCATCGTCGATACCAAGGGCCGCGTCGTGATGGTCGAGGCCAATGGCGGCCAGGGCGGATACCCCAACAGCCTCGATTGCTTTCTGGACAAGGGGGCGCCCGAATGCGAAGCCAAGGCCCTGGCGCCTGGGGGCTACGCGCTGACCGGGCAAGTTGGAGAACCGTGATGGCCTTGAAGATCGCGAACCGGGGCGTGGTGCCGCCATTCATCGTCATGGATGTGCTTCGGGATGCGCTCACCCTCGAGGCCGCGGGGCGCAGCGTGATCCACTTGGAGGTCGGCCAGCCGTCGACCGGGATTCCCAAGAAGGCGCTCGCCGCTATCGGCCGCGCGCTCAACGACGACATTCTGGGCTACACCATGGCGGGCGGGATTCCGCCGCTGCGCGCCAGGATCGCCGCCCATTACAAGAAAACCGACGGCATCGACCTCGATCCGGAGCGTGTTTTTGTGACCATGGGATCGTCGGCGGCTTTCACTCTCGCGTTCATCACCGCCTTCGAGGCCGGCGACCGGGTCGCTTTGGCGTCGCCCGGCTACCCCGCCTACCGCCATATCCTGAAAAGCCTGGGCATAGTCCCGGAATTGATACCGGTGGACGCTTCGACTCACTATGCGGTGACGCCCGACCACCTGCGCAAAATGCCCAAACTGCCGGACGGCCTGATCGTCGCGAGCCCGGCCAACCCCACGGGGTCGGTGATCGCGCCAGCGGAGTTCAAGGCGCTGGCGGGATTTTGCCACGACAACGGCATCCGCCTGATCTCGGACGAAATCTACCACGGCCTCAGCTTCGGACCGAAAACCACGAGCGCAGCCGCCTGCAGCCCGAGCGCGCTCGTCATCAACAGTTTCTCCAAGTACTTCAGCATGACCGGCTGGCGGTTGGGTTGGCTGGTGGTGCCGCCGGATTTCCTGCGCGCGCTGGAGTGCCTGGCGCAGAATATGTTCATCTCGGCGCCCACGATCTCGCAGCACGCCGGTGTGGCGGTGTTCGACTGCATCGACGAGTTGGAAGCCAACGTCGCGCGCTATGCGCGTAACCGCGAGATATTGCTGGCCAAGCTGCCGGAGATCGGCTTCTCGCGCTTCGCGCCCGCCGACGGCGCGTTCTACATCTACGCGGACGTGTCGGCGCTGACCGACAACGCCATGACCTTCTGCCGGGCGATGCTGCATGAAGCCGGCGTCGCGGCCACGCCCGGCATCGACTTCGATCCGGACCTGGGTCACCGCTTCGTGCGGTTCTCCTTCGCCGGATCGACCGCCGATATCGAAGAGGCCTGCGTCCGCCTCAAAGCCTGGCGGACGCGGAACCTCTAATCGATCTTATTTTGTCGGATTCTGCCACCAGCCGCCGCGCTTCGGGCCGGCCGGTTCTTCCGGCGCGGGCGGTGCGGGCGGAGGCGCCACCGTGACCGGGGGCGCGGCCGCGGGAGGCGGCGTTGCGGCCACCGGCGCGGGCGCCGGCGCTTCATCCTTGGCGTCGTCGCTGTCGCCGCGCAGGCGCGACTTGATGGCGCGGAAGAAGCGCGAAGCGCCTCCACCTGACTCCTGCGCGGGTTCCTGCGGAGATTCTTGGGCGGGCGTGGCGCGCGTTTCCACGGATGCCGGTTCGCTCACGCGCGGCGTGTCGAAAGATTCCGGCGCGGCGGGGCTGCCGTCGTCGCGGTGTGGCGTTCCGTCCTGTGCGTCGAAACCGCCCTGGCGTTCGCCCTCGCCGCCACGGCGCCGGCGGCGTCCGCCGCGGCGCCCACGACGCCGGCGCCGGCCGCCATCGCGGCCGCCTTCGCCCTGATCGCCCTGGCCTTGCTCTCCAGGAACCGGCTCGCCGGCGGTTTGCTCGCCTGGGCCGTTATCGTCGAAGGCCCGGTTGCCGGCGTCTTCACGCGCGGCCTGATCGGGTTGTCCCGGAAAACCGCGATTCTCGTCCGGGCGGCCGTTTTCGCCATGGCCACCACCGCCGCGCCGTCTCCGCCGCCGCCGCCGCTTGCGGCCGCCGCCGTCCTCGTCGTCCCGGGGGCCGCCGTCGTGCGACCGGTGTTCGCGATTCTGGTCTCGTTCGCCCCGGTCTCGTTCGCTATGATCACGCTCGCCCCGGTCCCGTTCGCCCCGGTCGCGGTCACCGCGATCGCGCCGGATGCGGCCGCCGCGATCGCGGCCTTCACGGTGGCCTTCATGGCGTTCCCGCGGTTGTTCGTCGTTTGATGCCTCGGCGCCGTCCTCGTCTTCGTCGTCCACCGCGACCGGTGCGGGCAGGGATTCGCGGTCATGTTCCCGGGCAACCACGTGCTCGCCGTCATCGCCGCGATGCGCCTTGATGCGGTCGAGGCGCAGGTTGGGCGGGATCAGCGCCGGATCGCCGAGCACATAGACCTTGAGGCCATAACGCGCCTCGATCGAGGCCAGCATCTCGCGCTTGTAGTTGAGCATGTAGAGCGCCACGTCCGGATGGACGGTGATGGTGACTTCGCTCGAGCGCCGGCGCACGCCTTCCTCTTCCAGCATGCGCAGCGAGTGCACGGCCGCTGATTCGGTCGAGCGCACCATGCCGGAGCCCGCGCAATGGGTGCAGACCTTGAAGTTGGTCTCGATCAGGCTCGGGCGTAAACGTTGGCGGGAAAGCTCCAGCAGGCCGAAGTGGCTGATGCGGCCCACCTGGATGCGGGCGCGGTCGGCCTTGAGCGATTCCTTCAGCCGGCGTTCAACCGCGTGGTTGTTGCGGTTGTCTTCCATGTCGATGAAGTCGATGACGATCAGGCCGGCGAGGTCGCGCAGACGCAACTGGCGGGCGATCTCTTCGGCCGCTTCCATGTTGGTCTTGTAGGCGGTTTCCTCGATGTGCCGTTCCTTGGTGGCGCGGCCGGAGTTGACGTCGATGGCGACCAGCGCTTCGGTCTGGGCGAACACGATCGAGCCGCCCGAGCGCAGCTGCACCACCGGGCTGTTGATCGACTCCATCTGGGTTTCCACCTGGTAGCGGTGGTACAGGGGAATGATGTCGTCCTTGTAGCGCTGCACCTTCTTGGCGTGCGACGGCGTCAAGGTCTTCATGAAGTCCTTGCCGGTCTTGTAGCCTTCCTCGCCGTCGACCCAGATCTCCTCGATGTCGCGCGAGTAGATGTCGCGGATTGCGCGCTTGATCAGGCTGGCTTCCTCGTGGATCAACGCGGGCGCGCGGCTGCCCATGGTGACTTCACGGATCTGGTTCCAGGTGCGCTGCAGGTATTCGTAGTCGCGCTTGATCTCGGCTTTGTTGCGGTCGGCGCCGGCGGTGCGCAGGATCACCGCCATGTTGCTGGGCAGTTCCAGGTCGCCGACGATCTGCTTCAGGCGCCGGCGGTCTTGCGCCGAGGTGATCTTGCGCGAAACCCCGCCGCCGCGCGCCGAGTTGGGCATCAGCACGCAGTAGCGGCCGGCGAGCGACAGGAAGGTGGTGAGCGCGGCGCCTTTGTTGCCGCGTTCCTCCTTGACCACCTGCACCAGCATGATCTGCCGGCGCTTGATGACTTCCTGGATCTTGTAATGACGCGCGGCCACGAAGCGGCGGCGCTGTTTGTCCACCGCGGCGGCGTCGTCGTCCTCGTCGTCCTCGCCGCCGACCGTGTCGGGGGCGGGCGCCGGCGGCAGGACTTCCGCGACCGGCCTATCCGTTCCTTCGGCAGCTTCCGGCGCGGCTTCGGCGGGCGCCGGCGCGGTGTCGCCGCCGACCTCGGTCACGGTCTCGGCGGTGGCGACCGGCTCGATCTCCTCGATCACGCCGCGCTGCGGCTCAGGCCCCCCATCTTCTTCATGGTGATCGTCTTCGTGATGGGGTTCCGGGGCCGCGCCGCCCTCGGCGAGCGCCGGTTCGTCATGCGGCTCGTCGGGCGAGATCTCGGCGGTGATCGCCGGAGGAATGAAGGCCAACGGCACTTCGCCGTGCTCATCATGTGCGTGATCGTCATGCGCATGATCGTCATGATGACCATCGGGGGCGTGCTCGTCATGCCCATGGTCGTCGTGGTGGTCGCGGTCCTCGGTGTGCGGCGGCGGCGGTGCGGAAGAGGTGTGTTCGTCCTCCTCGTCCTGATGGCGAGCAACTTCCGCCATCAGGCGTTCGCGGTCGGCGACCGGGATCTGGTAATAGTCCGGATGGATTTCACTGAAGGCCAGGAACCCGTGCCGGTTCCCGCCGTAATCGACGAAGGCCGCCTGAAGCGAGGGCTCAACCCTGACCACCTTGGCCAGGTAGATGTTGCCCTTGATCTGCTTCTTGGTGGAGGTCTCTACATCGAACTCTTCAAGCCGTGTTCCGTCCAGCACCACGACCCGGGTCTCTTCCGGGTGCGTGGCATCGATCAGCATTCTCTTGACCATAGTAAGTCGTACTCCGTGATGCGGCGGTTCCCGCGCGCGCCTTGACCCTGAATGCGGGTGAAAGGGCGCGCGTCCGCGGCAGTTTGGTGAAAATCGAAAGTCCCGGAGCCAGCGCGATGTCGGCCGTCACAAAGGCAGCAACGATTGCGTCCGCCGCAAAGGCGGGCTGCCGCTGTGGATAAAGGAAAGAGGCCAGTCGCACGGGATGCCCCCGGGGATGAATCTCTGGGACAAGTGCGGCCGGGAGGCCGCTGCTTGAACCGGTGGAGCTGGGACGCATCCTGATGGAATTTCCGCCGGCCAAGGCCGCGGAGGGGTTTCCAAAAAATCCCGGAAACTCAAGCGGCTGGCGGCTTGCACCGTGTCAGGAACGACCACAAGCACATCCACCATAGACGCCCCCCGGGCAAGGTGACAACCGCAAATGCCGGGTCCGACAGGGGGCTGGCGGCCACGCGACCCTTAAGAATCTTGCCGGGTGCGGATCGCTGTTGTATGTTGTTTTTACTCAATGGGTTAGAGCAAGATTCTTCAGGTTTTACGCGAGAGCCGTGCAAGCCGCGCTGACTGATTGACCGGCGACGCCGGCGATGCGTTAGGGGGTTAATAGATTGGATTTTAAGGGAAAAATCCCCTGGATCAGCCGCCGGGGCATGGTCGGCGGGTTGGCGGGCGTGTCGGGAGCGTTGCTGCTGCCGGGCCGCGCTTTCGCGGTCGGGGTGGCCTCCGCCCTGCGCCTTTCCAGCACCGGCGACCGCACCCGTTTTGTCCTCGAGCTGTCCGAAAACATCGATTTCAGCATTTTCCGCCTGGCCGATCCCTACCGGATCGTCCTCGATCTGCCCGAACTCGACTTCACCGTCGGTAACGGCGGCAGCCCGATGCCGGCGCCCACCGGCCTGATCAAATCCATCCGCTGGGGCCTGTTCCAGGCCGGCGATACCCGGGTGGTCATCGACCTCGCCGACGCCGCGGATGTGAAGAATGCTTTCGTCCTGCCCGCCACCGGCGGCACGCCGCACCGGTTCGTCGTCGACCTGGAACGCACCACCAAGGACAAGTTCATGGCCCAGGTCGGGCCCCAGTTCCGCATCGGCAAGCAAACCATGCCGCAGGTCGCCCAAGGAAAAATCGACGGGGCGAAAACCGACGATAGGACCAAGGACGACAAGATCAAGCCTGGCAAGAATCCCGCCAGCACCAAGAAGGTCGTGATGCTCGATCCCGGGCACGGCGGTGTCGATCCCGGCGCCATCGGCGCCAGCGGCATCTACGAGAAGATCATCACCCTTGCCGCCGCGCGCCAGCTCAAGAGCCGCCTGGAAGAGACCGGCCGCTACAAAGTGGTGCTGACGCGCGAGAAGGACGTGTCGGTGGGCCTGACCGAGCGGCGCGAACTGGCGCATGACGCGGGCGCCGACATCTTCGTCTCGCTGCACGCGGATTCCATCGCCAACAAAACCGTGCGCGGCCTGTCGGTCTACACCCTTTCGGAAAAGGCCTCGGACGCCGAGGCCGCGGCGCTGGCCGACCAGGAAAACGACGCCGACCGTATCATCGGCATCGACCTGTCGCGCGAGACACAGGAGGTGCGCCACATCCTGGTGGACCTGGCCCAACGCGAGAGCATGAATCTCGCCACCCGCGTCGCCGGCCGGCTCATCGACCAGCTGAAGCGCGAGGCCATGATGCTGCGCACCGCCCACCGCTTTGCCCGCTTCGCCGTGCTCAAGTCGCCGGACATCCCCTCGGTGCTGATCGAAATGGGCTACCTCTCGCATAAAGAGGAAGAGGCCGCGCTCAAGACCGAGAGCTACCGGGCCAAGCTGATGGCCGCGGTGGTGCGCGGCCTGGATGAACATTTTGGGGCAATCCAGAGCGCCCGGCGCTCCTAGAGCGTGTCCAGCAAAAGTGGGTGCCGGTTTTGCGTCCGGACACGCGACAGAAACAAGAATTTGCAACGGTAGTCCCGCCCGGCCGTTGTCTTTTCATGGGTTTTTCGGGTGCTGTGACCGGGAAAACACGGGCCAACCACCTATTTTTGCCGTAATTCCGGAGAGAAATGAGGGCCTTAGCCGGTCGATTCTCCTGATTCGCCGGGCTGAGGTGTGATAGAGAGCGCGCCCATGGTCGATAAGCCGTCCCCAAAGATGCCCGAGAAGCCCCGCCGCACCATCGAGGCGCCCAAGCTCGCGCCCAAAAAGCTCGCCGGGCTCATCGAGCGCCTGGGGGTGTCGCAGAATCTGGCCCGTTGGCTGGCGATCGGCGCCGCTGTCATTCTGCTGGGCGTGTTCGTCGCGGGCGCCGGCGTGATCTTCGTGTTCTGGCATTTCAGCCGCGGCCTGCCGGACTACCATCAACTCGCCACCTACGATCCGCCGGTGATGACCCGCGTCTACGCCGGCGACGGCCGCCTGATCCAGGAGTACGCGGTCGAAGGCCGCGTGTTCGTGCCGATCCAGGCGATTCCCAAGCGCATCAGCGAGGCGTTCATCGCCTCCGAGGACCAGCGCTTTTACACCCATCCCGGCGTCGATGTGATCGGCCTGACCCGCGCGGTGGTCGAGGCGGTGGGAGAAAAGCTTTCGGGCAGCGACCGGCGCCTGAAAGGCGCTTCGACCATCACCCAGCAGGTGGCGCAGCAGTTCCTGCTCGGCAAGGAATACTCGATGGATCGCAAGGTGCGCGAGGCGATCCTGTCCTTGCGCATCGAGCGCGCCTTCACCAAGGACCACATCCTCGAGCTTTACCTGAACCAGCAGTACCTGGGCTTCGGCGCCTATGGCGTGGCCGCGGCGGCGATGAACTACTTCAACAAGTCGCTCGACGAGCTCACCGTCGCCGAGGCCGCGTTCCTGGCGGGCATCGCCAAGGGGCCCAACAACTACAATCCGCTGCGCCATATGGAAGCCGCCGTCGATCGCCGCAATTACGTGATCGAGCGCATGCTGGAAGACGGCTATATCACCGACGCCGAGGCCAAGATCGCGCGCGCCGAACCGCTCAAGGTGCGCGAGCGCGGCGACACCGAAGTGGTGGCCGACGCCGACTACTTCGCCGAATACATCCGCCGCGATATCGCCAAGGACCAGGGCGAAAGCGCGCTCTACAAGGGCGGCCTCGCGGTACGCACCACGCTCAACCCGGACTATCAGAAGTTCGCCAACAAAGCCCTGCGCGACGGTCTGATCACCTACGACCGCCGCCACGGCTGGCGTGGACCGCTCACCAAGATCGCCGCCGGACGCGACCTGGAACAGCGCTTCAACCAGCTGCCGCCGGTCCCAGGACTGCTCGAGGAATGGGACACGGCCATGGTGCAGGCCGTGTCGCCGGAAAAGGCCGTGATCCTCATCAAGGGTGGCCTGACCGGTTCCATCCCCATGTCCGAGTTGCGCTGGGCGCATGCGGTCGGCGCCGATCAACGCGCCGGGGCACCGCCCAAGGACGCGACCGCCGTGCTGCATCCCGGCGATGTGATCGCCGTCGAGCGGCTCAAAGCCAACAGCGAGGGCGTGGCCTATCCCGACAATACCTATGGCCTGCGTCAAATCCCCAATGTCGAAGGCGGCATGGCGGTGATGGACCCGCACACGGGGCGCGTGCTGGCGCTCGTCGGCGGCTTCTCCTACGCACGCTCGCAGTTCAACCGTGGCACCCAAGCGTTGCGGCAGCCCGGCTCGGCCTTCAAGCCGTTCGTCTATCTCGCGGCCATGGAGCAGGGCTTCACGCCCTCGACCCTGGTGCTGGATGCGCCGTTCGTGATGGATCAGGGCCCCGGCTTGCCCAAGTGGAAGCCCAAGAACTACACCGGCGAATTCCTCGGCCGCGCGACCTTGCGCAACGGCCTCGAGAAATCCCAGAACTTGATGACCGTGCGCCTGGCCCAGGCGGTCGGCATGGACAAGGTCGCGGTCGTGGCCGAGAAATTCGGCATCGTCGACAAGCTGCCCACCAACCTTGCCAACGCACTGGGCGCCGAGGTTACCACCGCCCTGCGCCTCACCATCGCCTACGGCGAGCTGGTCAACGGCGGCAAGAAGATCTCGCCGCAGTTCATCGACCGTGTGCAGGATCGCTTCGGCAAGACTATCTACCGCTCCGACGCGCGCGCCTGCGAGCAGTGCGCGGCCGCGGCCTGGGACGGCAAAGGGCCGCCGGTACTGCCCGACGAACGTGAACAGCTCGCGGATCCCGCCAGCGTGTACCAGGTGGTGCACATGATGGAGGGCGTGATCGAGCGCGGCACCGGCACCGCGGCGCGCGCCGTCGGCAAGCCGCTGGCGGGCAAGACCGGCACCTCCAACGATGCCTTCGATGTCTGGTTCCTGGGCTTCTCGCCCGACCTGGTGGCGGGCGTATATGTCGGCTTCGACGAGCCGCGCACCCTCGGCCCCAAGGACACCGGCGGTGTGGTGGCTGCCCCGATCTTCCGCGACTTCATGATGGGCGCCCTCAAGGACAAACCGGCCACGCCGTTCCGCGTGCCGCCCGGCATCAGCCTCGCGCGCGTCAACCTCGACACCGGCCGCCCGGCCGAACCCGGCGACAAGCATGTGATCCTGGAAGCCTTCAAGACCGGCACCTCGCCCATGACCCAGGCCTCTATCGACGGCCAGGCGGACCAGCTCGATCCCGACGAACCGGGGGCTCCCGCCGGCTCGCCCGCCCGCCCCACCGCCGGCGGCCTGTACTAGGCCTCGCGCCCTTGTTTTGGCGGCCGGTTTTCCGTAAAACCGCGCGAAACCGGATTTGAGGGCATTTCCCATGCGCGCCGACATCGAGAGCAAGGTCAACGAGATCAAGCGTTCCCTCGGCCTGCTCCGGAGGCATCTTTGACTGGGATCGTGCCCTCCTGCGCCTTGATGAACTGAACGCCAAGGCCGAAGACCCCAATCTCTGGAACAAGCCGTCCGAAGCGCAGAAGGTCATGCGCGAACGGACCCAGCTCGACACCGCCATTTCCTCGACCCGCAAGCTGGAGCGGGAACTGGATGACGCCGTCACTTTGTCGGAACTCGCCGACGAGGAAGGCGACGACGGCGCTATTGCCGAAGCCCGCGCGCTGATCGCCGACCTGCTGGCGCGCGCCAAGCAGATCGAATTGGAAAGCCTGCTCTCGGGCGAAGCCGACGGCAACGACTGCTATCTCGAAATCCACGCCGGCCAGGGCGGCACCGAGGCCCAGGACTGGGCCGAGATGATGGCGCGCATGTATTCGCGCTGGGCCGAGCGCAAGGGTTACAAGGTCGAGTACCTGGAAGAAAGCGCCGGCGATGGCGCGGGCATCAAGTCGGTCACCTTCCGCATCGGCGGGGTCAACGCCTATGGCTGGCTCAAGACCGAGAGCGGCGTGCACCGGCTGGTGCGCATCTCGCCCTATGATTCCAACGCCCGGCGCCACACCTCGTTCTCGTCGGTGTGGGTCTATCCGGTGGTGGACGATTCCATCGAGATCGAGATCAACGACAAGGACTGCCGCGTCGACACCTATCGCGCCTCGGGCGCCGGCGGCCAGCACGTCAACAAGACCGACAGCGCGGTGCGCATCACGCATATCCCCACCAATATCGTGGTCCAGTGCCAGAACGAGCGTTCACAGCACCAGAACCGGGCCAAGTGCTGGGAGATGCTGCGTGCGCGCCTGTACGAGCTGGAACTGGAAAAGCGCGAAGCCAAGCTGGCCCAGCAGGAATCCGCAAAGACCGAGATCGGCTGGGGCCACCAGATCCGCTCTTACGTGCTGCAGCCCTATCAGATGGTGAAGGATCTGCGCACCGAAGTGGAAACCTCGGACACGCAAGGGGTGCTGGACGGCGACCTGGATAAGTTCATGGCCGCCTCGCTGGCCTCGCGCATCAAGACCGGCGGCGACGTGGTCAGCTAATACGCGAAATTGGATGTCGGGAGTTCCCCGACTCGCGGCACGCGAAGCCGGGAATTATTTCTTCCGGCATGCGGGGCCGCGCCGCGATTGTCGCGTGCGCCGATCCGCCTTAGCGGGCCCGTGCCTCAATGGTGACGTGCGACAGCATCGCGAATTTTCCGAAGCGGCAGCGGTAGTACTCGGCCACCCTGGGCCGGTCGCTGACCACCGACAGGATCGCGCCGAGATGCCCGGGGCCAAGCCGCCACAAGTGCAGGTCGGCGACATGGTCGCCCTGGCCTTCCACTTCGGCGCGCAGTTTTCGAGCCAGATCCTGGTCGGCGGTCATGTCGAGCAGGATGCGGCCTGAATCCTTGATCAGGCCGTAGGACCAGTTGCCGATCACCACGGCGCCGACGATTCCCATCACCGGATCCATGAAGGTCCAGCCCAGGTATTTGGCGGCGAGCAAACCCGCGATCGCCAGCACCGACACGCCCGCGTCCGCCAGGATATGCACGAACGCCGCGCGGTAGTTGTTGTCGCGGTGGTGCCCCCCATCGCCATGGTGATCGTGGGGATGATCGGCCTGTTCGGTGAAGGACGCGGTCAGGTCATGGCTGTGATCGTCGTGGGGCAGGCGCACGCGTACAGTGAACTCGTGGGGCTCGGCGACGGTCTGTTCCGACTCCAGGAAGCCGTCGTATTGGCGCAGGGCGAACCGCTCGTGCACGCCGTCCGGGCGTTCCAGTTCCAGCACGGCATCCGTACCGCCGGGAACCGGCCGGAATCCGCTCTGATCCTGGAAACGCAGCCGGAAACGGGCCGGGACGCCGTCCTCGAAAATCTCCAGGAGCAGCACGCCATGTCCGGTATCCAGCCGTCGCTCCGCGCCGTGGTCATGGTGTGCATGGCCGTGATGGTGGTCATGCCCATGGTCATGACCATGACCGTGGCCATGATGGTGGTCCGCGCCCGACAGCAGCCAGGCCCCCGCGATATTCACCAAGAGGCCCAGCACCGCCACAAAGATGGCTTCATTGACGTCGATGACCACGGGATTGAAGAACCGCGCCGCGGATTCCCAGCCGATGCCGATGGTGGCGGCGGCCAGGACAATCGCGCTGGCGAAACTGGCGAGATCGCCGAACTTGCCGGTGCCGAAGGCGAAGCGCGTATCGTTGGCATGATGCCGGGCGTAGCGATAGGCCAGCGCGGCGATGGCCAGGGCCGCGACATGGGTGGACATGTGCACGCCATCGGCGAGCAGGGCGAGGGAGCCGTAGACAATCCCGCCGGCGATCTCGGCTACCATCATGGCCAGCGACAGCCAGATCACCATCCAGATCTTACGTTCCTTGCCCTCGTGCCCGGCGCCGAGGAAAACGTGGCTATGCCCGATCGGGGTGTTCATGGCGGTCACCGCAAGTAGCTGTTGACGACGTCGATCAGTTCTTCGGTTGCGTCCCCGCGGCGTTTTCGTCCGGCCGCGTCGGCGCGGCCTGTCGGGCCCGCCACGTGGTAGCGGATGTGGTCTTCCATCACCTTGGCCATGAGGCCGTTGATGGCGCCGCGTACCGCCGAAAGCCGGTGCAGGACGTCGGCGCAGCCGATCTCGCTATCGAGCGCGCGCTCGACCGCCTCGATCTGCCCGCGGATGCGTTTCACACGGTTCACCAGCTTGGTCTTCTCGCGCACGGTATGAGCCACGGATCGCCCTCCATAGGATACCCCCTATAGGTATATTGCCCGGCGCGGGTTGTCCATCGGCGGGGCGCGGAACCGCTAGGAAAGCCAGGGTTTCAGGTAGCTTTCGTCCATGCCGGCCCGGGTGCGGGCGGGCAGGTTGAAGGGCGGCTTCAAGCCGCCACGGAAGCGCTCGGCCAGCAGCACGGCGTAGCGCGCCTGGGGGTTCGCACCATCGCGGGAGCAGCAATATTCGAACCACTGTACGCCGACGCGCAGGTGCTTGATCTCGTCGTCGTAGATTTGTTGCAGCACCGCGGCGGTGTCCGCGTCGGCGGCGGCGCGGCAGCGTTCGATGGCGGCGGGGGTGGTGTCCAGTCCGCGCGCTTCCAGGGTCATGGGAATGATCGCGAGGCGCGCGGGCAGGCTGTCGGCGGTGGAGCGGGCGGCGTCCCATAAACCGTTGTGCGCGGGCAGGTCGCCGTAGGCCGCGCCGAAATCGGCCAGCCGGTTGGCGAGCGCCGCGTAGTGCTCGGCTTCCTCCACCGCCACGCCCACCCAGTCGTTGTAGTAGGCGAGCGGCAGGTCGAGATGGGCGAAACGGGCGATGATGTCCCAGGCCAGGTCGACAGCGTTGAGTTCGATATGGGCGAGCGCATGGATGAAGGCGATGCGGCCCTTGGGCCCCATGGATCGCCGTGGCATCTCGCTGGGCGGCAGCAGCGCGGGCCGCGGCGGACGCGCCGGGTCATCGGGCGCCGCCGCGCGGCCTACGCCGATCCCCGCGCGCCAGACATCGGCCAGGGCGAAGGTGGCGGCGACTTTTTCCTCAGGCGATGCGGTAAGGAGGACATCGACCGCGCCCTGGGCAAGTGTAACGGTCAAGTTATTCTTGGGGCGCATCGTCTCGCCGCCGCGCGCGAAGCGCGCAATTTTTCAATTGGCCGGCCTACGGCCGACAGGCGGCCTCCACTTTTCGGCACGATGCTCACAGGCTGCGCAGGGCCTGCTTCACTTCCTCGGCATGGCCGGGGACGCTCACCTTTCTCCATTCGGCGCGCACCTTGCCGTCCTTGTCGATGATGAAGGTCGAGCGTTCGATGCCCATGAATTTGCGGCCATACATGCTCTTTTCCTTCCACACGCCGTAGGCCTCGCAGACGCCGCTGTCGTCGGAGGCGAGCGGAAAGGTCAGGCTGTACTTGGCCTTGAACTTCTGGTGGCTCTTGATGGAATCCTTGGAGACGCCGATCACGGTCGCGCCCTTGAAGGCGGTCATGCGGTCGCGGAAGTCGCAGGCCTCGGCGGTGCAGCCGGTGGTGTCGTCCTTGGGATAGAAATAAAGCACGACCGGCTTGCCGCGCAGATCCTTGAGCGACAGGGTCGAGCCGTCATCCGCCGGCATGGTGAAGGCGGGCGCGGCCTTGCCCACCAGCGAGCCGACGGATGCTTGCGCGGCCTTCCTGGCGGATTTCTTGACCGGCGTTTTTTTCGCCGGAGCTTTCCGGGCGGGCTTCTTGGTCTTGGCTTTGGCTTTCGCGGCCATGGTTGCGTCCCCTCGTTGCAAATCAGCGGATAACGGCGTCGGCCGGCAGGCGTTCACGCGCTTTGGCCGCCGGGTCCGTGATGATCTTCTCGAACAGCGCGGAAACCACGCCCGCCGTCTCCACCATCAGGCGTTCCAGGGTACCATCATCCTTCACCCCGGCGGCGACAGCCAGTTTTTGTTTGAGGCCGGGCGGCAGATGTTCCGGCGCCACGTCACCCTCGGTGGTCAGCCGGATCACGAATTGCAGCCGCGACCACAGTGCGATCGCCGCGGCCAGCGCATCGCCGTCCGCGGCCGCCAGGGCCCCGCTGGCCACCAGGCCCGCGATCAGGCCGGGAGGCCGGGTGTCGGTCGCGGCCAGGGCCTGCCGGACCGCGAGGTATTGCAGGATGAACTCGGCGTCGATCAGCCCGCCGGGCTGACGTTTGAGATCCCACAGGCCCTTGTCACCCTGTTCCTTGCGCATCAGGGCGCGCATATCGGCCACCGCGCACAGAAGAATGTCGGGATCGCGCGCGCGGCCCAGGGCGCGGGCGCGGGCATCCTCTACCGCGGCCGTGAGCGCCGCGGCGCCGTGCACCACCCGGGCGCGGACCAGCGCCAGGTGCTCCCAGGTCCAGGCGTCTTCCGTTTGGTATTTGGCGAAAGCCTCCAGGCTCGTGGCGAGCGGGCCTTTGTCGCCATTGGGCCGCAGGCGCAGGTCGACGGCGTACAGCAGGCCTTCGCCGGTGAGCGCCGTGAAGGCCGTAATGACGCGCTGCGCGAGACGGATGTAGTAAGGCGCGGCGGGAAAGGACTTGGCGCCGCCCTGGGACATGGCGTCGAGCGGCGCATCGTAGATCAGCACCAGATCGAGATCCGACGACGGCGTCAGCTCACAGGAGGCGAGCTTGCCGTAGGCGAGCACCGCGAGGCCATCTTCCTCCGTGCCGACCCTGCCGTGCTGGCGGGTGAATTCCGCGTGAACGCGCGGTACCAGGGCGCGGGTCACGATCTCGGCCACGGTGGTGAGCTGTTCGGCGGCTACGGTGGGATCGGCGATGCCGCGCAACGTATGCACGCCGATGCGGAACTGCTGGTCGTGGGCCCAACGCCGCAGGCGGTCGAGCGCGCCTTCAAAAGTGTCCGATTCCGCGAGCGAGGTTTCCAGGTCGCGTTGCAGGGCCGCGGCGTCGGGCAGCGGGCTGAAGAACTGGGGTTCCAGGACGTAGTCGAGCAACGCCGGCGCGCGCGTGACATGTTCGGCCAGGCGCGGCGCGTCGCCCATGATCTCGGCGACAAGATCCAGGATGTCGGGGTTGGCGTAGAACACGGACAGCAGCGGAACGCCCGCCGGCAGCGCGGCCAGGCATTTGTCGAACCGCAGGAAGGCGGCGTCCGGCTGGGTGGTGCGGGCGAACGCCGAGAGCAACGCCGGCATCACCTCGGTGAGCAGCTGGCGCGCGCGGTTGGAGCGCGTGGAGCGGTAGCGGCCGTGATGCCAGGCGCGCACGGTCTGGGCGATGGTGGCGGGCTCGGCGTAACCGATGCGTTTCAGGGTGGCGATGGTGTCGGGATCGTCCTCGGTGCCGGTGAACACCAGGTTGCCGCCTTCCGCGCCGCTTGCTGCGCCGCCGCCGCTGATGGCAAGCGACGGCGCATCCTCGAACAGCCCGGCGTAGTGGGTCTCGACGGTGCGCAGGATCCTTTCCACGTCTGCCATGAACGCCGCCATGTCGCGCGCGCCGCGCACGGCGGCGAGACGCGCGAGCCCGGCGTCGTCGGCGGGCATGGTCTGGGTCTGTTCGTCGGCGATCATCTGCAGGCGGTGTTCGAGCGCGCGCAGCGCCCGATAACAATCCTTGAGGTCGTCGCGCACATTGGCTGCCACGAAACCCAGCCTGCTGAGCGTGTCCAGCGTGCCCAAGGTGTCGGACCGGCGCGCGTCGGGAAAACGCCCGCCCCAGATCAGCTGTTGGATCTGTGCGAAAAATTCGATCTCGCGGATGCCGCCACGCCCGAGCTTGATGTTGTGTCCGGCTACCCGCACATGGCCGCCGCCCTTGTGGGCGTAGATCTGGCGCTTGATCGAATGGATATCCTGGATGGCGTAGAAGTCGAGCGACTTGCGCCAGATGAACGGCTGCAGGTCGCGCAGGAACGCCTTGGCCATCTCCAGGTCGCCCGCCACGGGCCGCGCCTTGATGAAGGCGGCGCGCTCCCAGTTCTGGCCGTAGCTTTCGTAATACAATTGCGCCGCGGCGCGCGACACCGCGATGGAGGTCGAACCGGGATCGGGCCGCAGGCGCAAATCGGTGCGGAAGACATAGCCGTCTTTCCGCTCCTGCAGCACTTGCACCAGGTCTTTGGTGAGCGCGACCGCGAATTCCTGCGGCGACTTCGGGCCGGTATAGGGCAGGCGCGTTTCATCGAAGAACACAAACAGGTCGATGTCGGAGGAGTAGTTGAGCTCGCGCCCTCCCAGCTTGCCGAGGCCCACGACCGTGTAACCGCAGGCGCGCTCGGGGTCGCGCGCGTCGGCCAGCGCGACCTGTCCGCGTTCGGCGGCGCGCAACAGCAAGGCGCTCAGGCCCGCGCGCACGCAGGCGTCCGCGAAATCCGACAACGCCGCGGTGACCTGCTCCACACCCCAAAGCCCGGCGAGATCGGCGAGGGCTATGGCCAGGGCGGTTTCCGCCTTGGCGCGGCGCAGGCGCACCATGGTTTCCGGAACGCCCGCCGGTTCGGCCAAGGTGGCCGTCGCGTGGGTGAGCACCACGCCAGCGCCGTCCCGCGCGGTGGTCATGACCACGCCCGGGTGCGCCAGGACGAGATCGCTCAAAAAGGGACTCGCCGCGAAGATGCCCGTGAGCACGGGGCCCCACAGGGGGTCGGCGTGGGCGCCGCGCACGAAATCCTGCACCGCGCCGTCCGTCTCGCGTGCCAGCGCCGCCCATTCATCGCTTAGGATGCGCACCCGCGCTGGATCGAACGCGATCGGGGGGGCGGAACACAATGGCGGGAGGGGGGCGGGCATGTAGCGACTCGCAGGTTTATGTATTGTTTGAGGCCACAGTGGGTTATAGATATCGGGTGGTCAAGGCACGGGGTTTTAGCCCTGGCCTCAAGTCCCTGGGGGGAATTACCCCGCGTTGCGGGGTAATGGTAGGGAGTGCCGCGTTGTCCCACGGGGCGGTCAGATATCTGCTGCGCGTTGTCGAGGCGGTTTTTCTGCTGGCCGTCATCGGGGCAGCGATCCTTACCTGGCGGCTGAGCCAGGGCCCCATCGTCATCGACGCGATCGCGCCTTATGTCTCCGAGGCGTTCACGCAGGCCGGTGGAGGCGTGAAGTTTCAGGTTGATCACCTGGAGTTCAAGTGGGCCGGCCTCAAGGCCCGTCCCGAGCTCACCGCGCGCAGCGTGCGCCTGATGGAGCCGAACGGCGGCATCATCGCCAGCCTGCCGAGCATGGTGGTGCGCCTGTCGCCCCAGGCGCTGATCCGCGGCGTGATCGCGCCCGACACCGTGCTGCTGTCCAACCCCATCATCCGTTTCGTTCATCGCGCCGACGGCTCGCTGGGGCTCGGCTCGGGCAGCCAGGGCGTGGCGCTTCCCAATCCCGCCGCCGCCGCGCCCGTCGTGCCCACGGTGGAGCCAACAAACAGCAATGCCGTTGCCGAGGAGCTGATCCGCTCGCTGACGCGGCCCGCGAGCGAGGAGAATCGCGCCGGCTATCTCGATACCGTCACCATCGCGGATACCACGTTGGTGCTGGCGGACGAACTCTCCGGCCGGCGCTGGATCGCGCCGTCGGCGACGCTCACCTTCACGCGCACCAACGGCAGCCTGGAATTGCTGGCGACCTTGCCGGTGATCGAGGACGGGCGGCGCTGGACCGTGACCGCGCGCGGCCGCTACCTCGAAGCCAGCCGCAAACTCGCCTTCGACGTGGATATCGACGGCTTCCGGCCGACGCGCGTCGCGCGGCTCGCCAAGCAGCTGGTGCCGTTCGGCGCCATCGACTTGCCGGTGAGCGGCAAGGCGCAGGCCAATTTCACTCTGGCCGGGAATGTCGCGCGCCTTGACGAGATCACGTTCGATGTCAAAGGCGCCGCGGGCAACCTGCATCTGCCGGCGCCGGTGGATAAGTCGTATCCGGTGCGCGCGTTGTCCCTGAAAGGCTCCGCCAGCGCCAATCTCGACGCCATGAAGATCGACGAACTCAAGGTAGAGCTGGACCGCGCAAACGATGTCCGCCCGGTGATTTCGGTGAGCGCCGAAGGGACCAACCTCAACACCGCGCCGCATGTGACGGTGCGCGCGAGCATGCCGGACCTGAGCCTCGCCGGCCTCAAGGACTATTGGCCGGAGGCCGTCGCGCCGAATACACGCGATTGGATCGTAAACAACCTCGACGGCGGCGGTGCCACCGCCACCGAGTTCCGCATGGAGCTGGACGGGCCGCGGCTGGAGGAGCTCACGGCGTCCGGCACCCTCCTCACGACACGGTTGCATGACCTGTCCGTGGCCTACATGCCGCACATGCCGAAGGTTCTCGGGACCGATGGCGTGCTCACGCTCACGCCCGGCGAAGTGGTGATCGGGATCAGCGGCGGCCATGTGCCGGACCAGCAGAGCGGCAAGGGCCTCAGGGTTACCGGCGGCAAGGTTCGTCTGTACGGCCTCGACATCGGCAAGGAACGCGGCGACGTCACCCTCGACATCGCCGGCGAATTCGGCGAGGCCATGCGCCTCGTGGATCACGAACCGCTGGGCTACGCCAAGGCGGTCGGCATCGACGCCTCCCAAGTGGCCGGGCTCGCGGATGTCAATCTCAAGCTCGATTTCCCCCTGATCAAGGATCTGAAACGCGACCAGGTTGAGATCGCGGTCAAAGCCAAGACCACGGGAGTCGGCATTCCGAACGTGGCCTTCAGCCTGCCCTTGAACCAGGGCGACTTCGAGATGGCGCTGACCGGCAAGGGCATGACCGTCGAAGGCAAGGCCAACCTCGGCGGCATTCCCTCGACGGTTTCCTGGACGGAGGACTTCGAGGGCAAGGGCGATGTCCGTTCCACCTATGTCCTCGATCCGGTGATCAACAATAACCAGAGGCCGCTGCTTGGCCTTTCCATGCGGCCGTTCATTCCGCCCTATATCGATGGCGAGGTGCCGGCGCACGTCACCTATGTCGTGCGCCGCGACCGCACCGCGACTCTGGACGCCATCGCCGACCTTACCCGCGCCGCCGTCGCGATTCCGGAATTGGGCTGGAAGAAGGCCGAAGGCAAGCCCGCCATGGGTCTGGTCTCGGCGCGGCTGGAAGACGACCGTTTGGTCGAGGTGCGCTCGTTCCACGTCGCATCCGGCAATGCCGGCGATGCGGACGCACTGGATGTGACCGGGTCGGCGACATTCGCCGACGACAACAACCTCAAGACCCTGACCATCGGGCCGAGCATCGCCGGCGAAAGCCGCATGCAGGCGCAGGTCGTGCGTGACGCGCTTGGCGCCTACACCATGGAGGTTAGCGGCGCGGCGTTCAACTCCACCTACTTCTGGAAGGAGCTGTCCCGTGACGACACGCGCGGCGCCCGGCCCCAGAGCACGGAAAGCACCCCGCTCAAACTCACCGCCAAGTTCGACCGCATGTGGCTGAACAAGGAAGGCGACTTCAAGGACGTGGACCTCACCTTCGAACGCGGCAAGGCCGGCATCCAGGCGCTCGATTTCAAAAGCCATGTCGCCGAGACGCCGTTCAACCTCACCCTGACTTCGGCCGACGGCAAACGCACCTTCACCGGCGCCAGCGAGAACGGTGGCGCGGTGGTGCGCGCGGTCGGCCTGTTCAAGGACATCCAGGGTGGCCAGTTTTCGATCAAGGGCGAGTTCGAGCCCAACGGCACCGTCAAGGGTGCCGCCGCGATCACCAATTTCAAGCTCGTGGGAGCGCCGCCGCTCGCGCGCCTGCTGTCGGTAGCGGCCTTGACCGGAATCCTGGACGAACTGCGCGGCACGGGGATCTCCTTCTCGACCCTGCGTGCGCCGTTTTCTTACGCCAATTCCATCCTGACCGTGTCGGATGGCGAGATGTTCGGCACCTCGCTCGGGCTCACCGCCAACGGCACTTACGATTTCAACGCCGAACGCATGAATTTCGACGGTACACTGGTGCCGGCGTACGCGGTCAATTCGGTGCTGAATTCGATCCCGCTGGTCGGGAAACTGTTTTCGGGCGGCGACAAAGGCAGCGGCGTTTTCGCGGCCACTTACAGCTATCGCGGCGACCCGGCCACGGCCCAGCCGTCGGTGAACCCCCTGGCGGCGCTGGCGCCCGGGTTCCTGCGGCACATCTTCGACATCTTCAAATCGAACCCGGCGCAGCCGGCGGAAACCAAACCCGCACCGGAACCGGTTCCCAGCAAGTAACTAGCTAGGCTTCACCAGCGCGTGACGCTTCTTGCCCGCGCTCAGCTTGATCACGCCGTCGGCAATAGCGTCGCTTGTGACCACCTGGTTCTCGTCGTCGACCTTTTGGTCGTTGAGGCGCGCGCCGCCGCCGCGGATCAGCTTGCGGGCTTCCGAGTTGCTGGCGGCGAGGCCTGCCTTGTGGAACAGGCTCCACGCCGGGATGCCGGCCGCGATCTCGGCCGCCGGCAAGGTGACGGTGGGCAGATCGCCGCCGATGCCGCCTTGCTCGAAAGTCGTGCGCGCGGTTTCGGCGGCGGCAGTGGCCGCGTCGCTGCCGTGCAAGAGGCGCGTCGCTTCGAACGCCAGTACTTTCTTGGCGTCGTTGATCTCGGCGCCCTGGAGCGCTTCGAGCCGCGCGATCTCGGCCAGCGGCAGGGTGGTGAACAGCTTGAGGAACCGGCCGACGTCGCCGTCGTCGGCGTTGCGCCAGAACTGGTAGTAATCGTAAGGGGCGAAGCGGTCAGCCCGCAGCCAGACGGCGCCCGAGGCGGTCTTGCCCATTTTCGCGCCCGATGCGGTGGTGATGAGCGGTGTCGTGAAGCCGAACAGTTCGGCGTTCGCGATGCGGCGGCCCAACTCCACGCCCTGCACAATGTTGCCCCACTGGTCGGAGCCGCCGAGCTGCAAGGTGCAGCCGTAGCGCTTGTTCAGTTCCACGAAGTCGTAGCCCTGCAGGATCATGTAGTTGAATTCGAGGAAGGTCAGCGGCTGTTCGCGGTCGAGCCGCAGCCGCACGCTGTCCATGGTCAGCATCCGGTTGATGGTGAAGTGGCGGCCGACATCCCGCAGGAACGGAATGTATTGCAGGCCGTCGAGCCAGGTTGCGTTGTTGGCCAGGATCGCATCGTGCGGGCCGTCGCCGAAGGTGATGAACGGGCGGAAGATCTCCTGAATGGACGCGATATTGGCGTTGATGGTGGCATCGTCCAGCAGGCTGCGGGTTTCATCGCGGCCCGAGGGATCGCCGATCTTGGTGGTGCCGCCCCCCATCAGCGCGATCGGGCGATGGCCGGTCTGCTGCATCCAATGCAGCATCATGATCTGCACGAGGCTGCCGACATGCAGGCTGTTGGCGGTGGCGTCGAAGCCGATATAGGCGGTGACCACGCCTTCGCTGGCCTTGCGGTCCAGGCCGTCCAGGTCGGTGCACTGGTGCAGGAACCCGCGCGCGACGAGCGTGCGGATCAGATCGGAGCGATGGTGCGTCATGGCCTAGGTCCGTGCATAATCGTGAGGGCGCCAAGTACCATATTGGGGCCTGTTTCGACAGCAAAACCGGTGTTTCTCATGGCTGCGCCCGACCGCAAACCCGCTTCCGACGCGGTTTTCCAGCCGCTCCGGGCCATCGGCCTGATGAGCGGCACCTCCATGGACGGGGTGGACGCGGCCTATGTCGAGACCGATGGGCAGCGCGTGATTGTCCGGGGCGAGGCCCGCACCACACCCTTCGACAGGGATTTCCGCGCCCGGCTCAAGGCTTACATCCTGTCGGGCCCTGTGCGCGATGGCGGCGCGGAGGAGCGCGGCCTGGAAGCCGAACTCACCGACCTGCATGTCAAGGCGGTGCAAGCGTTGGTGGAGCGCATGGGCAAAAACCTCCGCGACATCGACATCATCGGCTTCCATGGCCAGACCATCTGGCACAAGCCGCAGCAGCACCTCACCTGGCAGATGGGCGACGGCGCGCGCCTCGCCAAGGCGCTGAACGTGCCGGTCGCTTACGACTTCCGCAGCGATGACGTCAAAGCCGGCGGACAGGGGGCGCCTTTGCTGCCGATCTTCCACGCGGCGCTGGCGCCGGAGTCGAACGCGCCGGTGGTGATCCTCAATCTCGGCGGCGTCGGCAACATCACCTACATCCCGGGCGGCGCGGAGACGGATTTCCAAGGCCTGCTCGGGTTCGATACCGGCCCCGGCAACGGCATGATCGACGACTGGATGATGAAGCACTTCGACAAGCCGATGGACCCGGGCGGCATGACCGCCGCGCGCGGGCGGGTGCATGAGGACGTCGTCGCGCAAATGCTGGCGGCGCCGTTCTTCGCCCGCAAGCCGCCCAAATCCCTCGACCGGTTCGATTTCTCGGCGGCGCCAGTGGAAGGCCTCTCACCCGAGGACGGCGCCGCGACCTTGACCGCGTTCACCGCCGCTTCGGTCGTGCGCGGTCTCGATCAATGTCCGGCGCGGCCGGCGCGCATCTATGTGGCCGGTGGCGGGCGTCACAACGACACGCTGATGCAGATGCTGGCCAAGCGCTCGGGCGCGATCGTGGCTTCGGTGGACTCGTTGGGCTGGGAAGGCGACGCGCTGGAGGCCCAGGCCTTCGCCTATTTCGCCGTGCGCTGTGCGCGCGGTTTGCCGCTGACATTCCCCTGCACCACCGGCGTCAAGGCGCCGCTCACTGGCGGAAAGCTGGTGAAACCTTAGTCTTTGTGTTTGGTCGCGTTTTCCTGCGGAAAACGCTTCAGCCTTGCGCCGCGGCCTTGCGCCGCGGTGTGCTCAGGCCCTGACCCATGCGCTGGTCGAGATAGCCGGTCACCGAACCGACCATATTGTCCATATGGTCCTTGAAGAAGTGATTGGCGCCTTTGACCAGCTGGTAGTCGATGACGATGTTCTTTTGCAGCTTCAATTTGTTGGCGAGCTTCTCGACCGAAGGCTCGGGCACCACGTCGTCGTCGGTGCCCTGAAGGATCAGGCCGGACGACGGACAGGGCGCCAGGAACGAGAAGTCGTACATGTTCGCGGGCGGCGCCACCGAGATGAAGCCTTCGATCTCGGGACGGCGCATCAGGAGCTGCATGCCGATCCAGGCGCCGAACGAGAAACCGGCGACCCAGCAGGACGGCGCGTTGGGGTTCACCGACTGCAACCAGTCGAGCGCCGACGCCGCATCGGAGAGTTCGCCCTGGCCGTTGTCGAAGTCGCCTTGGGAGCGGCCGACGCCGCGGAAATTGAAACGCAGGACCGAGAAGCCCTTCTTCACGAACACGTAGTACAGGTTATAGACGACCTTGTTGTTCATGGTGCCGCCGTGCTGCGGGTGCGGATGCAGGATCACGGCAATCGGGGCCCGGGGCGTATCGCTGTGGTGGTAGCGGCCTTCGAGGCGGCCTTCGGGGCCGGCAAAAATGACTTCGGGCATTGTCTTCCTTCAGGCCGCGCCAGGGTCCGGGGCGCGATATTTAGGGGAACCGTCCGGCCCGCGCAAACGCAAATAGCCAGGCAAGCGCCTGTCATAGCACCTTTTATTCCCTCAGCGGTCATTTAGGTGCCGGAGCGGCCGGCCACAATGCCCGAAAATTCGTCTAAATACCCGGAATCATTGATTTTCCTTCCCGAGACGGGCACGGCGGCAACTGTGCTAAAAGGAGCCCGAAAAATCGTCATCCATTGCTCATATATAAGTGTCCCCTCAGGCCCATGACGGCCCCTGTCGCCTACCTCGACTACAACGCCAGCGCACCGCTGCTGCCTGAAGCCGCCGCCGCCATGACGGCGACCTTCGCGCTGGCCGGCAATCCGTCGTCGGTGCATCGTGCGGGGCGCGCGGCGCGGGCGGTGATCGAGGACGCGCGCGAGGCGGTGGCGGCGCTGGTGAAGGTGACGCCGGCGCAGGTGGTGTTCACCTCGGGCGCGACCGAGGCCAACGGCCTGGCGCTCGCCGCCGGGCCGGTGACGGCCGCGGCGGTCGAGCATCCGTCGGTGCTGGCCTGGGCGGAGGCGGCAACGATTCCCGTGGACGCCGATGGCATCGTTGACCTGCCGGCGCTCGAGAACCGCTTGCGGGAGTTCCCGCCGGCAGTGGTGGCGCTGATGCTCGCCAACAACGAGACCGGCGTGTTGCAGCCGGTGACGGACGCGGCCGGGCTCGCGCATGGCGTCGGCGCGCGCCTGCATTGCGACGCGGTGCAAGGACCGGGGCGTGTGCTTGTGAATTTCCAGGCGCTCGGCGCCGACACCATGAGCCTTTCGGCTCACAAATTCGGCGGCCCCAAGGGGGTGGGCGCCCTGATCCTGCGTCCCGGTCTGGAACTGTCCGCGCTGGTGAAGGGCGGCGGGCAGGAACGCCGCCGCCGCGCGGGCACCGAGAATCTCGCGGGCATCGCGGGCTTCGGCGCCGCGGCGAAGATTGCGGTGACGGCGCTGGATAACGCGCACCGGATTGCCGCGTTGCGCGACGTTCTCGAAGCGCGTATCGCGGACCAGGTGCCGCAGGCGCGCGTGCTGGGGCAGGGCGTGGCCCGCCTCGGCAATACTTCCTGCATCGTGCTGCCGGGTGTTCCGGCGGAAACCCAGCTCATGCGGTTGGACCTCGCCAATGTGCAGGTCAGCGCCGGGTCGGCCTGTTCCTCGGGCAAGATCGCCGCTTCCCATGTGCTGACCGCCATGGGCGCCAGCGAGGCCGATGCCAAATGCGCCATCCGCGTCAGTTTCGGACCCGGTTCCACGGTCGCGGACATTGACGCGTTCTTTTCCGCCTGGCTGCCCCTTGCGCTCACCGCCGCGGCCTAATTATTTACGCATATGCCCAAAGTCGTATTCATCGAGCGCAACGGCACCCGCAAGGAATTCGCGGCCAAGGACGGCACCACCGTGCTGCAGGCCGCCCATGCCGCCGGTATCGACATGGAAGGCGCCTGCGAAGGCTCCATGGCCTGTTCCACCTGCCATGTGCTCGTGGACGAGAAGTGGTTCGCCCAGCTGCCGCCAGCCAGCGCTTCGGAGGAGGACATGCTGGATTTGACCTATGGCGTCACGCGGGCCTCGCGCCTCGGCTGCCAGATCACACTCACGGCGGATCTCGACGGGATCACCTTGCGCCTGCCGCAGGCGACCCGGAACATGATGGATTGAGATGAGCGATCTAAACTCCATGGGCTTCGCCAAGCCGCCGTCCGCGACGCGCATCGTGGTCGCCATGTCGGGTGGCGTGGACAGCTCGGTGGCCGCGGCCATGCTCGCGCGTGACGGCTATGACGTGGTCGGGCTGACCATGCAGCTCTATGACGTGGGCGCGGCGACCGCCAAGAGCAAGACCTGCTGCGCCGGCCAGGACATCTACGATGCGCGCCGCGTCGCCGACCGCATCGGCATGCCTCATTACGTCGTGGACTACGAAACCACTTTCAAGGCCGACGTCATCGACCGCTTCGCCGATTCCTATGTGCGCGGCGAAACGCCCGTGCCGTGCATCATGTGCAATCAAACCGTCAAATTCCGCGACCTGTTCAAGGCCGCGAAAGACCTGGGCGCCGATGCATTGGCCACCGGCCACTATGTCCAGCGTCTTATGGGCTCGCAGGGGCCCGAACTGCACCGCGCGGTCGATCCCGCCCGCGACCAGAGCTATTTCCTGTTCGCCACCACCCGCGCGCAGCTCGAATTCGTCCGCTTTCCCTTGGGCGGCCTCGAGAAGCCGGCGGTGCGCGCGCTGGGCGAGGAACTCGGCGTGCATGTGGCCGCCAAGCCCGACAGCCAGGACATTTGTTTCGTGCCCGACGGCCGCTATGCCGAGACCGTCAAGCGCCTGCGCCCGGAAGCCGCGCGCAAAGGCGACCTCGTGCATGTGGACGGCCGCAAGATGGGGGCGCATGACGGCGTGATCCATTTCACGGTCGGTCAGCGCAAGGGCCTCGGCGTCGGCGGCGAAGCGGAACCCTTGTATGTGGTGCGTATCGAACCCGAGACCGCGCGGGTGGTCGTCGGCCCCAAGGCCGCGCTGTTGGAACGGGGCTTCGCGCTGCACGGGGTGAACTGGCTGGGCGACGACGCGGCACCCAGCGGCGACGGCCGCCATGTGATCATGAAGCTGCGCAACACCCACACGCCGATCGCCGGCACGGTGTTCGGCGAAGGCGCCGGGGCCGCGCGCGTGGTGCTGGACCAACCGGAAGCCGCGGTGACCCCCGGGCAGGCCTGCGTATTCTATGAAGGCGCGCGCGTGCTGGGCGGCGGCTGGATCGCCCGCGGCGGGGCCAGCCAGCCGGTTTCCCTGAACCTCAAGCGCTCCGCGGCCGCCAACGCCTGATTTTTCACGCCATTTCAGGTGGTTAAGCCGCCTCGGCCGGCAGGAACAGGGTTTGACAATCACCAGCCCGGGACTTAAAAACCGTGCTCCAATCCGGTCGGCCGCAAGCCGCCTGCGCCTTGGGGCGGGGTAGCTCAGCTGGTTAGAGCACGGGAATCATAATCCTGGGGTCGGGGGTTCGAGTCCCTCCCCCGCTACCATTGGCGACCCCCGGCTTGTTAGGGGGGTATTCGTGGCGGCAGCGACGCCCACCGAAGCGATTGGAACGATAAAGGGCCGGCGGTGATATCGCCGGCCTTTTTCTTTTATGGTTCTGCGCGCAGATGACCGAAAGCCTTCGCATCGAAGACCTGGCGCCGCTCGGCGACGGCATCAGCCCGTCGGAGAAGGGGCGCATCTATGTCGACCGGACACTGCCCGGCGATGTGGTGACGGCCCGCGTCCACAAGGCGGGCGGGATGTTGCGCGGCGATCTGCTCGCCGTCGTGGAGCCATCGCCCCACCGCGTGCAGGCGCCTTGCGCTCACTACGATATCTGCGGCGGCTGCACCCTGCAGCATGCATCGGAGGCATTTTACCGCGACTGGAAAACCGGCGTGGTGCGCACCGCGCTGGCGCGGCAAGGCCTCGCGCCTGAACTTTGGCACGATCCGGTGTTCCTGCCGGCGGCCACGCGGCGCCGCGCCACCTTCGCGGCCGTGCGCAAGAAGGACCGCGTCACCCTCGGCTACTTCCGCCGCCGCAGCCATGCGGTCGCGGACATCGCGTCGTGCCTCACCGCCGATCCGGCGCTGATGGCGTTGCGTGATAAACTCAGCCGCCCGCTCGCGCCGCTGCTCACCGAGAAGCCCGCCGATATCTTCATCCAAATGGTGGGGGGCGGGGCCGAAGTTGTGATCACCGGCCCCCTGGGCCGCAAGGGTGTTCCCGATCTTCAGGTCTATGAGGCCGCCGCCGAGATCGCGCACGGCCTCGGCATCAACCGCATCGCCTGGCGCGCGCGCGAACAGGACGCCCCGGACGTGCTGCTGGAAGTGACGCCGTTGATTGCTATGTTCGGCGCCTTGAGTGTCGCGCTTCCGCCGCTCGCATTCCTACAGCCCACCAAGGCGGGTGAGGACGCGCTCGCGGCGGCGGTGATGGCGGCGTTGCCGGCCAGCGGGACGTTTGCCGACCTGTTCGCGGGCTGCGGCACCTTCACCGGACCGATGCTGGCGCGCGGGTCCGTGGACGCCTTCGAGAACGCCGCGCTGGCGGTGCGTGCCCTGGATAAAGCAAAGGGGACGGCGCCGGTCACGGCGGTGCGCCGCGACCTGTTCCGCGATCCGGTCGAGGGCAAACGGTATGACGCCGTGGTGTTCGACCCGCCGCGCCTGGGCGCCGAGGCCCAGAGCAAGGCGCTCGCCGTCAGTGACGTGCCGCGGGTGGTGGGCGTTTCATGCAATCCGGTGACCTTCGCCCGCGACGCCCGGATCCTGGTCGAGGGCGGCTACAGGCTGGAGAGCGTGCGGGTCGTCGACCAGTTCATCTGGTCGCACCATGTCGAACTGGTGGGCGTGTTCAGCCGCTGAAATCGCGGCTTAACCTAATGATCTAGTTATCTAATTTTTTCCCGACCGCTCACGTGATTTCCCTTGGAGGCCTTGGCGGGCCTTCGATAGTGTTGATCGCGCAATGAAATGGCGTGATCTCAAGAACGGGCCGCAGCGGCTGGATTCGCTGCACAAATCCGACCCCTATGCCCTGTTCAGCGTCGAGCGGGGGGCCGCGCTTTCCGACATCAAGGCCGCCTATCGTCTGATGGTGAAGACCTATCACCCGGACAAGGCCGATCCGTTCATGCGCTCGCACTGCGAGGAAATGCTGAAGATCATCAACCGGGCCATGGCGCGTATCGAGGATGAGTATCGGGATGGAAGCCCAGTCTAGGTATTTGCGGCATACGCTGATCGACTGGTTCTCCCAGGACGAGGTCGCGCGCACCAAGGTTGCGGTGATCGGCGCCGGCGCCGTGGGCAACGAGGTTCTGAAGTGCCTGGCGCTCCTGGGCGCGGGGCATATCGATATCTACGACTTCGACCGGATCGAGGTGCACAACCTCACGCGCAGTGTGTTGTTCCGCGAGACCGACATCGGCAAGAACAAGGCCGCCTGCGCCGCCGAGCGTCTCAAGGATCTCGACCCCAATATCAATGTGCGGGCGTTCCCCGGTGATTTCTGGCGGACGCTCGATCTCACGGCGTTTGGGTCTTATGCCGCCGTGATCTGCTGCGTCGACAATTTCGAGGCCCGCATCCGCCTCAATTTTTTGTGCAAGCTATGGGGCGTGAACCTGATCAACACCGGCATCGACAGCCGCCATGCGGTGATCGACACCTTTCCCTTCGCGCGCGAACCGGACGCCAGTTGCTACGAATGCACCCTGCCGGCCTCGGTCTACCAGCGCATGTCGCAGCGCTATTCCTGCGGCGGCCTTAAGAAAATGGCCTTCATCGAGAAGCGCATCCCCACCACCGTGATCACCGCCAGCCTCGCCGGCAGCCTGGCGGCGTCGCAGGCGCTGCGTCTCGGTGCGCCCGCGCACAAGGGGTCGCGCCGTATTTTCGCGGACTCCATTACCGGCGCGTCCACGGCATCGGATTTGCCTTCACGGGAGGATTGTCCGGTGTGCGCCCAGATCAAGGCGCCGGTGCAGATCAGCCGGGTCCGCGCCTCCTCGCGCGCCGAACTGGCGCCGCTGGCACGCAGCAATGCGCCGGAAGCCGGCGAGGTCACTTTGCCCGAACCGGTGATCGTCTCCTATCAATGCAAGGCCTGCGGCCAAGGCGAGGGGCAAGACAAGCCCCTGCTGTGGCGCGCAGCCGACCACGACGCCAGCCTGGCCAACTGCAAGGCCTGCGCCGGCGAGGGCGCGGTGGATATCCAGATCCGGGACAAATTGCCGCTGACGGTGCTGGCGGAAGCGGCCCGCCTTCCGGTACCGTTCGTGATGACGGCCTCGGACTGGGGCACCCATGTTTTCGTGTTTTAGAGCATCGCATGCGATGCTCTAAATTATTGTTTGGTCGCATCGGTTCTGCCGAAAACCGGCGGCCACTTTTCGGCACGATGCTCTGATTAGGGAGAGTTGAGATGACGGACGTGAAATTCATCATCCGGACCGCGGACCAGACCCGCAAGGCCGAGGTCGAGATGGACCGCACCAACCAGGGGGCCGACATCGTGCAGGCGGCGGTGGACAACTGGGCCCTGCCGACCGACACCGACTACTCACTGGTCAACGTCACCACCGGCAAGGCCCTGGTGCCGAGCCAGCTGCTCGACGAGAACTATGTGCGCCCGGGAGATATCCTGGAGGTCCAGCCGGTGCTCGTGGCGGGCTGAGCTTAAATCCGCCCCGATGAATCCACACCGATGAATCCACCCCGATGAATCCACACCGATGAATCCACCCCGATGAATCCACACCGATGAATCCACTCGAGGAACGCCGCAAGCAGGATCTCGCCAAGATCGCGAAACTTGGCGAGCGGTCGCGCGGCCGCATCGTCATCTCGGAGATCAGGGGCGTGCCGCTCGACGAAGCGATCCTCACGCTCACCTATCCCACCGCGCCGTCGCCGAAATATCCCGAGGACTCCCGCGCCGCGACCCGCGTGCGCATCACGCTGGGCGCGCGCTATCCGTTCCAGGAGCCGGCGGTCGAGGCCCTGGACCCGCTGTTCAATCCCAATGTCTATGTCTCGGGGCGGTTCTGCCTCGGCGCCAAGTGGCTGCCGACCGAAGGTCTCGACCTCCTGGTGATGCGGCTGGCGAAGATCCTGACATTCGATCCCGAGATCGTCAGCGACCGCTCGCCCGCGAATGCCGAAGCCGCGCTCTGGTACAACGCCATGCGGCTCACGCATCCCGCCGCGTTCCCCAGCCACGCGCTCGAATTCGACGAGGACGCCGCGCCCAAGAAGAAGCTCACCTGGACCAACGCGGGCACCAATGCCGGCGCCGCCAACGACGACACGGTGCCGTGCCCGTCCTGCGGCGCCACGCTGCGGCTGTACGGCGGCACGACCTTGCGCTGCCCGCAGTGCGAAGCCGCCTTTGAAGTGAGCCAGTGACATGCGCTGGCAGGACCAAACCGAAGCACCCGCCCTGCCGTCCGCCGCCGCTTTCCTGACGCGGCTCGGGGTTCTGGACAGCGTCCGCCTGACGCAGCGCGGCAATACCAGCCCGCGCGTGGTCATCACCGCCGACTGCCTGGAGGCGATCTCCTTCCACCTCGCGAAAGCACGTACCGAGATGGGCGGCCTCTTGCTGGGGCGGGCTTACGCCGGGTTGAACGGCCAAGCCGACGCCCAGATCCTGGTGGCCGCCCGCAGCGTACCCAGCCAGGCTTTCGACAGCACCAATGTCTCCTTGCGCATGGAGGCCGAGGTCTGGACCGCCGCGCGTCCGTTCCTCGACAAGGGCGATATCGTGCTCGGCTGGTACCATAGCCACCCCGACCTGGGCGCTTTCTTCAGCGACACCGACCGCACCACCCAGCGCGCCTTTTTCCGCCAGCCTTATAGCCTGGGGATCGTGATCGACCCGGTGCGGCAGGAAATGAAGGCTTATCTCGGCCCCGACAGCGCCCCGATCCCCGCGGAGAACGTCATGGTCTACGAGGGCCATCCGTGACGCGCGCGCTGGTCGCGCTCGTGCTGCTGGTCGCGAGCATGGCGCCGGCGCGCGCGCAGCTCGCGGCACGCGCTTCCGTCGAAACGCAGGAGTGCGCCGCGGGATTTACCCCCACGGACACCGCCTGCGCCTTGACTCCGCCGGCCAACGCCGTGGCCGCTCCGCGCGGCGGCTGGACCTGCAACCCGGGCTTTCACGACTACGACGGGCAGTGCCGCAAGGTCGTGATTCCCGCCAATGCGCACCTCAGCACCTACGGTCATTCCTGGACCTGCGACGACGGCTTCCGCGAACAAGGCAACGCCTGTGTTTCGCGCAATTCACCGGAAATCGTCACCATCGGTTCGTTGTGCGGCCCGTGGGACGAGTTCTCCGGCGACCGCTGCGTGATCGGCCACTTGCCGGTGCATGCCCGCCGTCTCTGGCGCGGCGGCCCGTGGATCTGCCGGCCGGGCTTCCAGGAAACCGACGGCAAATGCGCGCCGACCCAGATCCCGCGCCACGCGCGCCTCGACGCCAGCGGCGACGGCTGGATCTGCCGGCGCGGCTACCAGCCGGTGATGAACCGTTGCGTCGAGATCGAAGTGCCCAACAACGCCAGCCTCGGATTCTTCGGCGACGTCTGGGTCTGCAATCGCGGATTCTATGAGCTGCGCGGGGTGTGCCTGCCCGACACCGCCGAGCACAAGGCGCTGGTGCGGCAACAGGCGGCGCTGGTGGGCCGCCCCGTGTTCCAATCCTCCGAGCCGGTGCCGCCGCGCGGCCGCGTCCGCCGCCAGGAGAATCCCACAACCACCTTCTCGCTGGTCGGCCTGGTGGGCGTGATCCTCGGCAGCCTGGTGATTTTCTTCCACTTGCGCGACGCGCCGCCGCCGCGCGCGGCGCCCACGTTCAAGATGTCGCACGTGCCGCGCGCCCGGGGCACGGGCACGGTCGCCCTGAAGTGGTTGAGTTTCGGCAACCGCGTCGATGCGCTCACCGGCGCGCCGATCCTGCCCTCGGCCCGGACCGCGCAGTGCCGCAACTGCCGCGCCTGGTACCACGCCGAGAGCATGATGACCTTGCGCCAGGAGAACGGCGCGCGCTGCGTCGCCTGCGGGCGCGCGGCGTTGGGGCTCAGCGCGGCTTAATCAGGTTACGCCAGGGCGTTCTGCAGCGCCGCCGTCTGGGCGGGCGTCATGGCCGCGATCTGCGCCTGGGTAAAGGCCATCACCTGGCTGGGGATCATGGCGTCGATCTGCGCGGGCGACAGGAAACCGATTTCGGGCACGGTCATGCCGGAAATCTGGGTGGTCGAGAGGCCGCCGATCTGGTTCGCCGTCAGCGACGAGACCTCGGCGTTGGAGAGATTCTGAATCTGCGTGACCGTAAGTCCGTTGATCTGCGCTCCGGACAAGGCGGCGAACTGCGCGGCGCTCATGCCGGCGACCTGGGCGACGGTCAGGTTCGAGACCTGCGCCGGTGACAGGGCGGCGATCTGCGCCGGGGTCAAGGCGGCGAACTGCTGCGCGGTCAGCGCGCGCAGCTGCACGCGGCCGAGGCCGGCCAGTTGCGCCGAGGTGAGCGCGCCCAGCTCGGTGGTGGTCAGGGCCGCCACTTCGGAGGCGGTCAGTGCGCCGATCTGCGTCGCGGTCAGCCCCTGGAACTGCGAGACGCTCAAGCCGGCGACCTGCGTGGGCGTCATGCCGGCGACCGCGTCGGCCGACAGGGCGCCGATCTGTGCGGCTGAAAGCGCGGCCATCTGCGCCGGGCTCAGGGACGCCATTTGCGTGGCGGCGAGGCCCGCGACCTGGGTCGCGGTCATCAGGCCGACGCGCGTGGCGGTCACCGCGCCAAGCTGATCGGCGGTGAGCGCGCCGATCTCCGTGGCGGTCAAGCCCTGGAACTGGGTCATGGTCAGCGCCGTGACCTGGGTGGTCGAGAGCCCCGCGAGAGCGGCGTTGGAGAGCTGGCCGATCTGCGAGGAACTGAGCGCGCCGATCTGGATGGCGGTCAGGCCGGAAATTTCGGTGGCGGTCAGGCCGCCCACGCCGGTGGCTGAAAGGGCCGCGATCTGCGTGGCGCTGAGCGCCGCGAGCTGGCCGGCGTTCAAGGCCGCCACGGCAGTGGCCGATAATCCCGCCACCTGGTTGGCGCCGAGTTGGGTGATCTGGGTGGTGGAAAGACTGGTGATTTCATCGAGCGAGAGCGCGCCCATCTGCGCCGCCGTCAGGCCCGCGAACTGGGCAGACGAGAGGCTGCCCAGCAACGTGGGCGAGAGCCCGGCGACCGCGGTCGTGGTCAGGCTGCCGATTTGGCCGGCGGTCAGGGCGGCGAGCTGGGTGGCGGAGAGGTTTGCGAGGTCGGTGGCGGTGAACCCCGCGACCGCGCCCAGCGACAAGGCCGTGACCTGCGACGACGACAGCGCCGCGATTTGCGTATCCGAGAGCGCGGCGATGCCGGTTGAATTGAGCCCTTTGACCTGGGTGGTGGTCAAGCCGGCGATTTGCGTGGCGCCCAGGCCGCCGAGGCCGGTGGCGGAAAGCGCACCCACCTGCGTTGCGCTCAGCGCCGCGAGCTGCGTGGTGTTGAGGTTCGCGACCTGGGTCGCGGTCAATCCGCTCAGGCCGGCGGCGGGCAGGTTGGCGATCTGAGTCGCGGTCAGGGCCGCGACCTGACCGGTCGCGAACACGCCGATCTGGGTGCTGGTGAGGCCCGCGAGCTGCGTGCCGCCGAGCTGCGCGATCTGCGTGGGCGTGAGCGCGGCCAGCTGTGTGCCGTTCAACGCCGCCATTTCCGGCGCGGTCAGGCTCTTGAGCTGGGTGGCGGTGAGCGCCGCGACCTGCGGGCCGGTGAGGCCCCCCAGCGCGGTGACGGTCAGCGCGGGGATCTGGGTGGCGGTGAGCGCGCCAAGCTGCGCGGCGCTCAACTGGGAAAGCTGGGAGGACGACAGGCCCGGCATGATCGTGGCGGCGAAAGCCGCGACCTGGCTGGCCGTGAGCGCCGCGATCTGCGTGGCGTTGAGGACGCCGACTTCGCCGGTAGTCAGGCCTTTGACCTGCGTAATGGTGAGTGCCGCGATCTGGTCGGACGAGAGGCCGGTGACGGCGGTGGTCGTGAGCGCGCCGATCTGGGTAGCCGACAGCGCCGCAAGCTGGGTGCCGTTGAGTCCGGCGATCTGGCTGGCGGTGAAGCCGGCGACCGCGTTGCCGGGCAGGGCGCCGAGCTGCGCGGTCGACAGCGCGCCGATCTCGGCCATGGTCAGCGCGGCGATCTGGGTGGCGGTGAATCCGCCGATCTGCGTGGCCGACAAACTGGCCATCTGGGTCGCGGTCAGGGCCTTGATCTGGGTGGTGGCCAGGGCGGCGATCTGACCCGCTGACAGCGCTTTGACCTGCGATGTGGTCATCGCGGCGACCTGCTCGGTGGCGAGACCCGAGAGGCCCGTGGAAGACAGGCCGGTGATCTGCGTCGGCGTGAAGGTTGCGACCTGCGTGGTGGTCAGGCCGGCGACCTGCTGGGCGTTGAGCCCGGCGATCTGCGCCGGCGTCAGGGTCAGGAGCTGCGCGGGCGAGAATGCGTCGAGCTGCGCCGCCGACAGCGAACCGATGCCGGCCGCCGAGAGGCCCTTGATCTGCGTGGTGGAGAGCGCCTGAACCTGAGTCACGGTCATGCCGTCCAAGCCGTAGGACGACACGGCGCCGATCTGCGTGGAGGTCAGTGCTGCCAGCTGGGTGGCGGTCAGCGCGGCCATCTGCGTGGACGTCAGGCCGTTGACGCCGGTCGCCGACAGCGCGGCGATCTGCGCGGTGGTCAGGCCCGCCAATTGCGTCGCGGTCAGGCCGCCGGTGGTTTCGCCGTTGAGCGCGGCGATCTGGGTTGTGCTGAGTTGGCCGACCTGGGCCTGCGAGAGGTCGGGCATCAGTGCCGCCAGTTCGCCGCCGGTCAGGGCTTTGATCTGGGCCGTGGTCAGGGCGGCGGTCTGGGTGGCGGTGAGGCCATCGACGCCGTCAACCGACAGGCCGGCGATCTGGGTCGCGGTCAGGGCGGCGATCTGCGCGCCCGACAGCGTGCCGATCTGCGCACCGGTCAGCGCGCCGATCTGGGATGCGGAGAGGGCGGCGATCTGCGCGCCGGAGAGCATCGTGAGCTGCGTGGTGTTGAGGGCGGCGATCTCGCCGGTGCTGAAGGCCTTGATCTGCGTGGCGCTCAGGTTGCCGATCTGCGTGCCGGTGAGGCCGGTGAGCGCGGTGGCCGACAGCGAGGCGATCTGCGCCGTGGTCAGGGCCGCGATCTGGGTTTGGGTCAGGGCCGCGATCTGGTCGCCGTTCAAGGAGGCGAGACCCACAGCCGAGAACGCCGCGATCTGGGCGGCGGTCAACAGC
>JAIBCD010000058.1 GCA_019694335.1 Rhodospirillaceae bacterium | reverse complement strand
CGATTTTGAAATGCAGTCGGAGACCATGGCCGCGTCGCCCCGGAAGGTCGCGCCGAGCGTGACCGGTGACACGGTAAAAACGATTGGCACGTCCGGGCGATGCTGGCGGATGAGGTGATACAACTCGAGCAGGTTGTCGCGATTCTGCTCGAAGGTGCTGTTCTCGAACTTGTGCTGGTTCGCGTCGAAGACTTCCTTGGGAACGCCGCGCCAGAATACGCCGCCGGTCTGGCTGTCGCGCCAGATTTCGGTCATGCCGAAGGTGAATATGAAGCCATCGGCGCTCATGAGATCCGTATAGGCGCCGGCTTCGTCCACCATGGTCGATTCAAAATAGTGGCGGATTTTTCCGTCGGCGTCTTTGGTGAACCATTGCCCCATGCTGGGGTCGGTCCCGGTGAGTCCCCACCGGATGTAACTCAGGATCGAGAAGGTGTTGTTGAGCCCCTCGGGCACATGAATGTTGTAGGTGCGCCGGTTCAGGGCCGCCATATGCTTGCGGATATTGGTCGCGAAGCATGAGCCAAAGGTCAGCAGGACAGATTCATGCGTGAACAGTTTTGGGATCGGCACCAGGTCGGCGAGCAAGTTGCGTTCGACCAGGGCGGAGAAATCCTCGGTCAGGTCGGAGAAATCCAGGGGATAGAATTTGACGACGTCGGGCATGCTGTACCAGCGGTCCTTGACCGTCGTCTTGCGCCCCGGGGTCCAACCTTTCTCGGTGTTGGCAGCGCTCAGTACTCGGTTCATGTCCGCGTAGAGCCTTATTCCGCGGTGAGGCAGGTCGGGGTCGTTCGGATGATCTTCGTCGCTAGTCATTCTTACCTATACTCCTCGCCTCTACTTTCCCGGCGGCTGGGGTTTGTCGGTGGGCAGCACGATGCCCTTGGCGTTGAAACCCTGGCGGCAGGCGGATGCGAGCAATGCTTCGTCCTGTGGCTGTAGGCGCTGGTCGTTCCAGTAGAGATCGTTGCCCCGAACCGAAAGCGTGCCCAGGGGCGCGTAGCCCGCGAACGGCATCACCTTGCGCACCGGCTCCTGGCTTTTACCCTTATTGCGGGCGTCGCGCAGCGCGAGGCGGTCGGCGAGATCGACGCCGATCTGGATGTCGATGCTTTCGGGTAAGGTCATGCCGTAGCCGCCGCCCACATCGGCCGGAACGACGGGTTTGCCGTGGACATCGACACCGGGTTTGTATTCGACATCGGCGTTCGGCTTATGGCTGACGATGCGCTGGCAGTCGCTCACCGAAATGGACGCCGTTTGACTTTGGGCGAAGGCAGGCGCATGCGCGAATAAAATCCCCGTCAGGATCAGCCACCGGTTCATTTTCTGGCGACCTCCTCAATTTCCACCAAGGCTCCCGCGAAATCCTTGGGGTGCAGGAACAGCACCGGCGTTCCATGAGCGCCGATTTTGGGTTCGCCGTCACCCAGCACGCGCTTGCCCGATGCCTTGAGCTGGTCGCGGGCCTTGTAGATGTCCTCGACCTCGAACGACATGTGGTGGATGCCGCCGGCCGGGTTGCTTTCCAGGAACTTGGCGATGGGCGATTTGTCGCCCAGCGGATGCAGGAGTTCGATTTTGGTGTTGGGCAATTCCACAAAAACGACCGTGACGCCGTGCGCGGGCAGATCCTGGGGCGCGGAGACCTTGGCGCCCAGCACATCACGGTAAGTGGCGGTCGCGGCCGCGAGGTCCGGCACGGCGATGGCGACATGGTTCAAACGGCCGATCATGGTGTTTCCATCATACCCTTTGCAAATGAACCTTGACCACCGGCTTGCGCGGTGAAAACGCCTTGCGGACCGCGTTGCGCAGGGTCTCCTCGACCGTGTCGTCGTCGCGTTTGGCTTTCTTGGGCAGCCGGGCGATGGCGTTGCTCAACAGATCATCCCAGTCCCGCGCGTCGCGCGGGTCGCTGGTGCCGAGCACCGTGACCTGCGGGTCGTCGGCGATCTCGCCGTCCTCATAGAGGCTGACCGTCACCACCGCCGCGCCTTCGTAGAACATCTTCTTGCGGTCCTTGAGCGACGGCGCCGAGAGCGGCACCACCTGCCCCTCTTCCCAGGTGTAGCGTCCGGCCCAGACCTTGCCGGCGACATGCGCACCGGAACCGTCCTCGCCGGGTTTGACCGCGAGCCGCACCGCGCCGCCGTTTTCCACCAGCACCGTATGCGGCACCTGGCACTCCTTGGCCAGTTCCGCGTGGGCGCGCATATGCATGGCCTCGCCGTGCACCGGGATGGCCACGCGCGGGCGCACCGTCTGATACATCGCCCGCAACTCGTCCTTGGCCGGATGGCCGGAGACATGGATGAAATGGTCGCGCGTGGTGACGATCTCGACGTTATTGCGCGCGAGCTGGTTCTGCACCTTGGCGATCGCCTTCTCGTTCCCCGGAATCACGCGCGAGGAGAAGATGCAGACGTCGCCTTCCTCCAGGTGCACATCGGGATGCATATCGAAGGCGATGCGCATCAGCGCGGCACGCCCCTCGCCCTGGCTGCCCGTGCAGATGTAGAGCACCTTGTCCCGCGGCAGGTAGGCGGCGTCAGACGCCTCGTAGAAACGCAAGTCATCGGCGAGATAACCGGTACGCCGGGCGGTTTCAGCGATGCGCCAGAGCGATGCGCCTACCAGCGCCACCTCGCGGCCATTGGCGCGCGCGGCGCGGGCGATGGAATCCAGCCGCGCCACGTTGGAGGCGAAACAGCCCACCGCGATACGTCCGGTGTAGCGCCCGAACAGTTCTTGGAGACTGTCGCGCACCTCGCGTTCGGACCCGGCCTCGCCGTCGGTGAAGACGTTGGTGGAATCCCCGACCAATGCCAGCACATTCTCGTCGCCCAGCTTGCGCAAGGCGGTCATGTCGGTGGCTTCGCCGACCAGGGGTTCGGGGTCGAATTTCCAGTCGCCGGTGTGGAAAACGGTGCCGTACCTGGAACGGATCGCGAGCGCGTTGGGCTCCGGGATGGAATGGGTGAGCGTGATGAAGTCGACGGTGAACGGGCCGATCTTGGCTTGCCCGCCCAGGGGAATCACCGTCACCGGAACTTCGTCCTCGAGGCCGGTCTCCTTGAGCTTGTAGGCCAGGAACGCCGCGGCGAACGGCGTGCAGTAGACCGGGCACTTCAACAGCGGCCACAGGTAGGCCACGGCGCCGATGTGGTCCTCATGCGCGTGGGTGACGATCAGGCCTTTGAGATGCTCGCGCCGCTCGGCGATGAAACTCGGGTCCGGCATTACCACGTCGAGGCCCGGGATGGTGTCGTCGCCGAAAGTGACGCCGAGGTCGACCATCAGCCAGTCGCCGTCGCAGCCGTAAAGGTTGAGGTTCATGCCGATCTCGCCGGCCCCGCCCAGGGGCACGAACCACAGGCCCTTGTTCAGGCCCTGGGGCAGGTCGGTGTCGGGTTTTGGCTTTCTACGCTTCAAGATAACTAAACAAAATCAATTATTTGCTATTGCGCTGATGGACCTGAAGCAGGCCGCGCAGGGTCAGGTCGTGGTCGATATGCTCGATCACCGATGTAGCCTCGGCAAACAGCGGGGCAAGTCCGCCGGTGCCGACGACGCGCAGTTTGCGTTTCTCGATCGCCTCGCGCTCGGTCTTGATGCGCGCCACTAGGCCCTCGATCAACCCGATGTAGCCCCAGAATACACCCGAGGTCATGGCGGCCACGGTATTGGTGCCGACGACCGGCGCCTGCCCCGGGTTCACCACCGGCAGGCGCGGCAACTGCGCGGTCGCCATATGCAGGGCTTCCATGGAGAGATTGATGCCCGGCGCGATGCAACCGCCACAGTAAGCGCCCGTGGCGTCGACTACGTCGAAGGTGGTGGCGGTGCCGAAATCGATGATGATCAGCGGCCCACCATAGGTAGCGTGCGCCGCGATGGCATTGATAACCCGGTCGGCGCCGGCTTCTTTCGGGTTGTCCACCCGCACCGTGGTGCCGAGGTCGAGATCCTTGTCGCCGATGAAGCGCGCCTTCGACTTGAAGTATTTCTCGCACATGCGCGCGAGGTCGAAGTTCCGGCCCGGTACCACCGAGGCGACGATGGCGGCGGTGACCTGGTCCGCGGCCAGTCCGTCGCGCTCGATGACCTCGATCAGCCACACGCCGAACTCGTCCGAGGTGCGTTCGGTCTTGGTGGCGGCGCGCCATTGGCCGCGCAGGTGTTCGCCGTCGTAGATCGCGAACACGATATTGGTGTTGCCGCAGTCGATGGCCAGCAGCATCAGGCGCCTCCCAACAAGACATCGCCGGCGAGGATACGCTGCCGCCCACCCGGTCCATCCAGCAACAGCGCGCCGTCGGTGTCGAGGCCGCCGAAAGCACCCGTGACCGGCCCCTTTCCCGGGTTCACGGTGACCGGCGCGCCGATCTCAGGCCCCATTTCCAGCCAGGCGGCGCGCGTGGCTTCAAAGCCCTGGTCACGCCATGTCGCCAGGCCCGCCGCAAGGAAACGCGACAGCACGGTCAGCACATGGCCCGCGGTGGTGTCGATATGGTGATCGGCGAGTGCTGTGACAGGGTATGCGGGATTGGCGACCTCGACGGATTTCAGGTTGATGCCGATGCCGAGCACGATCCAGTTCTTGCCGGCCGCGCTCGCGAGTTCCGGCAGGATTCCCGACGCCTTGGCGCCTTCCACCAGGACGTCGTTGGGCCATTTGCAGGTGACCTTGGGCGGCGCGGTGTTGTGGCGCGGGAGATCGAGAATGGTGTCCGCCACGGCGCGGGCGGCGACGAAACCGATCTGCGGGGCGTCCTGCGCGCGCGCGGGCGCCGCGATCAGGTAGGAGGCATAGACATTGCCGGGCGGGCCTTCCCAGGTGCGGCCCGCGCGGCCGCGGCCGCCGGTCTGCGTGTTTGCCCACATCAGCGTGCCCTCGGTCAGCTCGGCGCCGCTTTCGATCAGGCGAAGCAGCGCGCTGTTGGTGCTGTCCAGGCTCTCGAAAGCCATGAGCTTCCAGCCCGTGGGCAGGTACGGTTCCGGCGGCGCATGGGCGGCGGAGATGTAGACATCGTTCATGCCCGGCCTTTCGGGACGGGTGAAAAGCTTAGCCGAGGAACAAAGCCTTGGCGGCTGACTCGGCCCCGCTCACCAGCTGCGCGGGGTAGATGAAGTACACCAGCATCAGGATGCTCGATGCCGCCATGAGCACGCCCGTCAGCAGGCCGGGCTTGTCGAGCCGCACGGTGGCTTCGTCGAAGTACGCCAGCTTGATGATGCGGATATAATAGAACGCGCCGATGACGCTGGCCAGGAGGCCGATGATGGCGAGCGGTACGAAACCGGCATTCACCGCGGCCACGAAGATGAAGTACTTCCCGAGGAATCCGGCCAGCGGCGGGATGCCGGCCATGGAGAACATCAGCGCGGCCAGCGCTGCGGCCATCAGCGGGTTGTGCTTGGCCAGCCCGGCGAGGTCGGTGATGTCCTCGACATAGCGGCCCTTGACGCGCATGGACAGGATCACCGCGAAGGTGCCCACGTTCATGAGGACATAAATCAGCAGGTAGAACAGCAGGCCGCGCGCGCCCTCCTCGTTGCCGACCGCGAGGCCGATCAGGGCATAGCCGACATGGCCGATGGAGCTGTAGGCCATCAGGCGCTTGATGTTCTTCTGGGTGATGGCCGCCACCGAGCCCCACAGCATGGAGAGGATGGAGATCAGCACGATCACCTGCTGCCACTGCTCGATCATGGGGGCGAACGGCCCGACCAGCACGCGCAGGAACAGGCACAGAGCGGCGACCTTGGGTGCAACGGAGAAAAACGCGGTGATCGGCGTGGGCGCGCCTTCGTAGACGTCCGGGGTCCACATGTGGAACGGCGCGGCCGAGACCTTGAACGCCAGGCCCGAGATCACGAACACCACGCCGACGATGACGCCGACGCTGCTGGGGCCGGACTTGATGGCGGTGGCGAGGCCGTCGAAGGTGGTGGTGCCGCCAAAGCCGTAGACCAGCGAAGACCCGTAGAGCAGCAGGCCCGAGGCGAGCGCGCCCAGGACGAAGTACTTCACGCCGGCTTCGGTCGAGCGCGCGTTGTCGCGCCGGAAGGCGGCCAGCACATAGAGCGACAGGCTCTGCAGTTCCAGGCCGACATAGAGAGAGATCAGGTCGTTGGCCGAGATCATCATCATCATGCCGATGGTCGAGAACAACACGATGACCGGCAGTTCGAAGCGCGCGACGTTCTCCTCATGCGCCCAGGAATTGATCAGGAGAAGCGTGAGCCCGGCCCCGATCAGGGTCAGGATCTTGGCGAAGGACGTGAACGCGTTGACCACGAACAGGTCGTTGAACGCGGTGCCGGAGCCCTTGATGTTGAGGATCAGGCCGACGGCCACGGCCATCACGCCCACCGACAGCCAGGACAGGATCGCGGTGGAGTCCTTCTCGCGGAACACGCCGGCGAGCAGCAGCACCATGGCGGCGATGGCCATGAACAGCTCGGGGACCGCGGGGATGAGGAAGGCGGGCATGGTCGTTATTCCTTACCGCAGCCAGGCCAGGAACTGGCTGCCGAGCGGCGCGATGTCGGCGGAGTTCTTGAGGGCGGCGTGATAGCCCGAGACCAACTCGGCCACGGACTGGTTCATGATGCCGAGGAACGACATGGGGTACACGCCCATCCACATCACCACGATGAGGATCGGCACGAAGATCGCGATTTCGCGCGGCTCCAGGTCGAGCATGGCCTTGACGTCGTCCTTGGTCAGTTCGCCGTACACCACGCGCCGGTAGAGATAGAGCATGTAAGCGGCGCCCAGGATCACGCCGGTCGCGGCCAGCAGGGCGGTCCAGGTGGAAACCTGGAAGGTACCGCCGAGCACCAGGAATTCGCCGACGAAGCCGGCGGTGCCGGGAAGGCCGACCGAGGCCATCATGAACACCATGAAGGCGAAGGCGTACTTGGGCATGTTGTTGACCAAACCGCCGTAGCGGCCGATTTCGCGGGTGTGCAGGCGGTCGTAGACCACGCCGACGCACAGGAACAAGGCGCCCGAGACCACGCCGTGGGAGAGCATCTGGAAGATCGCGCCTTCCACCGCCTGCTGGTTGGCGGAGAACACGCCGATGGTGACAAAGCCCATGTGCGCGACCGACGAATAGGCGATCAGCTTCTTCATGTCCTCCTGCACCAGCGCCACGAGCGAGGTGTAGATCACCGCGATGACCGAGAGCGTGTAGACCAGCGGCGTGAAATACGCGGATGCCTCGGGCAGCATCGGCAGCGAGAACCGCAGGAACCCGTACCCGCCCATCTTCAGCAGCACGCCGGCCAGGATCACCGACCCGGCGGTGGGCGCGTCGACGTGGGCGTCGGGCAGCCAGGTGTGGACAGGCCACATCGGCACCTTGACCGCGAAGGACGCGAACATGCCGAGCCACAGCCAATATTGCATTTCGCGGCTGAACTGGGCCTGCATCAGGGCCGGGATGTCGGTCGTGCCGACCTGGAAGTACATGGCGAGCAAGGCCACCAGCAGGAGCACCGACCCGGTGAGGGTATAAAGGAAGAACTTGAAGGCGGAATAGACACGCCGCCCGCCGCCCCAGACGCCGATGATCAGGAACATCGGGATCAGCACGCCTTCGAAGAAGACGTAGAACAGCACCATGTCCATGGCGCAGAACATGCCGACCATCATGGTCTCGAGGATCAGGAAGGCGACCATGTACTCGCGCACCATCTTCTCGATGGCTTCCCACGAGGCCAGGATGCAGATGGGCATGAGGAAGGTGGACAGGATCACGAACAGCATCGAGATGCCGTCCACGCCCATGTGGTAGCCGATCTTGTACTGCGGCAACCAGTCGAAGCGCTCCTCGAACTGGAACGCGGCGGTGCCCGGCTGGAAATAGATCCAGATCGTCAGCGACAGCACGAAAGTCAGCAAGGTGGTCCACAGCGCGATGATGCGCGACTGCCTGGCCACCACGTCCGGCTTGCCGCCGATCGCGAGGATCACCAGCGCCCCCACCAGCGGCAGGAAGGTGATGATCGAGAGGATCGGGGAGTGTGTAAGGAAGTTACCCATGTTGGTGTCCCCGCCCCTAACCCGGTTTTCCGACGACGAACCAGGTCACGATCAGGGCGATGCCCGCGATCATGGCGAAGGCGTAGTGGTAGAGGTAACCCGACTGCAGGCCGCCCAGGCGGCGTGCGGCGTTGGCGGTCAGCGCCGACAGGCCATCCGGGCCGAAGCGGTCGATGACGCCGGCGTCACCGCGTTTCCACAGGAATCTGCCGATGCGGAAGGCGTTCTTGGTGAACAGGAAGTCGTAGAGTTCGTCGAAGTACCACTTCTTGAGCAGGAACTGGTAGAGCGCCGGGAAATTGGCGGCCAGCTTGCCCGGGATCTCCGGACGGCGGATGTAGAACAGATAGGCGAGCGCGAGCCCCGAGAGGCTGAGCAGCAGCGGCAGCAGCGCGACCAGATGGCCTACCAGGGTCATATGTTCTTCGTGCTCTTCCATCTTATGGAGCGAATCCTGGATCGGCAGCACCTTGATGGCCTCGCCCCAGAAATGCTCGCGGCCTTCGCCGACGAAGAAGTGCACGCCCAGCATCCCCGCGAACACCGCGCCCACGGCCAGGATGCCGAGCGGGATGGTCATGATCTTCGGGCTTTCGTGGATGTGCTCCATGGTGTGGTGGTCGGCCCGGGGGGCGCCGAAGAACGTCAGGAACGTCAGGCGCCAGGAGTAGAACGAGGTCAGGAACACCACGATCATGCCGAGCAGATAGGCGTAGTTGCCGGTCGAGGTGTGAGCGGCGAGCGCCGCCTCAAGGATGGTGTCCTTGGAGAAATAGCCGGCGAACGGCGGGATACCGGTGAGCGCCAGGTTGCCGATCACCATGACCGTAAAGGTCACCGGGATCAGTTTCCAGATCCCACCCATCTTGCGGATATCCTGCTCTTCCGACATGGCGTGGATCACCGAGCCGGCGCCCAGGAACAGCAGCGCCTTGAACCAGGCGTGGGTCATCAGGTGGAACACACCCGCCTGATAGGCGGAGACGCCGCAGGCGAAGAACATGTAGCCCAGCTGCGAGCAGGTCGAATAAGCGATGATGCGCTTGATGTCGTTCTGCACCAGGCCGCAGGTGGCGGCGAAGAAGCAGGTGGTCGCGCCGATGAAGGTGACGAAAGCCAGCGCGTTCGGGGCGAACTCGAACAGCGGCGACATGCGCGCCACCAGGAACACGCCCGCGGTCACCATGGTCGCGGCGTGGATCAGCGCGGACACGGGGGTCGGGCCTTCCATGGCGTCCGGCAGCCAGGTGTGCAGGCCGATCTGGGCCGACTTGCCCATGGCGCCGACGAACAACAAGAGGCAGGTGAAGGTCAGGGCGTGGGCGTTGATGCCGAAAAAGGTCACGCTCGCGTCCGCCTTGCCGGGCGCGGCGGCGAAGATCACGTCGAACTGCACGGCGTCGAACAGGAAATAGACCGCGAAGATCCCGAGCAGGAAACCGAAGTCACCGACACGGTTCACCACGAAGGCCTTGATGGCGGCGGCGTTGGCGCTGGGTTTCTTGAACCAGAAACCGATCAGCAGGTAGGACACCAGGCCCACCCCTTCCCAGCCGAAGAACAGCTGCACCAGGTTGTCGGCCGTCACCAGCATCAGCATGGCGAAGGAGAACAAGGACAGGTACGCCATGAAGCGCGGCTGGGAGTCGTCGTGGGACATATAGCCGACGGCGTAGATGTGAATGAGCGTCGAGACGCTGGTGACGGTCAGCACCATCACGGCGGACAGGGTGTCGAACCGCAGCGCCCAGTTGGCCTCGAAGGTGCCCGACGACAGGAAAGTCATGATGTTGACGGTCTGGGCATGGCCGTGCAGCGCCACATCGTAGAACGTGGGGATCGCGCACAGGGCGGCGAGGCCGATGCCCAGGCAGGTCACGATCTGCGACGCACGGTCGCCGATGATGCGGCCGAAGAACCCGGCGATGAACGCCCCGATCAGGGGCAGGAAGACGGAACCTACCAGAAGCACGGCGGTTATCCCTTCATCTCATTGATGTCTTCGACTTCGATCGTGCGCCGGTTGCGGTAGAACACCACGACGATGGCGAGACCGATGGCGGCTTCGGCGGCCGCGACGGTGAGCACCAGCATGGTGAACACCTGGCCGACCAGATCCCCCAGGAACGAAGAGAACGCCACGAGGTTGATGTTGACCGCGAGCAGCATGAGCTCGATCGACATCATGATGATGATCAGGTTCTTCCGGTTCAGGAAGATCCCGAAAATGCCGAGCGTGAACAGGATCGCGCCGACCGTGAGGAAGTGCGCGAGCCCGATCGCGAGCGGGCCGGTGGAGATGAGTTGGTTCACGAGATGCCCTTCCCGGTCTCGACCTTGACCACGGACAGGGTCTCGGAGGCCTTGCGCGCCACCTGGTCGGCGATCTTCTGCTTGCGCACACCGGTACGTTTGCGGTGGGTCAGCACGATGGCGCCGATCATGGCGACCAGCAGCACCAGGCCCGCGCCCTGGAACAGGTAGACGTAATCGGTATAGAGCACCGCGCCGATGGCTTCGGTATTCGGCATGTCCAGCGGCGCCGGCACCACGCGCAGGCCCTGCGCGTCCGGCGACATGACCCAGCCGCCGTAGACCGCCGCCAGTTCCACGAACAGGATGATGCCGATCAGGGCGCCCACCGGCAGATATTTCATGAAGCCTTCGCGCATCATGGTGACGTTGATGTCGAGCATCATCACCACGAACAGGAACAGCACGGCCACGGCGCCGACGTAGACCACCACCAGGATCATGGCGACGAATTCCGCGCCCAGCAGCACGAACAGGCCGGCGGCATTGAAGAACGTCAGGATCAGCCACAGCACGCAATGCACCGGGTTGCGCTGGAAGATCACGTTCAGCGCCGAGATCACGCCGACGATGGCGAACAGGTAGAAGGCGAGCGATGCGACGATCATGCGCCTGCCCTCCCCGTCTTGTATTCAGTCTTGGTCATCCCCAACCCCAGTCTCAGCGGTACGGCGCGTTGAGTTCGAGCCGCTTGGCGAGTTCTTTTTCCCAGCGGTCGCCGTTCGAGAGCAGCTTGTTCTTGTCGTAGAGCAGTTCGTCGTGGGTCTCGGTGGCGAACTCGAAGTTCGGGCCTTCCACGATCGCGTCCACCGGGCAGGCTTCCTCGCAGAAACCGCAGTAGATGCACTTGGTCATGTCGATGTCGTAGCGCGTGGTGCGCCTGCTGCCGTCGGCGCGCGGTTCGGCCTCGATGGTGATGGCCTGGGCCGGGCAGATCGCCTCGCACAGCTTGCAGGCGATGCAGCGCTCTTCGCCGTTGGGATAGCGGCGCAGCGCATGCTCGCCGCGGAAACGCGGCGACAGCGGGCCCTTCTCGTTCGGGTAGTTGAGCGTGACCTTGGGCTTGAACATGTACTTCAGGGTCAGCCACATCCCGGACACGAGTTCCGTGAGCAGCGCGGCGCGGGCGGTTTGGTCGAGGAACGCCATTTTGATCTCCTACCCCACCTTGCCCGAGTACAGCAGGTATCCGGCGGTGAGGATCAGCCACACCAGCGAGAACGGCAGGAACACCTTCCAACCCAACCGCATCAGCTGGTCGTAGCGGAAGCGCGGGAACGTGGCGCGCACCCAGATGAACACGAACAGGCAGAAACACACTTTGAGGAAGAACCACATCAGGCCGAGTTCGTGGCCCATGATGTGGATGCCGAACGGCGGCAGCCAGCCGCCCAGGAACAAGACCGAGATCATCCCCGACATCATGATCATGTTCATGTATTCGCCGAGGAAGAACAGCGCGAAGGCCATGGACGAGTATTCGGTCATGAAGCCCGCGACCAGTTCGGATTCCGCTTCGGGCAGGTCGAAGGGGTGGCGGTTGGTTTCCGCGATCACCGAGATGAAGAACACGATGAACATCGGGAAGTGCGGCACGAAGTACCACATGTGGGTCTGGGCTTCGACCACCTTGGACAGGTTCAAGGATCCGGCGGTCATCAGTACCGAGATCATCACGAAGCCGATGGAGACTTCGTAGGAAACCATCTGCGCCGCCGAGCGCATGGCGCCCAGGAAGGCGTAGCGCGAGTTGGACGCCCAGCCGGCCATGACGATGCCGTAGACGCCGAGCGAGGAGATGGCGAACAGGTAGAGCACGCCGACATTGAGGTCCGAGATCACCCATTCGCGCGCGACCGGCATCACCGCCCAGGCGATCAGCGCCAGGGTGAAGGTGATCATGGGCGCCAGGAAGAACACCACCGGGCTGGAGCCCGTGGGGATCACGGTTTCCTTGAACAGCAGCTTCACCGCGTCGGCGAACGGTTGCAGCAGGCCGAACGGGCCGACCACGTTCGGACCGATGCGCAACTGCATGGCGCCGATGATGCGGCGCTCGGCGAGCGTCAGGAACGCCATGCCGATCATGATCGGCACCGCGAACAGCAGGATCTTGCCCGCGATCCAGGCGAAGGGAATGAGATAACCGTCGAGGAATTCGGCCCAGGTCATATCAACCATCCGTCCCGGTCTTTTGGGCGCCGCCCATCACGAACGCTTCGGTGCAGCGCGCCATGGTGCGCGAGGCGCGGCTGATGGGGTCTGTCATGTAGTAGTTCTTCACCGGGTATTCGAACGGCGTGGCGTTCACCTGCCCGGCGGTTCCGAATGCGCCCCAGGCCGCGGGCTGGACCTTGTCCACGGTGGCGAAGGTGGGGGCCGCATCGCGCAGGCGCGCGCGCAATTGCGCCAGATTGTCGAACGGAAGCGCCTTGCCGAGGCTCTCCGACAACGCGCGGATGATGGTCCAGTCCTCGCGGGCGTCGCCGGGCGGGAACACGGCGCGCAGAGCGGCCTGCACGCGGCCCTCGGTGTTGACGTAAAGGCCGTCCTTCTCGGTATAGGCCGCGCCCGGCAGGATGACGTCGGCGCGATGGGCGCCGCGATCGCCGTGGTGGCCCTGATAGATCACGAAAGCCTTGCCGAGCTTGGCGCTGTCGATTTCGTCCGCGCCGAGCAGATAGACCACTTCGATCTCGCCCTTGGAAGCGCCATCGAGGATGCCGCGCACGTCCTTGCCGCCATTGCCGGGCACGAAGCCCAGGTCGAGGCCGCCGACGCGCGCCGCGGCGGTGTGCAGCACGTTGAAGCCGTTCCAGCCGTCCTTGATCAGGCCGCAGGAGTCCGCGATCTGCTTCGCGGCGGCCAGGATCTGGGCGCCGTCGGCGCGGGCGAGCGCCCCCTGCCCGACGATCAGCATCGGCTTCTTGGCGTTCTTCAGCACATTCGCGAATTCATGCGAACCCGACGCGATCTGGGAAACGATGCCCGCGTCGTTGCCGAGGTTCTTGGCCTTGTAGGTCAGGTCGACCTGCGGGCCGATCACGCCCACCTGCAAGCCGCCCTTGAGGTAGCGCTTGCGGATGCGGGCGTTGAGGATCGGCGCTTCGGTACGCGGATTGGAGCCGATGATCAGGATCGCGTCGGCCTGCTCGATGCCGGCAATGGAGGTGTTGAAGATATAGGAAGCGCGGTTCCTGGCATCGAGCGCGGCGCCGTCCTGGCGGCAGTCGATGTTGGTGGAACCCAGCGCGGTCATCAGTTCCTTGAGCGCGAACATGCTCTCGGCGTCGCACAGGTCGCCGGCGATGGCCGCGACCTTGGCGCCCGGCAGGCCGCGGACTTTCGCCGTGACCGCGGCGAACGCCTCTTGCCATGTCGCTTCCGTCAGCTTGCCGTTCTTGCGCACATACGGGCGGTCGAGGCGCTGGTTGGAGAGGCCGTCGCAAGCCTGGCGGCTCTTGTCGGCCAGCCATTCCTCGTTCACGTCCTCGTGGATGCGCGGCAGCACGCGCATGACTCTCTGTTCGCGGGCGTCGACGCGGATATTGGTGCCGACCGCATCCATCACGTCGATGGATTCGGTCTTGCGCAATTCCCACGGACGGCCGCCGAAGGCATAGGGCTTGTTGGTGAGTGCGCCCACCGGGCACAGGTCCACCACATTGCCGGACAGTTCCGACGACAGCATCTGGCCGAGGTAGTTGGTGATCTCCATGTTCTCGCCGCGCGCGACCGCGCCCAGTTCCGGCACGCCCGCGACTTCGGTCGCGAAACGCACGCAGCGGGTGCAGTGGATGCAGCGGGTCATGGTCGTGGCCACCAGCGGGCCCAGATCCTTGTCCTTCACCGCGCGCTTGTTCTCGTGGAAGCGGCCGCGGTCGGCGCCGTAGGCCATCGCCTGGTCCTGCAGGTCGCACTCGCCGCCCTGGTCGCAGATCGGGCAGTCGAGCGGATGGTTGATCAGCAGGAATTCCATGACGCCGGCGCGCGCCTTGTTGGCGCGGTCGGAGCGGGTGTGCACCACCATGCCTTCGGCCGCCGGCATCGCGCAGGACGCGACCGGCTTGGGCGACTTCTCGACATCCACCAGGCACATGCGGCAGTTGCCGGCGATGGACAGGCGCTCGTGATAGCAGAAACGCGGAATCTCGACGCCCGCCTGCTCCGCCGCCTGCAGGATGGTGGCGTTCGGCGGAACTTCTACCGCGATACCGTCGACCGTGAGTTTAGGCATTGTCCCCTTCTCCTCACGCCGCCCGGTTGCGGACTTTGGCGTCGCGGTAATCGCGGATGCGCCGTTCCAGCTCGGGCCGGAAATGCCGGATCAGGCCCTGCACCGGCCACGCCGCGGCATCGCCCAGCGCGCAGATGGTGTGGCCTTCGATCTGATAGGTGACCTGCTCGAGCGTATCGATTTCCTCAAGCGTGGCGTCGCCCTTGACCATGCGGCGCATCACGCGCGCCAGCCAGCCGCAACCCTCGCGGCACGGCGTGCACTGGCCGCAGCTCTCATGCTTGTAGAAATCCGAGAGCCGCGAGATGCAGGCAACCACGTCCTGCGACTTGTCCATCACCATGACGGCCGCCGTGCCGAGGCCGGATTTCACGTCACGTAAGGAATCGAAATCCATCAGCACGGTGTCGCAGATCGACTTGGGCAGGATCGGCACCGACGCACCGCCCGGGATGATGCCTTGCAGGTTGTCCCAGCCGCCGCGCACGCCGCCGGCATGCTTCTCGATCAGTTCCTTGAGCGGGATGCCCATGGAGTCTTCGACATTGCAGGGCTTGTTCACATTGCCGGAGATGCAGAAAACCTTGGTCCCGGTGTTGTTCGGGCGGCCGATGCCGGCGAACCAGGACGCACCGCGCCGCAGAATGGTCGGCGCCACCGCGATGCTCTCGACATTGTTGACCGTGGTCGGGCAGCCGTAGAGGCCGACGCCCGCCGGGAACGGCGGCTTCAGGCGCGGCTGGCCCTTCTTGCCTTCCAGGCTCTCGATCAGCGCGGTCTCCTCGCCGCAGATATAGGCGCCGGCGCCGCGATGCAGGTAGAGGTCGAACTTCCAGCCTGAACCGCAGGCGTTATCGCCGATCAGGCCGGCCTCGTAGGCCTCGTCGATGGCGACCTGGAGGTTGGAGGCTTCGTTGTAGAACTCGCCGCGAATGTAGATGTAGCAGGCGTGCGCCTTCATCGCGAAGCTGGCGAGCAGGCATCCCTCGATCAGCTTGTGCGGATCGTAGCGCAGCATGTCCCGGTCCTTGCAGGTGCCGGGCTCGCCTTCGTCGGCGTTGACGACCAGGTAATGCGGACGGTCGCTTTCCTGCTTGGGCATGAACGACCACTTGAGGCCGGTCGGGAATCCGGCGCCGCCACGCCCGCGCAGACCCGACCGCTTCATCTCGTCGATGATCCAGTCGGCGCCCATCAGCATCAGTTCCTTGGTGCCGTCCCAGTCGCCACGGGCGCGGGCACCCTTGAGGCGCCAGTCGTGGCGGCCGTAGAGATTGGTGAAGATGCGGTCCTTGTCGGCGAGCATGTGCGCTTCCTCAGGCCTTCGGGGCGGCGGCTTTGGCGGCCGCTTCCGCTTTTGCTTTCTCGAAAGCAGCCTTGGCGGCGGCCAGATCCTGCTTCGGGATGGGTTTGGTCGGATCTTCGGTGAGGGTGATCGGCTCGCCGGCGGGCGCCGAGCCGTCGCGGCCGATCATCGAGCCGTACTTCGGCGTCTCGCCGCGCTTGAAGGCGTCGATCAGCTTGGCCATGGAGGCAGGATCGACGTCCTCGTAGTAGTCGTCGCCGATCTGCACCACCGGCGCGTTGACGCAGGCGCCCGAGCATTCCACTTCGATCAAGGAGAAAGCCTTGTCTGCCGTGACGTCGCCGGCATCGATGCCAAGCTTGTCCTTGCAGGTCTTGAGCACGTCGCCGGCGCCGCGCACGGCGCAGGACAGCGAGGTGCACACCTGGATATGGGTCTTCCCCACCGGCGCCAGGTTGAACATGGTGTAGAAGGTCGCGACCTCGAGCACGCGGATCGCGGCCATGTCCAGCATCTTGGCGATCGCCTCGATGGCGGGCCGGGTCACCCAGCCTTCCTGGCGCTGCGCGAAGTCGAGCAGCGGGATCACCGCGCTGGCCTGACGGCCGGCGGGATATTTGGCGATCACCTTCTTCGCCCGCTCCAGGTACTCCGCGTTGAAAGCGAAGCTGGCGGGCTGATCTTTCGCGAGTTCGCGCGCACTCATCGGTCGACCTCGCCGAACACGATATCGATGGAACCAAGGACGGCCGGAACGTCCGCGAGCATGTGGCCGCGCAGCATCGCGTCCATGCCTTCCAGGTGGGTGAACCCGGGGGCGCGGATACGGCAACGGTACGGCTTATTGGTGCCGTCGGAGACCAGGTACACGCCGAATTCGCCCTTGGGCGCTTCGGTCGCGGCGTAAACCTCGCCCTCGGGCACCTTGAAACCTTCGGTGTAGAGCTTGAAGTGGTGGATCAGCGCTTCCATCGAGGTCTTCATCTCGGCGCGCGGCGGCGACATGATCTTGCGGTCGTTCACGCGCACGGGGCCGGACGGCATCTTCTCAAGGCACTGCTGGATGATCCTCACCGACTGGCGCATTTCCTCGACGCGCACGAGGTAGCGGTCGTAGCAATCGCCGTGCTTGCCGATCGGGATGTCGAAGTCGAAATCCTCGTAGCTGTCATAGGGTTGCGACTTGCGCAGATCCCACGGAATGCCCGAGGCGCGGATGTTCGGACCGGTGAAGCTCCAGGCGATCGCCTGTTCCTTGCTCACCACGCCGATGTCGACCGTGCGCTGCTTGAAGATGCGGTTCTCGGTCAGCAGGCCTTCCAGGTCGTCGATCATCGCCGGATAGGCGTCGGCCCACAGCTTGATGCGGTCCATCAGGCCGGCGGGCATGTCCTGCGACACGCCGCCCGGGCGCACGTAGTTGGCGTGCATGCGCGCGCCGCAGACTTCGTCGTAGAAGCCCATGATTTTTTCGCGTTCCTCGAAGGTCCACAGGAACGGCGTCATGGCGCCCACGTCCATCGCATAGGACGCGATGTTCATGATGTGGTTGAGGATGCGGGTCATCTCGCCGAACAGCACGCGAATATACTGCGCGCGCTTGGGCGGGGTGATGCCCAGGAGACGCTCCACCGCGATGGAGAAGGTCTGCTCCTGGTTCATGGGCGAGACGTAATCGAGGCGGTCGAAATACGGCACCGCCTGCAGGTAGGTCTTGTACTCGATCAGCTTCTCGGTGCCGCGATGCAGCAGGCCGATGTGCGGATCGCAGCGGTCGATGACCTCACCGTCCATCTCCAGCACCAGGCGGAGCACGCCGTGGGCGGCCGGATGCTGCGGGCCGAAATTGAGGGTGTAGTTCTCGATCTCGGCGCTGTTTTTATCTTTCACGAGAATCTCGGACATATCAGGTGCCCCCCTGCTTGGATGGCGGCGGGGGCGCCTTCTCGTCGCCCGGCAGGATCTTCTGGATGCCTTCCCACGGCGACAGGAAGTCGAATCTGCGGAAATCCTGGGCCAGCTTCACGGGCTCGTAGATCACGCGCTTCTGGTCTTCGTCGTAGCGGACCTCGACATAGCCGGTGAGCGGGAAATCCTTGCGCAGCGGATGGCCCTCGAAGCCATAGTCGGTGAGGATGCGGCGCAGGTCGGGATGGTCGGAGAAATAGACCCCGTACATGTCCCACACTTCGCGCTCGAGCCAGTTGGCCGAAGGCCACACGCCGCAGGCGGTCGGGATCACGCCCTCTTCCCCGGTCAGAACCTTCACCATCACGCGCAGGTTCTGCTTCATGCTGAGCAGGAAGTAGACCACCTCGAAGCGCTCGGCGCGTTCAGGATAATCGGCGGCGGTGATGTCGATGAGCTGGTCGAAGGTCAGGCGCGGATCGTCGCGCAGGGTGGTTAGCACCTTGATGATCGATTCCGGCTTGGCGAACACGATCAGGTTGCCGCGCTTGAGTTCGCATGTGGCATGGGCGCCAAGGGCCGCGCCAAGCGGCGCGACGATTTCCTGAAGCTTGTCGATTGATGCGGTCATGTGTGCTTACCGGTCACCCGCTTATCGATCAATCGTGCCGACGCGGCGGATCTTCTTGTGGAGCTGCAGGATGCCGTAGAGCAGCGCTTCGGCCGTGGGCGGGCAGCCCGGCACATAGACGTCCACAGGAACCACGCGGTCGCAACCGCGCACCACCGAGTAGGAATAGTGGTAATAGCCGCCGCCATTGGCGCAGGAGCCCATGGAGATCACCCAGCGCGGCTCGGGCATCTGGTCGTAAACCTTGCGCAGCGCCGGGGCCATTTTGTTGGTGAGCGTGCCGGCGACGATCATCACGTCGGACTGGCGCGGGCTCGGGCGGAACACCATGCCGAAGCGGTCGAAGTCATAGCGCGCCATGGCGACGTGCATCATCTCGACGGCGCAGCACGCCAGGCCGAAAGTCATCGGCCACATCGACCCGGTGCGGCCCCAGTTGGCGAGCGCGTCGACGGAGGTCAGCAGAAAGCCCTTGTCGGAGAGCTCGCCCGCCACGCGCGCCATGACCTTGGCGTCGTCGGCCGTGGTCGCCCGGATCGGGTCAACCGCCGCTTGAGCAGGAACGGTTATTCCCATTCCAGCGCTCCTTTCTTCCACTCGTAAATGAAGCCGATGGTCAGCACGCCCAGGAACACCATCATCGACCAGAAGCCGAAGATGCCGACCCGGCCCAGGCTGACCGCCCAGGGGAACAGGAAGGCCACTTCCAGGTCGAAGATGATGAACAGGATCGACACCAGGTAGAAACGCACGTCGAACTTGGAGCGCGCGTCGTCGAAGGCTTCGAACCCGCACTCATAGGCGGAGGTCTTTTCGGGGTCAGGACGGGAGGGGCCGGCGATCAACGACGCGATGATGATCACGAGGGCGAGGCCAAAGGCGATCCCGAGGAAAATCAGGATCGGCAGGTATTCGACCAAAATATTCTGCATCGGCACCCTAGCCTGGACGTTCAAGGGCGGCTTGGCGGCAATTCGCCAATGCCATTTTTATTATTATTTACAGATGGTTGTGGGGATTTGTGGATGTATCGCTACAGCCAGCTCAGAAGCCCCCGCTCCCACCCGGTAAAACACGCGTGATCTAAACGGCGCGACTTGCCTGAGTCAAGCGCACTGATGGCCGCAATACCCTTGACCGGGCGCGATTTTTTGGGCTTGGGGATAAAGCCGCGAATTTCACCCGGCTAGGGTTTCGGGGGAGCGCCGGACCTGTCCGGGCGGGGCTGTCCGGCCCGGGACGACGGTGAAACCCGAGCCCTGCCCCGGCGTGAGGGTGCACATGTTGGCTGGCTGGCGCGGTCCGGTGATGCTAGCCGCACGGTGGCCGGGACGCCTCCAGTGGCCCCGGGCGGCGCCAGTCTGGGGCGGTATATGTGGGGTCTCGGGCGCGAGCGGACGCAGGCCGCCCGGTTCGGCCCGTGGTAGCGATACCGGTCTAGTAGACCATCTCGCCGTCTTCGCCGCCCTCGGAGATGGTGATCTGGCCCGAGTTGGACAGTTCCTTGACCAGGCGCACGATCTCGGCCTGAGCCTCCTCCACGTCCTTGAGGCGGACCGGGCCGGTGGCGTCCATGTCTTCCTTGAGCATCTTGGCGGCGCGGC